>CAYPIG010000075.1:0-749 GCA_964410705.1 uncultured Gallionella sp.
ACATTCCGCCGCACAACATGACCGAGGTGATCGATGCCTGTCTTGCGCTGCTGAAAAATCCCGAGATGGATATCGAAGAACTGATCGATTATGTGCCAGCTCCGGATTTTCCGACCGCAGGCTTTATCTATGGCTTAGCTGGCGTGCGCGAAGGATATCGCACCGGCCGTGGCCGGGTAGTCATGCGCGCGCGCTGCCACTTCGAGGATATCGGCAAGGGTGAGCGTCAGGCGATCATCATCGACGAGCTGCCCTATCAGGTGAACAAGGCCAATCTGCTGATGAAGATCGGCGAGATGGTGCGCGAGAAGCTACTGGAAGGCATATCGGAAATTCGCGACGAGTCGGATAAGTCGGGCATGCGTGCGGTGATTGAATTAAAACGCGGCGAAAATGCCGACGTGCTGCTCAATCGCCTGTACAAAGACACGCAGATGCAGGACAGTTTCGGCATCAACATGGTGGCCATCGTCGATGGACAGCCCAGGTTGCTGAATTTGAAGCAGGTGATGGACGCATTTTTGCGCCACCGCCGCGAAGTGGTGACGCGCCGTACCATATTTGAATTGCGCAAGGCGCGCGAACGTGCCCATATCTTGGAAGGGTTGGCGATTGCATTAGCCAATATCGATGAAGTGATTCAACTCATCAAGAAAGCCAAAGACAGTCAAGAAGCTAAAGTTCAGTTAACCCAAATAGTGTGGCAGCCTTCTGCAATTATCCGTGAAACCCTAGGTCTTGCAGAAGTT
>CAYPIG010000075.1:759-13256 GCA_964410705.1 uncultured Gallionella sp.
GAAATCATCGCGCTGATCAAGGCGGCTCCTGCACCTAGCGATGCCAAACGTGAACTGATGGCGAAGGGCTGGCGCTCAGAGCTGGTCGAAGACATGTTAAGCCGGGTGAGCGATGCTTCCCGGCCCGATGGTCTGGCGCCTCAGTTCGGTCTGATCGTCTCGGGTAACGACCGCGTATATCATCTGTCCGATGCGCAGGCTCAGGCGATACTGGAGTTGCGTCTGCAGCGACTGACCGGCATGGAGCAGGACAAGATCATCGGCGAATATCGCGAGGTAATGGACAAAATCACCGACTTGCTCGATATATTGGCCAAGCCTGAACGCGTCACGGCGATCATAGGCGAGGAGCTGACTGCGGTGAAGACGCAGTTCGGCGACAAGCGCCGCAGCGAGATCGTCACGCACACGCACGACATGAGCATGGAAGATTTGATTCCGCCCGAGGACGTGGTGGTGACGCTCTCTCACGGCGGTTACATGAAGGCGCAGAAGATGGACGAGTACCGCGCTCAAAAGCGCGGCGGACGAGGCCGTCAGGCAACCAAAAACAAGGACGACGACTTCATCGACAACCTGTTCGTCGCCAATACACACAACTTTATTTTGTGTTTCTCCAACAAGGGGCGCGTGTACTGGATGAAGGTTTACGATGTTCCGCAGGGCAGTCCTTCTGCACGCGGTAAACCCATCGTGAATCTTTTGCCGCTCGAAGAGGGCGAGAAGATCAACGCGATCCTGCCGGTAACGGAATTCAATGAGGACAAGTTCGTGTTCTTCGCCACCGCCAACGGCACGGTGAAGAAGACCTCATTGACCGACTTCTCCCGTCCGATGAAACGCGGCATCATCGCGATCAATCTGGATGAGGACGATTATCTGATCGGCGTAGCGATCACCGACGGTCATCACGATGTGATGCTGTTCTCCAACGGCGGCAAGGCGGTTCGCTTCGACGAGGATGACGTGCGCGAAACCGGCCGTGCCTCGCGCGGGGTGCGCGGCATGAAGCTGGCAGCAGGTCAGCAGGTCATCTCCTTGCTGGTGGCCGAGAATGAACAGCAAAGCGTGCTGACCGCCACCGAAAACGGCTACGGCAAGCGCACGCCGGTGGGTGAATACACCCGTCACGGACGCGGCACTCAGGGCATGATCGCGATCCAGACTTCGGAGCGCAACGGCCGTGTGGTCGCGGCAACGCTGGTCAATGCCGAAGACGAAATCATGCTGATCGGCACCAACGGGGTGTTGATCCGCACCCGCGTCAATGAAATACGCGAGATGGGCAGAACGACGCAGGGCGTGACGCTGATGAATCTGGAGAAGGGCGAGAAGCTGGCGAGTCTGAGTCGCATCGCCGAAGCCGATGAGGAAGAGGCGGGAGTCGGGATACAGGATCAAGAAGACAGGACTGAGGATTGAGGAGCGAGGAGCGAGCAAAGTTCGGTGCGCCGCTTTTAACTCAATCCTGAATCCTCGATCCTTTTATTTTTCTAAATATTTTGGAGTGATTGCAGAATGACTATCTACAACTTTAGCGCAGGTCCGGCAGTATTGCCCAAAGTAGTATTGCAGCAGGCTCAGGCCGAAATGATGGACTGGAACGGTAGCGGTATGTCGGTGATGGAGATGTCGCATCGCGGCAAGGAATTCATGGGTATCGCAGCCCAGGCTGAAGCCGATCTGCGCGAGTTGATGGGTATACCCGCCAATTACAAGGTTTTGTTCCTGCAGGGTGGTGCTTCTCAGCAGTTCGCGATGATTCCGATGAATCTGCTGCGCGGCAAGAGTTCGGCAGACTATCTCAACACCGGCGAATGGTCGAAGAAGGCGATTTCGGAAGCGAAGAAGTTCGGTGCGGTGAACGTGGTTGCGACCAGCGCGGACAAGAATTTTTCTTACGTTCCCGATTTTTCGACCTGGAAGTGCGACCCTGAAGCCGCCTATCTGCACATCACGCCGAATGAAACCATAGGCGGGGTGGAGTTCGACTGGTTGCCCGAAACCGGCTCCGTGCCGCTGGTGGCAGACATGTCTTCGTGTATCCTGTCCCGTCCTGTCGATGTGTCCAAATACGGCCTGATCTACGCCGGGGCGCAGAAAAACATCGGTCCTGCAGGTTTGACTATCGTCATCGTGCGCGAAGATCTGATAGGTCAGACGGTCGCAGGTACGCCTACCATGCTGGACTACAAGACGCATGCGGACAACGATTCGATGTACAACACGCCGCCCACTTACGGCATCTACATCGCAGGGCTGGTGTTCCAGATGCTGAAGAAGAACGGCGGTATCGCAGCTATGGAACAGACCAACATCGCTAAGGCCAATCTCTTGTATGCGGCGATAGATGCAAGCAATGGTTTTTACAATTGCCCGGTTGCCACCGCTAACCGCTCGCGCATGAACATCCCCTTTACGCTCAAAGACTCAAGCCTGGATGGCGCCTTCGTAAAACAGGCCGATGCGCGCGGCTTGCTGCAGCTCAAGGGACACCGTTCGGTAGGCGGCATGCGCGCTTCGATCTACAACGCGATGCCTCTGGCAGGGGTTGCTGCGCTGGTCGAATTCATGAACGAGTTTGCTAAAAACAACGGATAATCAAAATGACCTATCGCATACTCACCCTGAACAAGATATCTCATCAGGGACTCAAACGTTTTCCCGCTGACAGTTATCAGGTGGGCGGCGATATTGCAGAACCGGATGCAATCCTGGTGCGCTCTCAGGTCATGCACGACATGACAATTCCTGCCAGCGTGAAGGCGATCGCGCGGGCAGGAGCCGGAACCAACAACGTGCCCGTAGCGGGCATGTCGGCGCGCGGTGTTCCGGTATTCAACGCGGCGGGGGCGAATGCTAATGCGGTCAAGGAACTGGTGGTGGCTGGCATGTTGCTTGCCGCACGCAATGTAGTCCCGGCGCTGCAGTTCGTCGCGGGCTTACAAGGGGACGATGCGACACAGCACAAGCTGGTAGAAGACGGCAAGAAGCATTTTGCCGGTATCGAGCTGCGCGGCCGCACCCTCGGCATCATAGGGTTGGGGGCGATCGGCAGGCTGGTGGCGGACACGGCGCTGGGTCTGGGCATGAAAGTGTACGGTTACGATCCTGAAATCACCGTCGAAGGGGCCTGGAGCCTGTCCTCACAGGTGAAAAAGGCGCAGAGCATAGAAGAGTTGCTGCGCCACAGCGATTTCGTCACCCTGCATGTTCCGCTGTTGCCGGCAACCAAAGGCCTGATCAACGAGGCGCGCGTATCTGCCATGAAATCGGGAGCGGTACTTTTGAATTTCTCGCGCGATGCGATCGTGGACAGCGATGCGGTGCTTTCAGGCTTGCAGGCTAAGCATCTGCGCGGTTATGTGTGCGACTTTCCTTCGGAGAAGCTGCAGGGCAAGAGCGGGGTGGTGACACTGCCTCATCTGGGCGCTTCCACCGAAGAGGCGGAAGAAAACTGCGCGGTGATGGTGGTCGATCAGGTTCGCGAATATCTGGAAAACGGCAATATTACCAATACGGTGAATTTTCCGACACTGGTGATGCCTCGCGAATCCCGGCATCGGCTGGCGGTTGCCAACGCCAATGTGCCCAACATGCTGGGGCAGATATCTTCCACTCTGGCGGCTGCCGGGATCAACATCCACACCATGATGAATAAATCGCGCGGAGAAATGGCCTATACGCTGGTGGATACAGACAGTTCGGTGCCTGAAGAGCTGATCGCACAAATCGAATCTATAGAAGGCGTGCTGATGGTGCGCAAGCTGCCGGAAGTTTCATGAGCGAACAGTTAAAACAGTGTCGGGAACAGATCGATAGGCTCGATGACGAGCTGCTCCGCCTCGTCAATCAGCGCGCGCAGCTTGCGCAGCAGATCGGTCATCTGAAACAGGGCGGGGTGGTGTTGCGTCCCGAACGTGAGGCTCAGGTGCTGCGTCGCCTGCAGTCAGCCAACAAAGGACCTTTGAGCAACGAAGCCATCGCGGCGCTGTTCACCGAGGTGATGTCGCAGTGCCGCGCGCTGGAAGCGCCGATGTCGGCGGCCTATCTCGGGCCTGAGGGTACATTTACCGAGGCAGCTGCCTTGAAGCGTTTCGGCAGTGCCGTTGTTGGCGTGTCCTGCGCCACGATAGACGATGTGTTTCAGTCGGTCGAGAGCGGCACCGTGCAGTATGGCGTGGTGCCGGTTGAAAATTCGACCGAAGGGGCGGTCGGGCGCACGCTGGATCTATTGATGCAAAGCACGCTGCAGGTTTGCGGCGAAGTGATGTTGCCCATTCATCAGTGCCTGCTGGCGCAGCAGTGTGATGTGAGTCAGATACAGACGGTCTATTCTCACCCTCAGTCGCTGGGGCAGTGCCAGGGCTGGCTCAACGTCAATCTGCCGCATGCCGCGCGCATCCCGGTTTCCAGCAATGCCGAGGCGGCAAGATTGGCATCCGGCCATGCAAATTGTGCGGCGATCGCGGGCAGTCAGGCTGCGATGCATTTTGGTCTGAATGTCTGCGTAGAAAAT
The DNA here is from genome assembly GCA_964410705.1 of uncultured Gallionella sp. Taxonomy (GTDB): domain Bacteria; phylum Pseudomonadota; class Gammaproteobacteria; order Burkholderiales; family Gallionellaceae; genus Gallionella. The sequence goes on from CAYPIG010000075.1 coordinate 5,279, forward strand.
ATCGAGGACGATGCCAGAAATACCACCCGTTTTTTGGTGCTGGGCAAGCAGGAAGTTGCGCCTTCGGGCAATGACAAGACTTCGCTGGTGTTTTCGACCGCCAATAAGCCGGGTGCGGTGCACGAGTTGTTAAGTTCGCTGGCCAGAAACGGGGTCAGCATGACCAAGTTTGAGTCGCGTCCGTCGCGCTCAGGTTTGTGGGAATACGTATTTTACGTGGATATAGAAGGTCATCAGGCGGATGCAAAGGTCGCCTCTGCACTTCTGGATCTCAAAAATTCGGCTGCATTCATGAAAATTTTAGGCTCTTACCCGGTTGCGGTTTGAGTTGATTTTAGAGGTAAAAGTATGACGATTAAACAACTCGACTGGGACGTGGATTTTTTAAAGAATAATCCCGCTTTTCAGAGCGACAATTACGGCATTCCCGCCGATGCGCGCCATATCAGCTATCCGATCAGGATGGTGAGATACTGGTTTATCTACCATTTTCTGCGCGAGGAATCGGAGCGTCGCGGCGAGTTGAACGTGTGCGAGATCGGCGTGGATGTGGGGCAGATGCTGGGTTTTCTGAAGGCGGCGGTGGAGTTGGGCGGTGGCCCGGTTAAACTTGCCAGCTGGGATGCGGTCGATGCGCTGATCCGCGAAGATGTGCTGGGGCGGGTGGGTTACAACAAGTTTTATCAGGTCGATCTGGAAAGCCCTGAATTTTCTCTGAGCGATGACAAACAATACGACGTGATGATAGTGCTGCATGTGCTGGAGCATCTTTTCAAGCCTGAGGAACTGGTGGGCAAGATCGTGCCGCATCTTAAACCCGGCGGCATGTTGATCGGCGGCCTGCCTTCGACTCCGCAAGCTTTTGCGCAGGGCCGCGAGGACAAGATACGCGCGACGGCCCGTAAATTCGGCCACGTCAGCGTTTTTTCTCCCGAGCGGGTGCGAGAAATGGCCGCTGCCAACGGGCTGGAAATCGAGTTTTTATCCGGCGCTTTCTTCATGCGCAAGAAGGGCTTTTTCCTGGAAAATTACCAGTGGTGGCTGCGTTTCAATCTGTGGTTCGGAGCGAAGTTCCCCGGCTGGCCGGGCGAGACTTACTGGATATTGAGAAAGCCGGTTAAATAGGTTTTAGGTTGTGTATTTTTTAAGATGGTTGAAATGAATTATTCTGAACTGGCACCAAAGTATGTGCGAGCCATCGCGCCTTATCAGCCCGGCAAACCGATCTCCGAACTGGAGCGTGAACTGGGGATCACCGATATCGTCAAACTGGCCTCGAATGAAAATCCGCTGGGCGCAAGCCCCAAGGCCGTGGCGGCCGCACGCGATGCCTTGGGCGAAATCAGCCTTTATCCGGATGGCAACGGTTACGCCCTGAAATCCGCGCTGGTTGCGCGCTACGGCGTGCAGCACGACCAGCTGGTGCTGGGCAATGGCTCCAACGATCTGCTGGAGCTGGCGGCGCGCGCTTTTCTCACGGTGGGCGATCGTGCGGTGTATTCCGACCATGCGTTCGCCGTCTATCCGCTGGCGACTCAGGCGGTGGGCGCGACGGGGATCAGCGTGAAAGCGAAGAATTTCGGTCACGATCTGGAGGCGATGCACGGCGCGGCGATTCAGCACAATGCCAAGCTGATCTTCATCGCCAACCCGAATAATCCGACCGGAACATTTTTATCGGGCGAAGAACTGCATGCCTTCTTGAGCGCGCTGCCCGCCCATATACTCGTGGTGCTCGATGAAGCCTACAACGAATATCTGCCGGAAGCTTGCCGTTACGACAGCGTGGCCTGGCTGGCTGAATTTCCCAATTTGCTGATTTCGCGTACCTTTTCCAAGGCCTATGGTCTGGCGAGTCTAAGGGTAGGTTACGCGCTGGGGAATCCGCAGGTGATAGACATGCTAAACCGGGTGCGTCAGCCTTTCAATGTCAGCAGCATGGCGCAGGCGGCAGCTACGGCAGCGCTTGAGGATGCGGAGTTTGTGCAGCGCAGCTACGAGCTGAATCTGAATGGAATGCAGCAACTGACAGTCGGTTTGACCGAACTGGGTCTGGATTACATTCCTTCCTTTGGCAATTTCGTCAGCTTTCACGTTCCGGATGCGGCGCGCGTCTATCGCCGTCTGCTCGAATCGGGGGTGATCGTGCGACCCATAGGCAATTACGGTATGACCGATTTTCTGCGCGTGAGCATCGGGCTGGAATCACAGAATTGTAAATTTTTGTCTGCATTGAAGCGGATACTTGGAGAAGCAGCATGATTATAGTAATGGGTAGGGATGTCACCGACGAACAGGTGGCAACAGTGGTCAACCGTCTGGAGACGGCGGGACTGAAGGCCAATATCTCTCGCGGCATTGAGCGCACGGTGATAGGCGCAATCGGCGATGAGCGCCAGTTGTCGGAAGAAATGTTCACCCCGCTGCCGGGCGTTGAATCGGCGATGCACATTGCAAAACAGTACAAGATCGTTTCGCGCGAATCTCACCGGGACAACACCGTGATCGACATAGGCGGAGTCAAACTGGGCGGCAATCAGATACAGGTGATTGCCGGTCCTTGTTCCGTGGAAACGCAGGAACAGATGGATTTATCCGCAAAATATGTCGATGAGGCGGGTTGCCGTCTGATGCGCGGCGGGGCATTCAAACCGCGCACCAGTCCTTACGCCTTTCAGGGCCATGGCGCGGAATGCCTGGACATGTTCCGCAAGGCGGCGAGCGCTTATAAACTGCCCATCGTCACCGAACTGCTGGATGCGCGCCAGCTCGACACCTTCATGGAATACGATGTGGATGTGATCCAGATAGGCACGCGCAACATGCAGAACTTCGATCTGTTGAAAGAGGTCGGTCGCATCAACAAGCCGGTGATACTCAAGCGCGGCATGTCCGCGACCATTTCCGAATGGCTGATGGCGGCGGAATACATCGCGGCGGGCGGCAACCACAACATCATCTTCTGTGAGCGCGGCATCCGTACCTTCGAGACTTATTACCGCAACGTGCTGGACGTGACGGCGATTCCTGTGTTGAAGAAAGAGACGCACTTGCCGGTGATCGTCGATCCTTCTCATGCGGGCGGCAAGGCCTGGATGGTGGCGGCTCTGTCACAGGCGGCGATCGCTGCTGGTGCGGACGGTCTGCTAGTCGAGATGCACCCCAGTCCTTGTGATGCGTGGTGCGATGCGGACCAGGCGCTCACGCCTGATGAACTGAAGAAACTGATGGTGACCTTAGGTTCCATCGCCGGTGCAATTGGCAGGACGCTCTGATCGTCCGATATCTGTTTTAGGGCTTTTATGTTGAAAACACTGCTCGCATGGCTTGTGATCTTCCTGTCCCCCCCGGTTTTGGCGATGTCGCTGGGAGAGGGGGTGATACTGAGTCATGTGGGCGAAGCTTTTCTGGCCAATGTCGCCCTGCACGGCAGTTATACCCGCGAGGTGAGCTTTTCTCAGGTGCGTCACGCCGAATGCCGTGCTTCCATCATAGGCCGTTCGGCGAACGGTTGCGATGCGCTTTACGAAGGCCCGCTGAATCTGACCGTCATGCGTCGTTCGGACGGAACTTATTATTTGCGCCTGTCAGGGGTCAGAAGCGATGAGTTGTTTTATCGGATCGCGCTGAAAACTTCTTCGGTTGCAGGAGGTGCCGTCTATAAAGCGTACGAGTTTTTGCCGGAATTTCCCGTAAATTCCAGCAGTCAGGCGGATGTTGTTACGGATGATGCGCCGGTCACTGAAGGTTTATATGGCGTGGTGGCGGGTGAGGAAGTGAGGCCGGTGGAGGAAGTTCCTGTGGTAAAGGCCGCACGGCCGCGAGCGGAAATTGTGCCTCCCCCTAAATTTCCCGCTGAAGTCCGTCACGCAGACACTCGACTCGAGATCAAGAAGTATGGGGAGTATGCGGACGACATACATGCACTCCAGAAGGAAAACGGCGAAATCGAGGAACAGATCGTATTGCTGGAAAAACATATCGGTTTGCTCAAAGAGGTGATACGTCTGAAACGCGAGGCGGGGCAGCCGCCAGAAAAGGCGGTTCCCGCCCCCGCTGCCGTACCGGCTGTCGCGGTTCAGTCGAAACAAGAGGCGCTGACCTGGGTGCTGCTGGCTATCGTCGTGGCACTGCTGGCAGCTCTGGTGTGGATGTACTTCAATATCAGAAAAATGGCTCAGGAAAAGCATGAGGTCAGCTTACCTGCGCCTCATCCGGCATCTATCAGTGAGATCAAGTCTCTGGATTTGACGGGTGCGTTTATCAAACCCAAGTGGTAAATTCTTTGGCTGACAGCCCAACTCTATCCGCATGACAAGTATGAAATTTCGCAAGATTGTGGTTTTTGGCGTCGGTTTGATTGGCGGATCCTTCGCACTGGCGCTGCGCCGTGCTGTTGCCGAGGTGGTCGGATTCGGACGCAGCAAGGCCACGCTGGATGAGGCGCTGCAACTTAAGATCATCGATCGCATCGGAGAGGACTTGTCCGTCGAGTTGAAAGATGCCGATCTTGTGTTGCTGGCAACGCCGGTAGGTCAAATGGGAGAACTGATGGCGCGCATCGCGCCTCATTTGGGCGCGAATACGCTGGTTACCGACGGCGGCAGCACCAAGGGGGATGTGGTCGCCGCAGCCTATGCCAATATGGGCGTCAGGATCTCGCAGTTCGTGCCGGCTCATCCGATTGCAGGGGCAGAGCTGAGCGGTGCTGCGGCCGCAAAGGCGGATTTATATGTAGGCAAGAAAGTGGTGCTCACCCCGTTGCCGGAAAATTCGCCTGAAGCGGTAGCCCGCGTGCGCCTTGCCTGGGAGTTGTGCGGCGCCGTTGTGAGCGAATTGACGGCAACTCAGCACGACGAGGTATTCGCGGCGGTGAGTCATCTGCCGCATCTTTTATCTTTTGCGCTGGTGCACGATCTGGCGCAGCGAACAAATCGCGACCAATTGCTGTCCTTTGCCGCCAGCGGGTTCAGAGATTTTACCCGCATCGCCGCCAGCTCTCCCGAGATGTGGCGCGACATCTGTCTTGCCAACCGGGACGCTTTGCTCAACGAGATGGGCAGCTACATGCAGGAGCTGGAAACCATACACACGGCTTTGGCCGAGTGTGATGCGGATAAGCTGCAGGAGATTTTCAGCCTGGCGCGCGAAGTGCGCGGCAAGTGGACGCAACAATAAACCCGTTTTCTCGCCGATCAGGCTAAAAACGATCCAGAAAGTGCAACATGACTCATACCGAATACCTTGATCTTCCTCCTTTGATGTCTGCTCGCGGCACGGTGGTGCTGCCCGGTTCCAAGAGCATCTCCAATCGAGTCCTTTTACTGGCCGCGTTATCCAGCGGCACGACTATCGTGCGTGATCTGCTGCGCTCTGACGATACCGATCGCATGCTGGAAGGATTGCAGACGCTGGGGGTCGGCGTTGAATCGCTGGGCGGTAACGCTTACAAGGTAACCGGCTGCGGGGGGGATTTTTTAAATAAGAACGCGGAGCTGTTCCTGGGCAATGCGGGTACCGCTTTTCGTCCTCTGACCGCGGCGCTGGCTTTAGCCGGTGGCAGCTATAAGTTATCCGGTGTGGCGCGCATGCATGAGAGGCCGATAGGCGATCTGGTCGATGCCTTGCGTCAACTGGGGGCGAATATCGATTATCTTGGCAACGAAGGTTTTCCGCCGTTAAAGATCAAGCCCGCACTGGTGGCAGGTGGCTGGATTAAAGTGCGCGGCGATGTGTCCAGTCAGTTTCTGACTGCCTTGCTGATGGCGGCACCTCTGATGAGCAGTGGGGTCGTCATCGAGGTGATCGGCGAATTGATCTCCAAACCTTATATTGAAATAACGATACGGATGATGGCGCGTTTCGGCGTTGCAGTTGTGCGCGATGGCTGGCGCAGTTTTACCGTGATGCCGAATAGTAGTTATATCTCACCGGGAGAAATCTACGTGGAAGGCGATGCCTCTTCCGCCTCGTATTTTCTGGCGGCAGGCGCGATCGGCGGCGGGCCGGTGCGCGTTGAAGGTGTGGGCAACACGAGCGTGCAGGGCGATGTGAAATTCGCCGACGAGTTGGCCAAGATGGGTGCGCTCATTACGATGGGGGATAACTGGATCGAAGCATCTGGGCCTGCCGATGGAAAACTTAAGGCCATCGACCTTGACTGCAACCACATTCCCGATGCGGCGATGACGCTGGCGGTTGCAGCCTTGTATGCGGAGGGCACAACCACCTTGCGCAACATCGCCAGCTGGCGGGTAAAAGAGACTGACCGCATCACTGCTATGGCGACCGAGCTGCGCAAAGTGGGCGCAACCGTGGAGGAGGGCGAGGACTATATTAAAGTGACAGGATTGAGGAGCGAGGATTCGGGATTAAGTGATAAAGCCGAGGTTTTGCCGCATCCTGCATCCTGCATTCTGCATCCTGCGATAGACACTTATGACGATCATCGCATGGCGATGTGTTTTTCACTGGCGGCGTTTGGTTTGGGAATCCGAATAAATGATCCCAACTGTGTCGCCAAAACCTTTCCTGATTACTTCGCCGAATTTGCCAAAGTAACTGTGGCGGTTCCTGTGATTGCGATAGACGGACCTTCCGCTTCCGGCAAGGGGACGGTCGCGCAGCGCGTTGCAAATAAACTCGGTTTTCACTATCTCGACAGCGGTGCGCTCTATCGCGTGCTGGCACTGGCGGCTTCGCGCGACGGGATTGCGCTTGACGACGAGGCGGCGCTGGCTGTGCTGGCATCGCGCATGAAGGTTGAATTCAAGGGCGAAGAGATATGGCTGGACGGGGTTCTTGCAGGCGATGAGTTACGCGGTGAGGTTTGCGCATCGGGTGCTTCGAAAGTGGCTGCCTTGCATCAGGTGCGCGCAGCCTTGCTTGCCAAACAGCGTGATTTCAGAAAAGCACCGGGGCTGGTGACCGACGGGCGTGATATGGGGTCTGTCGTCTTTCCCGATGCTAAAGTGAAAATATTCCTGACAGCTTCGGCCGAGGCACGCGCGGATCGCCGCTATAAGCAGTTGAAAGAGAAGGGGATGGATGCTAATATGGCGAGCTTGTTACAGGATATACGGGCTCGCGATGAGCGGGATACCCAGCGCAGCGCAGCCCCCCTGAAACAGTCTCCTGATGCGATGCTGCTTGATACGACGGCTCTTAACATCGAGCAGGCCGTGGAAGCAGTGCTGTCCGGATATAAATGCTTGGCCCCTTAGGCGCTTTTCCTAAGGTTTTTTAACTAACCTCTGTGCAAACAGAAAAATCTTTTAGGTGTATTCGATGAACGCAACCGCAGATGTAGCAATGAACCCAGATAGCTTCGCCGCAATGTTTGAAGAAAGTTTGACGCGCAAGGAAATGCGTGCAGGCGAGCTGATTACCGCACAAGTTGTGCGTATTGACCACAACGTCGTGGTCGTAAATGCAGGCCTCAAGTCCGAGAGCTGGATTCCCGTTGAGGAATTCCTGAACGACAAGGGCGAGATGGAAGTAGCTGCCGGTGACTTCGTCACGGTTGCAATCGAATCGCTGGAAAACGGCTATGGTGAGACCAAGCTGTCGCGTGAAAAAGCCAAGCGTCTGGCTGCATGGCATGATCTTGAGATCGCCATGGAAGAAGGCAAGATCGTTGAAGGCTTCGTCAGCGGTAAGGTTAAGGGCGGTCTGACTGCCATGGTTAACGGTATCCGCGCATTCTTGCCGGGTTCGCTGGTTGACATCCGTCCAGTCAAGGATACGACACCGTACGAAAACAAGACCATGGAATTCAAGGTCATCAAGCTGGATCGTCGTCGCAACAACGTGGTGGTTTCCCGCCGCGCGGTTCTGGAAGCGACGATGGGCGCTGATCGTGAATCCGTGATGGAGAATCTCAAAGAAGGCGCGATCGTCAAGGGCGTGGTCAAGAACATCACAGACTACGGCGCGTTCGTTGATCTGGGCGGTATCGACGGTCTGTTGCATATCACCG
>CAYPIG010000076.1:0-13247 GCA_964410705.1 uncultured Gallionella sp.
TTTTAAAGAGCGATTCGCTTGCAGCGAAGAGTCCGGCATTATAGAGACTTAAAACTTCCTGTCAACTACAATTTGAATCTTTTTATTTCTCAGCAGCTCCGGAAAAACCAATCAACCCTCTGATTATTAAGCGCCTCCGGTTTCCCGTAACACTTCGTTTTCGCCTCATCCCGCTGAAGAGGTGCGCATTATAGAGACATAAAACATCCTGTCAACTAAATCTTCACGCCCTTATTAACCTTCAACAAAAACTTCAGAAAACGCAACCATTTTAATGATTATTAAGCCCTTTCCGTTACCAGATCAACTCCGTTTCAACTGCCGTCCCGTTGAAGACGGGGCGCATTATAGGCATTAAATCCCAACCGTCAACTCAAAATTGAAATGCATCCGAAAATCTCTCCGCTTAGCTCAACTGCTGTCCGTGCTCCCTTGTGGCGAAGAACTGCACCTTCGGCCAACGCTCCTGAGCTAGTCGCAGATTTACGCCAGAATCCGCCAGATAGGCATAGTTACCATCCACGTCTTTTGCCAGACGGCTCTGGTTGGCTTTGACAAACTCTACAAGATGCGCAGAATCTGCGCAGGTTACCCAGCGCGCAGTCTGTATCCCGGCTCGTTCGAACACGGCATCCACGCCGTATTCGGCTTTAAGCCGGTGCTCAACCACCTCGAACTGCAACTGACCCACAGCCCCTATCAACGGATTGCTTGTGTCATTGAGCGGCTCGAATACTTGCACAGCCCCTTCTTCGCCCAGTTGCCGCAGCCCCTTTTGCAACTGCTTGGCCTTCATCGGGTCGCGCAGGCGCGCACGGCTGAACAATTCAGGCGCAAAATAGGGAATTCCCTTGAAAGTCAGCGCCTCGCCTTCGGTGAGCACATCGCCTATCTGCAACTGTCCGTGATTGTGCACGCCTATGATATCGCCGGCATAAGCCTCATCCAGACGCGCACGCTCATTAGCCATAAAGGTCACAGCATTGGCAAGCTTCATCTCCTTACCGCTGCGCCTGTGTTTAACCTTCATGCCCGATGCATACCGGCCGGAACACACACGCATGAATGCGATGCGATCCCGGTGATTCGGATCCATGTTGGCCTGAATCTTGAACACAAACCCCGTGAAAGCCGACTCGGTAGGCTGCACCATGCGCACATCGGTCGCGCGCGGCAGCGGCGCTGGCGCCCAATCCACCAATGCGCGCAAGATTTCACGAACACCGAAGTTATTCACGCCTGAACCGAAAAATACCGGCGTCTGTTTGCCGCTCAAAAACTCCGGCAATTCGAATGACGCCCCCGCTCCCATCACCAGCTCGGTTTCATCGCGCATGGTCTGCATTTCGCTCGGACACAACTTATCGAGCTGATCTATCTCTGCGCCCTGCAATATTTCAACATCCTGCCCCGCCTTAGCTTCCCCGGGTAAAAACCGCAGCACCTGATCGTTCAGCAGATGGTAAACGCCCTGAAAACGCTTGCCCATACCGATCGGCCATGTCACCGGTGCGCAGTGGATCTTTAATACCGATTCGATTTCATCCAGCACTTCGAGAGGTTCGCGCACCTCCCGATCCATCTTGTTGATAAAGGTGATGATGGGCGTGTTGCGCAAACGACACACTTCCAGCAGCTTGATGGTCTGCTCCTCCACACCCTTTGCCGCATCGACCACCATCACGGCCGCATCCACTGCCGTCAGCACACGGTAGGTATCTTCTGAAAAATCCTGATGACCGGGAGTGTCAAGCAGATTGATCACACAATCGTCGAAAGTGAACTGCATCACCGAACTGGCAACAGAAATCCCGCGCTGTTTTTCGATTTCCAGCCAGTCTGAAGTCGCATGTCGTCCGCTTTTGCGCGCCTTGACCGTGCCTGCCATCTGGATCGCACCGCCGAACAGCAGCAGTTTTTCAGTCAGAGTGGTCTTACCCGCATCCGGGTGGGAGATGATCGCAAAGGTGCGGCGACGCTTAACTTCGCGGATGATGCCATCGGCACTAGCCGGAATATCGCTGGTACGGATTTCTTCAGAGGTTTGAATCATTTTTACACCACAGCTCGCCCGAATCCGGTGAGCCTAAAATTAAACAGAACTAACTGGCCGGTAGCCGACAAAATTAAATCGCAATGACAACTGGGCATTATACAAGCAATTACAGGGCTAACTGCGCCGTAGCCGCGCGTCAAATGGCGTCTTCTTCAACGGCAAAAATGCGTTTGTGTTCGCGTATCGCATAGCGGTCGGTCATGCCAGCGATATAGTCAGCCACCACTCGCGCGTGCTCCGCCATCGTCAGGTTTTCCCGTGGTTGAAACGGCAAAAGGCGGCGATCCTCCATGAACACACCGAACAAATCCCTGATGATGCGCTGCGCCTTTGCGCTCATACGCATCACCCTGTAATGACGATAGAGATGTTTGTGCAAAAACTGCTTGAGCGTGCGCTGCCTTGCATTCAGCTCATCGCTGAAGGCGATCAGGGCGGGTGCGCACCGCACGTCTTCCAGCGTATGCAGATCGGCATGAGCGATATTAGCCGCACTCTGTCTGATCAGGTCGGTTACCAGCGTGTTGATCATGCGCCTGACGGTCTCATGTACGATGCGGCGCTCATTCAAATCGGGATACATGTCGCGCACCTGCCCCAAATGTTCCTCAACCAGAGGAACTTCAGAGAGCTGATTTAACGTAATCAGCCCAGAGCGCAACCCGTCATCCACGTCGTGATTGTTATAGGCGATTTCATCGGCCAGATTGGCGATTTGCGCCTCCAGCGAGGGTTGCCTCTGAGTTAAAAAGCGCTCGCCCAACTCGCCAAGCTGCATCGCCTGCTCTTTGCGGCAGTGTTTCAGTATGCCCTCGCGCGTCTCGAAGCAAAGATTAAGCCCATCGAAAGTAGCATAACGTTCTTCGAGCATGTCCACTACCCGCACCGACTGCAAATTGTGCTCAAAACCGCCGTAATCCTTCATGCAACCGTTCAGCGCATCCTGACCCGCATGTCCGAACGGCGTATGTCCCAGATCGTGTGCCAGCGAAATCGCCTCTGCAAGATCCTCATTCAGATTCAGACGGCGCGCGATCGAACGGGCAATTTGCGCTACCTCTATGCTGTGTGTGAGCCTGGTGCGGAATAAATCCCCTTCGTGATTGACGAACACCTGAGTCTTGTACTCGAGGCGACGGAACGCGCCCGAATGTATGATGCGATCCCGGTCGCGCTGAAATTCGCTGCGTCCCTGCGGCGAAACTTCGGCTATTCTTCTGCCGCGGGAATTGGCTTCCGATACCGCATACGGGGCAAGTTCAACCATGAACGCAGGCGTTGAGCGTTTGTATCAACAACTCGGCTGGCACATTGCCAACCAGTTCGGCCCGGCCGACCTGCCGCAGCAGAACAAAGCGCAATTTTCCCCCTTCAACTTTTTTATCTAGCCCCATATAGCCCAGATATTTTTCGATGCCAAGATCGGGCGAAACAACCGGTAAATTTGCGCGAACAAACAGGCTGCGCACTCGCGCCACATCCTGTTCGCTGATCCAGCCTAAGCGATGCGACAAATCCGCCGCCATAACGGTTCCCGCCGCAACGCCCTCGCCGTGCAGCCAATTGCCGTAACCCATGCCCGATTCGATAGCGTGCCCGAAGGTGTGACCTAGATTGAGCAGCGCCCGCTCCCCGCTTTCGCGCTCGTCGGCCGCCACTACCTCAGCCTTGTTCTGACAGCTGCGCTGTACCGCATATTGGAGCGCTTCCGGCTCCCGCGCCAGCAGCCGTTCCATATTTGCCTCCAGCCATTCGAGAAAGGGCAAATCGCGTATCAAGCCATACTTGATCACTTCGGCAAGCCCGGCAGATAGTTCGTTGTCCGGCAGGGTATTGAGCGTTTCGATATCTGCCAGCACCAGTTTAGGCTGATAAAAAGCCCCTATCATGTTTTTGCCCAGCGGGTGATTGATGCCCGTCTTGCCACCCACCGACGAATCCACCTGCGACAAGAGCGTGGTCGGGATCTGGATAAAGGGTACGCCGCGCAAATAGCTCGCAGCCGCAAAACCGGTCATGTCGCCTATCACCCCGCCGCCCAGGGCGATCAGAGGCGTCGTGCGCTCGCAGCGATGTGTCAGCAAGCCATCGTAGATCAGGTTGAGCGTTTCAGAGGTTTTATATTGCTCACCATCTGGCAGCACGATGGTGACGCTTGCAACCCCGATCTGGCGGAGCGTCTGTTCGAGTCGTTCCAGATATAAAGGGGCAACCGTGCTGTTGGTTACGATGGCCGCGCGTTTCTTTGGCAAACAGGCGCTCAGCAACTCTGCATTGTCCAGCAAGCCCGATCCTATGTGTATCGGATAGCTGCGCTCATCCAGTCCTACGGTCAGTGTCTGCATCATGAATTATTCTTCCGGTATGTTTCGATTTCACCCGCCAGCTTCAGCATCAGTGCATGTACGCTTTGTCGCCCGGTCGGAATCACAATATCCGCCACCTGCTGATAGAAAGCCTCACGCTGATGAAGCAAATCGGCCAACTTTGCGTGCAGATTTCCTGTTTGCAGCAAAGGGCGGGTCTTATCGTTGCGCGTGCGCATCCACAGATCGTGAACCCCCGCCTTGAGGTAAATGACGATGCCATTATCCTTGAGCATTTCGCGATTGCCTTCGGCCAGCACCGCACCGCCGCCCGTTGCCAGCACCAGATCGTTACGGCAAACCAGGGCTTCGATCGCATCGGTTTCACGGGCACGGAATCCAGACTCACCCTCGACATCGAAGATATGCGGTATCGTCACTCCGGTGCGCAACTGAATTTCTTCGTCGGTATCGATGAATTCCTTGTTGAGATGCTTTGCCAGTATGCGCCCCATGGTGGTTTTCCCTGAACCCATCATACCGACCAGAATCAGGTTCCCCGAAGCGAATTTCCGCGCGCTGTTTATTGAACTATTTTGCATAGCCTGTATTGTAAACGAATTCAAGCAAAAGCCCGGACAGAGCCGGGCTTTGTAGTCAGAAGAAAAAACCGACTATTTGATGTTCATCACGTCCTGCATGATCTTGGGCGTAATGAAAATAAGCAATTCGTTCTTGGTGTCCGTCTTGACCTTGTTTTTGAACATCCATCCCAGCACAGGAACATCGCCCAGCAACGGCACCTTGTTGGTGGTGTCCGCCACATCTTGCGTGAACACCCCGCCGACCACCACCGTACCGCCGTTTTCAACGAGGACTTCAGTCGTCACAGATTTGCTGTTTATGCTGGGCACTCCGCCGTACAAAGCACCCACGGTATCCTGACTTGCGACCAGCATCATGTTGATGTTGTTGTCAGGCGTGATGTGCGGCGTAACATCAAGGCTCAAAGCAGCCGTCTTGAAAGCCGTGGTCGGAGGACTGCCGACAGTTCCTGCCAGCGTGTAAGGTATTTCTACACCTGACTTGATCGAGGCCTTGGTCTTGTCTGCCGTAACCACGCGCGGACTGGCGATATTCTTGGTGATGCCGTCTGTCTCTGAAGCATTCAGCTCCAGCGTCAACACTTTCGTTGCAGCAGGATTAAACAAGGACAGCAGCAAACCGCCACCCTGGCCCGCCAGAGAGCCAGGGAGATTCACATTGACTCCCGTTGTTGCGCGCGTCGCGGTCGGCGTGTTTCCTCCAACCGCAAAACCCGCATTCGGCCCTACCGCAGGACCTGCAAAACCCAGCTTGCCGCCCAAAGAGCGCGCAAAAGAATCCCCCGCAGACACGAATCGCGCCTCTATCATCACCTGACGCACTGGAACATCGATCTGCTTTAGCAGTTTGCGCACCTCTTCGAGGCGGGAAGGAATGTCCTTTACGAACAGCGTATTGGTGCGAATATCCGCCATTGCACTGCCGCGTTTTGACAATATGCGAGAAGACCCCCCGGTCGCCGAAGCCGCCCCTGCTGCCGCAACCGGAGCCGTACCCGCACCCGCACCCGCAGTCGCCCCGGTCAGCAATGATGCTGCTGCGGTCGCCGTTGTATAACCTAACTGAAAACTTTCCGTGCGCAACTCTTCAAGCTCAGAGATATCCTGCTTGGCCGTCAAATCGCTCTTCTCGGATGCAGCGATTTCACCTATAGGCGCCACCTGAATCACGTTGCCATTTTTGCGCATCGCCAGACCACGGCTTTGCAGTATGATATCCAGCGCCTGATCCCACGGCACATCTTTCAGTCGCAGCGTCAGATTTCCCGTCACGGTATCGCTGATCACCATGTTGAGCTCTGTGAAATCGGCAATGACATTCAGCGCCTCGCGCACCGAGATGTCCTGAAAGTTAAGCGTGAGCTTTTCACCGGCATAACCTGCCTGATTTCCCTTGACCAGTTTATTCGGATCTTCAATCAGAGACTTGACCTCGATGATGAACTTGTTGTCGGTTTGATAGGCCGCGTGTTCCCACATCCCCTTAGGCTCAATCACCATGCGGATATTGTCGCCCTGAGATGAGGTGTCGACAATTTGAACCGGGGTTGCGAAGTCGATCACGTCGAGTTTACGCTGCAATTTAGCAGGCAAACTGGTCTTTTGAAACTCAACGATCAGCTTGGTACCCTGACGGCGGATATCGATTCCGACTCCAGGATCTGAAAGATCGACCTGTATGCGGCCTTCGCCATTTTTACCGCGCCGGAAATCGACATTGTTCAGCGCGTGTTTTTGAGCCGTCGGACGCGCTTCGGCAAAGCGGGCTGCCGGCGCTGCCGGCTCGACTGTTTTGGCATGCAGCGTGATCAGTATGTTACGCCCGTCTATCTTGGTATCGTAGGCGAGCATCTGGTTCAAATTCACCACCAGCCGCGTACGCGTACCCGCCTGAACGATATTGGCGCTGCGCAGATCACCCCGTGAAAAATCCTGCAAAGACTTACCCAGTCCGTTCCCCGTATTGGGAAAATCCAGCGCGATGCGAGGCGGAACATTGATCGTGAAACCGGCAGGGGGATTGGCCATGGGTTCTGCCATTTCAACCTTGATTACGGTCGTCCCTGCACCCGCCTCAGCGACGCTCAGCGCGGTAATGCTGTTCTGCGACTCGGCCCGCGCCGTTCCCAGCAGCATCAAGAAACCCAGCACCGCGCCCTTTAATAATGTCGTCGTACCCATCGCGTTACTCCTTATCAACCAATTGCAGACTGCTGATGCGCTCAGTCCAGTCACCGGTGCTGTCCTGCACCACTTCTTTAATCGTAATTTCGGTATCGGTCAGTTTCTGGATCAAACCGAAATTCGTGCCGATGTGATTGCCGACCTTGACCTGATACAGCTTCCTGTCCGGCGCACGCACAACCGCATGACCGACTTTTGCTTTAAAAACATAACCGACCATTTTCAGATTCTCCAGAGGAAATTCCTCCAGCGCTTCCTTGGGACGATTCATGTCGGGCTCATGCTCACCACGGCGCCCCGAAGAGGCGACATCCGGTTTGCGTTGTTTAAACGGATCCGACAGACCCGCATCATTGTTGTACGCAAAAGGCTCATAGAGACTGACCGCTGGCGGAGGCGGAATTTTTCCGCGCATATCGGCACCGGAATTTTTGACGAACTCACGCAGATCACCGAATTCTTCACCGCCGCATCCGGCCAGCAAGAGGCAGGCAAACGCAACACTAATCAGCTTCATTTCGCAGCTCCCGCAGGCTTTGCAGCCCTTTTTTGCGCAGCCAGTTCTTCCTCATCCAGATAGCGGAATGTTTTTGCAATCGCATCCATCGTCAGCGAACCGCCCGATGGCATGATGGAAATCTCATTGAGCGTCACTATGCGGGGCAACATCGAAATGTCGCTGGAAAACTTGCCCAGATCATCGTAATTTCCCGTCACCTTGATCGATATCGGCTGTTCGGCAAAAGACCCCTTGATCGTTTCTGCGCCGGGACGGAACAGTTCAAACTGCAACCCGCGTCCTAAACCTGCCTGATTGATATCGGTCAGCAGTGCATCCATCTCGGATTTATTCGGCAACTGTTTTAACAGGGCACCAAACGACTCCTGTGTTTCCAGCAACTGCTTTTTGATCAGGTCCAGATTGACCGCCTGCTTCTTCTTGGTCAAAAAGGCTTCCTTCAGCGTATCTTCCTGAGCACGAGCCGCACTCAGACTCTCCCACTGGCTCTGCCAGTCCAGCAGCGCGCCGACAATCACGACACCCGCGAAGATCATCGCGAAGGTGAGCAGCTTTGCCGCCCAAGGCCAGGCTCCCGGCGTTTTCGGATTGAGATTTTTAAATTCATCCAGATTTATCATGGCACCTAATTCCTTCCGCCTGCGGGATTAACCGTTGCGGAACCGGTCAACTTTGTGAGTCTGAAGGTCAGCGTAAATTCACTCATGCGCGCCCCGTTAGCGCTGGTCGAATGGATCTCTATCAGAGCTGGCGATTCAAGCCAGGCGGAATCTTCAATCGCCCTCATCAGCGTTGACACGCGCGCATTGGACTGCGCATAACCTGTCAGATTGATTACATCCCCCGTCTGCTTGATCGATTTGATATAGACGCCTTCCGGCAGGATGCGCAACATCTGATCCAGCAGATGCACCACGCTTGAGCGGTCACTCTGCAATTTCTCGACCGCATCCTTGCGCTCTAGCAGCGACTTAGTCTGCTCGCGCAATTTCTTGATTTCGGCGATCTGCTTGTCGAGCAACTGAGTTTCCTGAGTCAGGTAAGCATTGCGGCGCTCCTGATAGTCGATTTTAGCGCTGATCACCGCATGCACCAGCCCCCAGACCAGCACCCCCAGAGCCAGAGAAAACAAGGCCAGGATGATGAACTGAGTCTGTTTTGCGCGGCGTTTTTCCTCGCGATGCGGCAATAGATTTATGCGTATCATGATGGATCAAACCTCCGCATCGCCAATCCGCAGGCGACGATCAATGCCGGCGCGTCGGATTGCAACTGGCGACTCTTAATTTTGCCGGACAGCGTCATCAAGGCAAAAGGATTCGCCACCATCGTGCTCACCTGAGTGCGCGTAGCCACCGCATCATCCAGCCCGGGCAGAACGGCACACCCGCCGGCCAGCACGATGTAATCGACTTCGTTGTATTGTGAAGAGGTAAAAAAGAACTGCAGCGCGCGGGCAATCTCCATCACCAGACTCTCACGGAAGGGCGTCAACACATCGGCCTCGTAATTGGCAGGAAGATCTCCGTTGCGCTTGGCAAGTTCAGCCTGTTCGGGCGTCATGCCAAAGACAGCCTGAATCTGCTGAGTCAATTGCTCACCACCGATCTGCTGATCACGCGTATAAATGGACTGGCCGTTGCGCAGCACATTGACATTCATCACGGTCGCTCCGATATCGATCAGCGCCACGCATTTGTTTTCCGCGTTATCGGGCAACTGAGCCCTGATCTGAGAAAAAGCCATTTCCGCCGCATACGGCTCGACATCCACCACGATGACTTTCAACCCCGCAGCCTGTGCCGCAGCAACCCTGTCCTCTACATTCGCCTTGCGAGATGCCGCCAGCAACACCTCCACCTCGTTTTCATTGCCGGGTGCTGTACCCAGAACCTGAAAATCCAGATTGACTTCCTCTAGCGCGAAGGGAATATACTGATTCGCTTCGGATTCAACCTGAAATTCCAGATCTTCGTCTCGCATGCCCGCCGGCAACAGTATTTTTTTGGAGATGACGGCAGCCGCAGGCAATGCCACGCTGATATTCTTGATCCGCGTGCCCAGTCGCTTCCAGGCTCGCTGCAGCGTCTCGGCCAGCGCATCCAGGTTATTGATATTGCCGTCAAAGAAAGCATCTTTAGGCAAAACCTCAATCACATAACGCTCTACGACATAAGCCCCGTTATTCGGCGCCCGGCTCAACTCAACCAGCTTGACCGATGAGGAACTGATATCGACGCCTATCAAGGGTGGCGTTTTTGACTGGAGAAAATCCAGAATTAAATCAAAATTAACTTTAGGCATAGGCCGTTCGGAGCTTTTCCGTATAAAGTGGTTTAAATCCTAGCAACAACCATCGACACTGTAAAGACGTTTTTGATGATGCGTTTATCTCGTATAATCGACTCGCTTACTGAACAATACCATTTTTAATTATTCTTGAACAACTATTCAATGACTACTCGCCGCTGGCTGCTCCCCGTTATTGCGCTGCTGACCCTGATTTCGCTCCCGCTGTTGCTGCTTGGCATGGCTGTGATGCTGACTTATCCGTCCCTGCCCTCACTGGAAGTTCTCACCGACTATCACCCCAAGGTGCCCTTGCGCATCTACAGCGCGGAAGGCACGCTGCTGGGTGAATTCGGTGAAGAGCGTCGCGCGCTGGTCAAAATAGCCGATGTACCGGATGCGATGAAAAACGCCATACTTGCCGCGGAAGACGACCGGTTTTACCAGCATGGCGGTGTCGATTACATGGGCGTGATGCGAGCAGCCCTTTCGAACTTTACCGCAGGCGGATCTAAACAGGGCGCCAGCACCATCACCATGCAGGTGGCAAGAAATTTTTTCCTGTCCAAGGAAAAAACCTTCACGCGCAAATTCAATGAAATGCTGCTCGCCTTCAAGATCGAACACTATCTGTCTAAGGATGAAATTTTTCAGCTTTATATCAATCAGATTTACCTGGGCCAGCGTTCCTACGGTTTTGCCGCCGCAGCGCAGATCTACTTCGGAAAACCCCTGAGTCAAATCTCCATCGCTGAAGCTGCCATGCTGGCGGGCTTGCCCAAGGCTCCGTCCAGCTTTAATCCAGTTGTCAACCCTAAGCGCGCCAAACTTCGTCAAATGTATGTGCTACGCCGCATGCATGAATTGCACTTTATCACCGATGCGCAACTGGCCAGCTCGCAAAAGGAAATCCTCATCGCCAAGCACGGCAATCAGGAGTTTTCAGTCAAATCGGACTATCTGACCGAAATGGTAAGACAGGAAATATTCCAGCAGTATCAGGAGGCGACCTATACAGAAGGCCTCAGGGTTTACACCACGATACGCGCCAAGGATCAACTCGCAGCTTATCAGGCGGTTCGACGCGGCGTGCTCGAATACGACAGGCGTCACGGCTATCGCGGCCCGGAGGGTTACACCGACTTGCAGCAGGGTAAAGGTGATGAAGCGCTCGAAGAAGCGCTGCAAGATTCGAGCGACAACGATGACTTGTTGCCTGCCGTTGTGCTGTCCGCATCCCCGACGCAAATACAGGCTTATTGCAAGGGTGGGGAACGCGTGACGATCAGCGGCGACGCTTTGCGTTTCGCATCGCGCGCATTGGGCGATAAAGTCGCCTTAAACCAGCGCATCGTGACGGGTTCCATCATACGAGTACAAAAAAACGAGCAGGGCATCTGGCAGATCAGCCAGCTACCTCAAGTCGAATCCGCCTTTGTGTCTGGCAATCCGCTCAACGGCGCCATCTATGCGCTGGTCGGCGGTTTTGACTTCAATCACAACCAGTTCAACCACATCACGCAGGCGTGGCGTCAGCCGGGCTCCAGTTTCAAACCGTTCATCTATTCCGCCGCTCTCGAAAAGGGTTTCACTCCTGCCACGCTGATCAACGACGGCCCGCTGTCCTTTGGCTCGGATCAGACCGGCAGCGAACCTTGGCAGCCCAAAAATTACGACGGCAAATTTGAAGGCCCTATGCGCATGCGCCAGGCGCTGACCAAATCCAAAAATATGGTTTCGATACGCATCCTGCAATCGATCACACCGGCTTATGCCCAGGACTACATCACCAAATTCGGGCTCGATGCCGACAAACACCCGCCCTACCTGACCATGGCGCTGGGCGCGGGCTCAGTCACCCCACTGCAGCTGCTGACCGGGTATTCCGTTTTTGCCAACGGGGGCTTTCGCATCAACCCTTATTTCATACAACGGGTAGAAGATGCGCACGGAAAGGTGTTAAGTCAGGCTACTCCCGTGGTTGCCAATGAGAATGCCGAACAGGTCATCGATGTGCGCAACGCGTACACCATGGTCAGCATGATGCAGGACGTGGTCAAACACGGCACCGCCATCCGCGCCATGCAGCTCGGGCGTCAGGATCTGGCGGGCAAGACCGGCACCACCAGCGACTCCATCGATGCGTGGTTCTGCGGCTTTCAGCCCACCGTGGTCGGCATATCCTGGATAGGGTTTGATCAGCCCCGCACGCTGGGCGACAAGGAAACGGGCGGCGGCGCGGCTTTACCGATCTGGATGAGCTACATGGAAAAGGTACTCAAAGGGGTACCTCAGGCTGAATACAGCCTGCCGGAAAACATGGTTGCCGTAAAAATCAACGAGAGCGGACACCGGGATGAAAACGGTACACGCGAAGAGTATTTTTATCAGGAAAACGCACCGGGCGGTGCTGCCCCTGCATCCGATGGGGCAAAACCGGTTGATGCCATCAAGGATCAGTTGCTCTGATGCATCACAAGCCACAGAACGACAGACGCGATCTGATGCGAGAGCAGCTCGCGCACCTGAGCGCAAAGCTGATTGCAGAATCCGGCATGACCGACTTCGCACAGGCCAAACGCAAAGCAGCCCGTCAGCTGGGAGCGATGGATACCCAGCATCTGCCCAGCAACAGCGAAGTTGAAGCGGCTTTGCGCAGTTACCGCGCGCTCTACCAGCAAGAGAGCCATGCCGACATCCTGCAGCAACTGCGCAGCGAGGCGCTGCTCTGCATGCAGTTGCTCTCGGATTATCACCCTTATCTGACGGGATCGGTACTGAGCGGTTCTGCCGGCATCAATTCCGACATCAACCTGATGCTGTTTTCAGACGATGCTAAATCCGTGCTGCTTTTCTTACTGAAAAACAAGCTCGATTTTGAAGACGGTGAATGGCGCTTAAAGCTTAACGGCCATGAGGAGACCGTACCCAGCTATACGCTGACCGCAGAATCGGGGACGCTGATCCATCTTGTCGTCCTGCCAGAAAACGCCCGTCACAGCGGCAGCCGCCACCCGCTAACCCACGCGGATATTGCGGCGGTGGCCAAGCTGCTGGAACAGGACTGAAGCGCTACTTGTTTAACCAACGCGCGGCGTCCAGCGCAAAGTAGGTCAATATTCCATCGGCTCCCGCGCGCTTGAACGCCAGCAGAGATTCGAGCACGCAGGCTTCTTCATTCAGCCAGCCGTTTTGTGCGGCAGCTTTGAGCATCGCATATTCGCCGCTGACCTGATAAACGAAAGTAGGCGCCTTGAATTCGTCCTTCACACGGCGAACGATGTCCA
>CAYPIG010000077.1:0-12943 GCA_964410705.1 uncultured Gallionella sp.
CCTTGTCGGATTCATCGGCGACCTGGTCCAGCACCGACAGTATCAGCTGCTTGTTGGGTATCTGGTCGGCGCTAACGGTCTTCTTGCCTGCCCTGAATTTCGGGTTGGAAAGCTCCTCGATCTCCTCCATAATCTTCTCCGAAGATACCCCGTGCGGCAGTTCAAATACCGCTACACGCCACTGACCGCGTGCCAGTTCTTCGACATGCCAGCGCGCGCGCATCTTAAGCGACCCTCGCCCGCTCCGGTAACATTCGCGTATCTCGGCGGGGGAAGAGATGATCTGCGCTCCGCAAGGCAGATCCGGGCCTGTGATGCAGGATTGCAGTTCTTCATCGCTGCAGTCGGGATTCTTGACGCACAGCGCAGCGGCACTCCCTACTTCTCGCAAATTATGTGAGGGAATCTCGGTCGCCATGCCGACGGCAATCCCGGAGGCACCGTTGAGCAGCACCATGGGCAGGCGCGCGGGCAACATCGCCGGTTCCTGAAAATGACCGTCGTAGTTGGGGATCATGTCCACCGTGCCCATGTCAAGTTCGGACAGCAGCACGGCGGAAATCGGCGTCAGACGCGCTTCCGTGTAGCGCATTGCGGCGGAATTGTCGCCATCGCGCGAGCCGAAATTGCCCTGACCGTCGATCAGCGGATAGCGCAACGAAAAGTTCTGGGCCAGCCTGACCATCGCGTCATAAGCGGAAGAATCGCCATGCGGATGGAATTTACCCAGCACTTCTCCGACCACGCGGGCGGATTTGACGAAGCTGCTGTTGTGGCTGAGCCCCATCTCCCTCATCGCATACAGGATGCGGCGCTGCACTGGTTTTTGTCCATCGCATACGTCCGGCAGTGCGCGGCCCTTGACCACCGAGACCGCGTATTCCAGATAGGCGCGCTCGGCATACTGGGCAAGTGGCACGCTATCGCCTTCGGGCAGGGCCGGCAGCGGCAGAAATTCGCGTTTTGGGGCGGGTTTCACCTCGATTTTTTCGACAGGCGGCAGCGCGGCTTCAAACAATTCATCCTGAATATCAGACATCGCCCGTCACCTCGTTTCCGTGGAATTCCAGCCATTCGCGCCGGGATCCCGATTCTTTTTTCGCCATCAGCATATTCATGGTGTGTTCTGCCGCAACAAACGAGGCCGTATCCAGCTCCACGCACAGCGCGCGCCGGGTATCCGGACACATGGTCGTCTCCCACAGCTGCAAGGGATTCATCTCGCCCAAACCCTTGAAGCGCGAGATGCTCCACGCCCCTTCCCTGACCTTTTCCTTGCGCAGTCGGTCTTCGATCGAGGTCAGTTCGTCGGTGTTGAGCGCATACATCTTGCGCAGCGGCTTCTTGCCCTGCGCCGGGACATCGATGCGGAACAGCGGCGGCTGGGCAAGATAGATATGGCCTGCGGCGATCAGTTTCGGGAAATGCCTGAAAAACAGCGTCAGCAGCAAGGTGGCGATGTGAGAGCCATCCACGTCCGCATCGGCCATGATGTAGATGCTGTGATAGCGCAGCCCGCTAAGGTCGGCTTTATCATCCATGCCGTGTGGGTCCACGCCGATTGCCACCGCGATGTCGTGCACCTCCGCGTTGGAAAACAGCCGGTCCCGGTCGACTTCAAAGGTATTGAGCACTTTGCCGCGCAACGGCAGGATAGCCTGAAACTCCTTGTTGCGTCCCTGCTTGGCAGATCCGCCCGCCGAGTCGCCCTCGACCAGAAACAGTTCGTTGCGGGCGGGGTTGTATTCCGCCGCATCGGTGAGCTTGCCCGGCAGCACCGCCACCGAGGAGCCCTTTTTCTTCTCTATCTTCTGCCCGGACTTCATCCGGCTTTGCGCCTGACGGATCGAGATCTCGGCGATTTTTTTGCCGTATTCGGTATGCTCGTTCAGCCACAGCAGCAGCGGATCGCTGACCATGGCAGACACCAGTTTCAAGGCATTGCGGGACACCAGTTTTTCCTTGGTCTGTCCCTGAAAGGAAGGATCGAGCAGCTTGGCCGACAGCACGAAGCTCACCCGGCCGAATACGTCATCCGATGAGAGTTTCACGCCCTTGGGCAGCATGCCGTGCAGATCGATGAAGCTCTTGACCGCGTTGTAGATCCCGTCGCGCAAGCCCGCATCGTGGGTGCCGCCCGACCAGGTCGGGATCAGGTTGACATAGGATTCGCGGATTACCGCCCCCTCCTCCGCCCAGACGAAAGCCCAGGCAGCGCCCTCGCCCTCCACATAGGAATCGTCGCCGCGTGCGATGTAACGCTCGCCGAAAAAGACGGGAGCTGCCAGTTCCTGATCAATCAGCGCCTCTGACAGATAGCCGCGCAATCCGTCGGGATAGACCCAGGATTTGCTCTCTCCGGTTTTTTCTATCGATAGCGTGATGGTAACCCCGGGCAGCAGCACGGCTTTTGCGCGCAGCGCGCGTTCCATCTGCACAAGGTTCACGGCCGGACTGTCGAAGTAGCGGACATCGGGCCAGGCCCTGACTGTCGTGCCGGTTTTGCGCTTTGCGCAGGAGCCGATTTTTTCCAGCGGACCTGTTGCCGTGCCGTTTTCAAAACGCAAACGGTGTTCGCCTCCCTCCCTGTACACCGTCACCTCGACCGCAGTGGACAGCGCATTGGTCACTGCAACCCCCACCCCGTGCAGTCCCCCGGCAAAGCGATAGGCGCCGCCGCCCGCTTCCTTGTCGAATTTGCCGCCCGAATGCAGCACGGTGAAAGCTACCTCGACGACTGACACCCCTTCTTCCGGATGTATCCCCACCGGTATGCCCCGGCCGTCATCCTGTACCGATACCGAGCCATCGTCGTGGGCGATCACGCTGATGTTTCTGGCGTGTCCGGCCAGCGCCTCGTCGCAGGCGTTATCGATCACCTCGGTGATGATGTGATTGGGGTTGTCCAGCGTGGTATACATGCCCGGCCGCTGCCGAACCGGCTCAAGACCGCGCAGTACCTTGAATGATGACTCGTCGTACGTAGAACTCACTCACACCTCTTTATTTTGAACTTTGCTATCAGCTGCGCATGATAGCGCATCCGCTCTGCGGTGCGAAACCTCAACGACAGGATGCGGGGCTTGAACACGCTCTCTTCTGTAAATCAGCTGACTTTTCAAAAACCAGTTCTGGAATGACGACTTCCCAACGCTCGCACCTGGGTATGCCGTATTTCGCATCACGTTCTGCCTCTTTGAACTGAACGATGATTGCATGCACGCGCGCAGCAATACAATACGTGCCATCCGGCGGGGCAAATACTTTTGCCATTCTGCCGACTTTCCGCCCCTGCTCATCGAGAAGATGCCAGCGCTCGTGCATGAATGCCAGCGTTAACGGTGTGCCGTTTGCGAGGCTGCCAATACAGGCATGCACCGGATGGGTGGGCTCATGCCGACCTGAAAAACCGATATCAATTTTTCTTAAGGGGGACAGCAAATACTGCCGATTCAGCCACGCCTCATGTTTCGCAACAAGACCAGCCTGACGGCGTATCAAACAGTGATGATCGGGCAATTCATCGAGCAGCCGGTTTCCGGCATCGAGCCTTGCCAGCAGCAGCGATTTTCTGGCGCGCGTCATCGCGACGTAATATAGCCTGCGCACCGAATCCTCGTCTTCTCCCCGATCAATTTGCCAATGTCCGTCGAGCACCGCGACATGATCGAATTCCAGCCCCTTAGCCCGGTGCGCCGCGAGCAGCAACAACCCGTCCTGTTTGCGCCTTGCCTCCCTGCTCCATTCGTACAGCCACTCCCTGAAATGCGCTGTCGGCAACTCGCTATCTATCGTTTCCAATTGATACTCGGCAACAGCCTCGCACAACCATGCGTGGCCTTGAAGGACGACATATTCATTCAACTGCGCGGCATCCAGCAGTTTTTTGGGCTTCATCCAGTCCAGCAGTGCCTGAGTTTCACGCAGGCGCCAGAAATTAACGCCCTCATCCCGTGCAAACTGGGCGGGGATACCCCGCCACTCGCAGTAGCAGCGTATCGCATCGAGCGACTCCCAGCGGCGCGCGATCACCGCGCAGCCGGACCAGTCCCAGTCCGGAGTACAGCCAGCCTGACGCTCAAGTTCTGCCATGACAGCCATCGCCTGGGAAACAGTGTTGCTTCCCACTGACAGAATCTGGACTCTGCCATGTGCAACGGCATCCGTATTGTCCGGAAAATCTTTGGCTCTGGCCTTGTTGATGCGTATCGGATGAGCAGATTTCATCCGGTTCGACGCAGGTGCAATCAGAGCGTTGGCAGCCTCTATGATACTGGCCGTCGAGCGGTAGTTTTCAATCAGATAAACCGGCTTTGCCTGATAGTCCTGCTGGAAATTCCGGATGAATCCGACCGATGCCCCTTTGAAACCATAGATATTCTGGTCATCATCCCCCACGGCAAAAAGATTGATCCTGCCTTCCTCATCCGTCATAGTGCGCCCTGCCAGCGCAGAAATCAGATCATACATGCCCTGATCGATATCCTGGTATTCATCGACCAGTATCCAGCGAAATCCTGCCAGCAACCGATCTCGCCGGGCATCCGCCTCATCGGGGAGCAGTCCATCCCCGCGCAGCAACGCGGTAGCATCCTTCAGTATCTGGCCGAAATCATCGTCGCTGTTCGAGAGCTGCTCAAAACTCGCCCCCACTAGGCGCATGGCCAGCGCATGCAGGGTCAGCACCGTGACGCCAAAAGCATCGTTACCGATCAGCTCAAACAGACGCCTGCGTATCTGTGCTGCGGCATGACGGTTGTAGGCCAGCGCCACGATGCCATGCGGGTTTTCGCGCTTGACACGCACAAGGTAGGCGATGCGATGCACCAGCACCCGCGTCTTGCCAGAACCGGGACCTGCCAGGACCAGCACATTGGCGGCATCCCTGTCATCGGTCACGATACTCTGCTGATCCCGGTTATTTAAATTTTCGACGATTTCTCGCCAGGAATGGGGCGTGGTCTGGCGGGAAAGCTCGCAACCGGGAAGCCAGCGCTGCAAAAATTCGTCCTGCTGCAGCATGAAGTAATCCATGGTCAGACGCACGGCTTCTGCCATTTCAGTCAGCCCGCGCTGAACATATTCGTTCATCACATGTATCTGGATGACCTGCTCGTCATAGTGCAACTGCAAGGGCGCAAATTCTGCCTGCCTGAACTGACGTTTCCAGTCGCTATCCAGCCTGATGGTCATCGCGCTCCTGAATACGGCAAGTCCCTTGTTGAGACGGATGATCTCCTGCTCATGCAGCCAGAGCAGCGCATGATCCAGACATTTTTGCGGATTTTTTATTTCGCTCTTTAACAGCAGGTCGGTATCCATCGCAGCGAGCAGTTTTCCCACCGTAGTTTCGGCCAGCAAATCCACGCCACGACTGCCCAAGGGAAGGCAGTTGATCAGATGTTCGAGCAAACAGGCTGCTGCACTGCGCCGCAGGCTGGCTGTTTTATCGAGCGATGTCCAGTCTCGATTCAGGGTGATACGCACGCAATCGGCATCCGGCCTTTTGATGCTGATGCTGCCATTTCCCTCTTCGCGCCCATCCGCTGACAGACTCTTGAGCAGACTGCGCAGCGTTTCGGGCAATGCATCGGCGTGTCCTGCATCTTTGAGGTGCTGGCTTGCCACCCTCAGATGCAGAATGGAACTCTCGCCCTTTTGCAGGTCGGGAGCCGCCTGCCTCATCTCATCTATCAGGGCCGCTTCCATAGACATGGCCGCCTCGAATCGTTTTTTGGACGATCGCTCTATCCCGATATGAACAAAGGCGGTCAGCGCAGTGTCATTGCTGGCAAGCCCCATCTGTTCAAGATCGGCGAATGCCTTGCGGATTTGCTCCAGACTCAGTCCTGAAATCCCCATCAGTTCATCGGTGGTAATACCCTCATCCGCATCGGCACAGATCAGTGCATCAACGATACTGAGCAGTTGCTGTTTATAGCTTTGCGGCAGTGCTTTCCCGGCCAGCTTTTGTCGTGCCTCGTCGAGCGTGGTAATTTTCAGCGAAGAGGGGAATATCTGCACCAGATTTTCTTCACG
This sequence comes from uncultured Gallionella sp., assembly GCA_964410705.1. Classification (GTDB taxonomy): domain Bacteria; phylum Pseudomonadota; class Gammaproteobacteria; order Burkholderiales; family Gallionellaceae; genus Gallionella. The sequence continues at coordinate 6,040 of CAYPIG010000077.1, forward strand.
TGTCAGCAAATGCGCTTCTTCCAGCCAGGAAACCGCCGTGCGCACGCGGGTGTCATCGCTGGCAGAATCCCGTTCGAATCCGGCATCCTGATCCTCAGCCAGAATTTCGCCTGCGGTGGCAATCACTTCGCCGCGACTCTTCTTGCGCTTGTCCAGATTTCGCAGCGATTTCAAAATAGCCTGAATTTCACGGCGTGAAAGCCTGGTCATCGCAGACATGCCAAACTGCATCTCTACGTCTTCGGGCGTATAAAGCAACACACAGGATGCCTGCTGTCTGTCGCGACCGGCACGCCCCGCCTCTTGCAGATAGTTCTCCAGCGACCCGGGAATATCCGCATGAATAACAAGTCGCACATCGGGCTTGTCTATCCCCATGCCGAACGCATTGGTCGCTGAAATCACGCGCAGCTGCCCAGAAATGAAAGCCTGCTGCACCGACTTTTTGCTCTCGGGTTGCAGTTTTGAATGAAAATAATCGGCCTGCAATCCCTTCTGCCTTAAAAAAGCGGCGACCTCTTCGGTATTTTTGCGGGTGGCGCAGTAGACAATCGCGCCACCCGCCAGCTCATTGGGCAGATAGCACTCAATCAGCTGGTGTATATGCGCAAGCTTGACGGCAGGGGTTGTCGGCACGACGGTAAATTGAAGATTATTGCGCTCCGTCCCTCCGTTCACACAGCGCAATTCGACACCGACCCTCGTTTTAAAGTGATCGAGTATGTCTGCAATCACCTCAGGCTTTGCGGTCGCAGTCAGGCACAACACCGGAGGAATCTTGCCCTGTCCAGCCCATTCCCTGATGAAACGCCCGACATAACGGTAATCTGGCCGGAAGTCGTGCCCCCACTTGGAGACGCAATGCGCCTCATCCAGCACCCATGCGCCGATCTCCCTTTGCGCCAGAGCACGCCTGAACGATTTGTTGCGCAACTGTTCGGGGGAGACGATCAAAATGCCAACATCGCCCAGACGAACTCGATCGAGCACGTCCGCACGCTCGGGCATGGAAAGCAGACCGTTGAGCGCGGCACACACACCACCGAACGAGGCCAGCCCCGCGACCTGATCGCTCATCAGGGCAACCAGAGGCGAGATGACAACGGTGAGCGCGCCGGTTTTTTCAAAGCGCGATAACGCCGGAATCTGATAGCAGATCGACTTGCCTGTGCCGGTGGGCAAAATACCCAGCAGATGTTCACCACCCATCGCACCTTCCACAATTACCTGCTGCAACGGCGCCCCAGTGACCGGATCGGCGGGTTCGGCACGAAAACCGGAAAAACCGAACCATCGTTTCAGTTCGCGCTTGGCATCGTGATGCTCGCGGCACCAACTGCAGGCTGGATCCGTACACGCCGTGTCGCGCAGCCGCCTGATGATTTCACCCGCCAGCGGAAACTGATGACGCACCCAAGGTGGCATCACCGAATTCCCGCAAGACACCGACAGCCACGCCAGCGCATAGGCCAGCGGCCAGTATGATGTTTCTTCCAAAATCTGCTTTTGCTGTGTAATGCAAGCCTGGTCTCCAAGACAATGCGCGATGGCCGCATGCGCCTCACTGGGTGATGGCCGAGAACTTTTGCGTAAGCTGATAAAAAAGCGGTTGATGCCGCTGACCTGATCATCCTGCGTGGTTAGCCAGTGCCATGCAGTGAGCAGCTGCGGGTTGCTTGCATTGAGCGCCTTGAGTGCCTCATGCTGATCGCCAAATACTTCCAGTGCCAGTTTGGCGTCTTTCAACGGATCGTTCAGGTGACCGCCCTGCAGCCTGCCGTCCTGATAGTGCTTCACCAGATGATGATACGGATTTTTTGGGAAAGCCAGCGGGTTAAGCCAGAGCGTATCCACAGTCGGCTTGGCATGTAAACGCAGATCGGGACGCGCCGCCTTGAGGTGAAGCAGGTCGAAATTGACCAGATTGTGGCCCAGCAAAAAGGCGGCATCATCGGCAAGCAGATCGAGCCGATCCAGTTCACCGGAAAGGTTGCCACGCGAGAAATGAATGGATGCGCCGGTATCGCCGCGCACTGCGCCAAATTGATGAATGCGAAGATCCTGTTTGCCGACTTCTAGATCAATAGACAGGCATTTTGGAGCGAAACTACCCGTCATCCGTACAACTCCTTACAGTTTTCAGAAGTATATCTCAAACATCTGAGTATCGATCTCTCATTGTTTTGCAAAAGAGGCCGTAAGTGTTTCATGCTGCCGAGGAAATTTCTACTGGGAAAACCTCGTCTGATTTTCGCAAGTCGCTTTAAAGTGTAACGCTTTATATGTTGAAATTATCATCCGCATGCCGTGATCCGCTATCCGATATATGCCGTTATCAGTTAGACTCCCAACTGCAATTCAACAGGAATTCATACCGTGACCACACCAAACCGCCGTGCACTGTTCGATCATTACTGCGCCTCCATGTCGTCATTTCACCACGTCCCCACTTTTGCCGATTATTCTGCCGGATTTGATGCAGGGGTGGCGCATATGCAGGCCGAAATAGACGGACTCAAACGGCAAATCGTCACGTTAAGATACGGTCAGAAAACCACGGATGATGCTGGCAACCGGATTGCCACGCTGGAAGCGCTAAACCGTGCGCTGATCCATACCCTGAGCGAAATCAACGACGGCAAATAGTCATAGCCAGCCGGCGCGTTTGAAACGCCGGAACAAGAGTCCGCAGACCGTTACGATGACAAGCAGCGCCAGCGGATAGCCGTATTCCAGATTCAGCTCGGGCATGTTTCTGAAGTTCATGCCCCAGATACCCACAAAAGCCGTCGCAACGGCAAAGATCGCCGCCCAAGCCGCCAGTTGCTTGTTCACTTCGTTCTGCTCGATGGAGACGGTCGACTGGCTGACCAGTATCGCGGTGGTGATGGTGTCTCTCATCGCATCTATCGTGGCATTGATGCGGGTCAGATGGTCATATACGTCGCGCTGGTATTCCTGAGTGCCTACGCAGACAGGTGGAACCCGGGCACCATGCAGCCTGCCGGTCGCTTCCATCAGCGGCACCACCGCGTGTTTGAGTACGGAAATCTTGCGTTTCAAACCGTACAATCTGGCTATGGTGGCGAGCGAATAGCCCTTGTCAAACAGATGTTCCTCGATAGCCTCGAGTTGCAATTCCAGCGCATCGATCAGCGGAAAATAACGGTCCACCACCGCATCCATCAGCGCATACAGCACGAAGCCTGAGCCTAGCTTCAGCAGATCGGGTTCTCGCTCGCAACGTTCGCGAACCTCAGCAAAATGGAGCCGGCTGCGATTGCGTATCGACAGGATGAAATTCCGGCCGGCAAAGATGTGAACTTCGCCGACGGATAGCTCGGCCCCATTTGCTTCGAGCAAGTGCATCGCAACAAACAGGGTATCGCCGTACTCTTCCACCTTGGGACGCTGATGGCCGTGGCGTGCGTCCTCTATTGCCAGATTGTGCAGACCGAATTCGTCCTGCATTTTTTCAAGTTCCTGCACGGTCGGATCATTTAAATCCACCCAGACGAAACAGTCTGTGCGTTCGAGGTAGTCGCTGATTTTTTCCACAGTGGGTTCGGCGATTTTCACGCCGTCCCGGTAGGCAACGCAATTGAGCAGCATGGTGTTTACTCCATTGGGCGGCGTTCTTCTATCCTGACCACTTTGCGGATCACTTCGCCTTCGATGATTTCGCCTTCAAAAACTTCGCCCTTGTAAGCATCCGAGTCGTTGGCGGCACCTTTCATAAACGCCTTGTGCTGGCGCATCTGGCGGCGAATCGCGCGGGTCTTCCACCAGATGTAACCAAAGGCGATCAGCCCCGCGACGGCGATGAAGGCCAGCAGCACCGCCGAAAACATCAGCCCGACTGCGATCAGCCCCATGGTTGCGATCAGAGCGATGATCCGGCTTATGAATGAACCCGGTTTCAAGATTTATACCGCCTGGCCTGCTGCAAAACCGGAAGCCCAGGCCCACTGGAAGTTGTAGCCGCCCAGCTGCCCTGTCACATCCACCACTTCGCCGATGAAATAAAGGCCCGGAACATCGTTGCACTCCATGGTCTTGGAAGACAAGGCCTGCGTGTCTATACCGCCGCAGGTCACTTCCGCCTTGGTGTAGCCCTGGGTGCCGGAAGGCACTACCTGCCAGTCGTGCAGCTGAGCCGCGATGACTTTGCGCTGTTTGTCATTATACTGATTCAACGGTTTGTTTTCGAAAGGCTTTTTATCAGAACACCACACATCGGCAAAGCTCTTGGGGAACCACTGGGTGAGGAAATTGGCCAGCTGTTTCTTGCTGGTCTTATGTTCGGCGAGCACTTCTTCCATGTCAAGATCAGGCAACAGGTTGATGTGCAGCGGCTCGCCATGCTGCCAGTAGGAGGAGGCCTGCAGGATCACAGGGCCGCTCAATCCGCGGTGCGTGACCAGCAGATCTTCGCGGAAAGACTGTTTGCCGACCGTGACGATGGCCGGAAAGGACACACCGGTCAGTTCAGCATAAGGCTTCCATTCGTCAGGCGCGAAAGTCAAAGGCACCAGCCCTGCCCTCAATTTGGTGATGGGTACACCAAACTGCTCGGCAACGTGATAGCCGTATGGCGTCGCCCCGGTCTTGGGGATGGACAGGCCGCCCGTTGCGATCACCAGAGACACCGCCTCGAAGTCGCCGCGCGAAGTATCGACGTAGTATTTGGCCTTCTTGCCTATGCCCGCATCCGCTTCATAAGGCGTGTGCTTGATCTCTTCGATCTCGCAGTTCATGAAGCGCTTCACGCCAGCCGCATCGCATTCATTGCGCAGCATGGTTATGATCACTTCCGATTCCTCGTCGCAGAAAAGCTGCCCCAGCGTTTTTTCGTGAAATTTTATGTTGTGCTTTTGCAGCAACGCGATGAAGTCGTAAGGCGTATAGCGCGCCAGTGCAGAGCGGCAAAAATGCGGGTTGTTCGAGATGTAATTCTCAGGTTTGGCGTTGATATTGGTGAAGTTGCAATGCCCGCCGCCGGAGATGCGGATTTTTTCCGCCAGTTTCTTGGCGTGATCGAGCAGCACCACGGAACGGCCTCGAAGTCCTGCCTGAAGTGCACACATCAGGCCTGCCGCGCCTGAACCGATGATGATGACGTCTGATTTCATGTTGATTCCTGCCCGATGCGGGCTTTAAGTTATTGCCATACAGTCTGAAAAATACAGTGTAATGCTTGGATTATATGGCATTATTTAATTCTTCGCGCGTTTTGCGCAACAAACGCCGTCACGGTGTCGCGATATTCAACCCAGCCTATCGCCCCGCTGTTGTTGTGCTCACCGCCTTCGATCAGCAGAAGTTTTTTGGGTTCGGCAGCCGCCGCATAAAGCTGACGGCCCATTTCAACCGGCACTTTTTTGTCCCAGCTGCCGTGGATGAACAGTACGGGTATTTTAAGTTTGGGCACCTTGGCGATCGATTCGAAGCGCTGATTGAGCAGATAATCTATAGGCAAAAATCCGTAATCCTTCTCGCCCATCGCGCTCATCGAGGTGAATGTGCCTTCGGTGATCAGGCCCGCTGCCTCGGGATGACGCACCGCCAGATCGATCGCGATCGCGCCGCCCAAAGAATGCCCGTAGATGAAGGCCTGCCCGGGCGAGATACCGCGCCCTGTTAAAAGGTACTGCCAGGCACTCTCCGCATCCTCATAAACCTTGACTTCGCTGGGCGGGCCGCCAGGACTCCTGCCATAGCCGCGATAATCGGCCAGCAGCACGTTGTAACCCAGTTCGTGCAGGCGTTTGGTATGATCCAGATTGTTGCCGATGTTGCGGTAGTTGCCGTGAAAGTAAAGCACGGTCGGCGAATCCGCCTTGCCCGAAGGAACCCACCAGCCATCCAGTTCGCCCTGATCCGCGCCTTTTCCCACCGGAATGCGCAGTGCGTCGTACTTCATGCCCATGCGATCGGGGGTCGTCTGCCATTCCTTTGTCGGCTCGAACACCTGCGTCATCTGCGTTGCCCACATGTAATAGCAGGCCGATGCATAAAGCAGCGCGGCTATTCCCGCCGCAATCGCTAACCGTTTGCGCATGTCGCCGCCTGCTTCCACAAACACGCCCCCTTGCTGGCTTTATCGATATCGGCCAGCTGCGCTTCGTGCAGGGCGATTTCGTCGGCACTCGCCATCAGCACGCGCAGTTTTACGCGGGAGGCATCGGTATTGAGAACGGCAGGACGACGGATTACGGGTTCATCCTCGTCGCCCAGCAGGCTTTCCTGCCCACGCGTCATCGCAAAATACACTTCTGCCAGCAGTTCGGTATCGAGCAGCGCACCGTGCAAAGTGCGGTGCGTATTGTCTATCTCATAGCGGCTGCAAAGCGCGTCCAGACCGTTCTTCTTGCCAGGATGCATTTCGCGCGCCATCTTGAGCGTATCGACCACTGGGTTTTCCAGCGGCGGCAAGCCCAATAGACGCAGTTCGTTGTTGATGAAGCTCATGTCAAACGGCGCGTTGTGCGCCATCAATTCCGCGCCTTCGACAAACTCCAGAAAGCTTGCCGCGATGTCGGCGAATTTGGCCCGCCCTTTTAGCATCTCCCAGGTAAAGCCGTGCACCCGCGCGGCATCCTCGTCGACTTCGCGCTCTGGATCCAGATAGTAATGGAAGTGCCGCTTCGAGACTTTGCGTCCTTCCAGAGCAATCGCCGCTATTTCTATGATTCTGTGTCCTTTTTTTGGATCCAGACCGGTCGTTTCGGTGTCCAGTACGATTTTACGCATCGATGTTCCCCTGCATCAGTGCCACCCCTTTATTGGCCAGCACATCGGCGTGTTCGTTCCCCGCATGTCCGGCATGACCCTTGACCCAGATCCATTCGATCTTGTGCTGCACGGCGAGCGCATCCAGACGGCGCCACAGATCCTCGTTCTT
>CAYPIG010000078.1:0-12826 GCA_964410705.1 uncultured Gallionella sp.
CAGCAGGGCGGCGGCATGGATTGCCGCCCGATTACCGGCGAAATCACCTACGGACTGGAGCGACTGGCGATGTATCTGCAAGGGGTGGAGAGCGTTTACGATCTGGTCTGGACGGATGGCGTGAGCTATGGCGATGTTTACCATCAGAACGAGGTGGAGCAATCGGCCTACAACTTCGAGCACAGCGATGTGGAGTTCCTGCTCGGGGCATTCGGCAGCCATGAAAAGCAGGCCCGTCACCTGATGGAAAACCAGCTGGCGCTGCCCGCTTACGAACAGGTGTTGAAAGCCGCTCATAGCTTCAATCTGCTCGATGCCAGAGGGGCGATTTCGGTCACCGAGCGCGCCGCCTACATAGGCCGGATACGCAATCTGGCGCGCAGCGTGGCCGCCTCCTATCTGGACAGCCGTGCGCGGCTGGGTTTTCCCATGGCGCCTAAGAATTGGGCGGATGAAGTGCTGGTTCAGATCGACAAAAAGCCTGCCCAGAGCCGCGCAGAAGGAGTGGCAGCATGAGTACGAAGAATTTACTGGTTGAACTGTTTGTCGAGGAATTACCCCCTAAGTCGCTCAAAAAACTGGGCGAGAGTTTTGCGCGGGATTTGTCTTCCAGCCTGATTTCGCAGGGGCTGGCGTTAAAAGATACCGAAGTGAGTTCTTTTGCCACTCCGCGCCGTCTGGCGGTGCATGTCGAAGCGGTCGCGGCCCAGTCTGCGGATAAGACCGTGCTGCAAAAGCTGATGCCGGTCAAGGTGGGGCTCGATGCCGAGGGTAATGCAACGCCTGCGCTGCTCAAAAAACTCGCTTCGCTGGGAGTGGATACCCTGCCCGAACTCAGGCGGGAGATGGACGGCAAGGCCGAGGCGCTGTTTTACGACAGTGTGGTGCCCGGTGTGAAACTGTTGCAGGGGTTGCAGATCGCCCTCGACCAGGCGCTGGCCAAACTGCCGATTGCCAAGGTGATGACCTATCCCGATCCGACCGGGGATGGCTGGCCGGTGGTCAATTTCGTGCGCCCAGCTCACAGTCTGGTGGCGCTGCACGGCAGAAAAGTGGTGCCGGTCACGGCTCTTGGTTTGACTGCGAGTTGCGCAACGCGCGGCCATCGCTTCGAGGCGGTGGCTGAAAAAATTCTGCTGGAAGATGCGGACAGTTACGCTCGTCAGCTGGAAACCGAAGGCGCGGTGATCGCCAGCTTCAGCAAACGCCGTCAGGATATCGTCGCGGGGCTGTCCGCTGCGGCTGGCAAGGAAAATCTGTATGTCATTCAGGACGAGGCGCTGCTCGATGAAGTGACCGCGCTGGTTGAGCGTCCCAACGTGCTGATGGGCAGTTTCGACGAGGCTTTCCTCGAGGTGCCGCCCGAGTGTCTGATACTGACCATGAAGGCGAATCAGAAGTATTTTCCGCTGCTCGATGGGCAGGGAAAACTCACCAGTAAGTTCTTGATCGTCTCCAATATCAGCCCTGCGGATGCGAGCCTGGTGATAGGCGGTAACGAGCGCGTGGTGCGCCCAAGGCTGGCAGATGCGAAATTTTTCTACGATCAGGATCGCAAAAAGCCGCTGGATGCGCGTGTGCTGGGACTGTCCCGGGTGGTTTATCACAATAAACTGGGTACTCAGGGCGAGCGGGTGGAGCGGGTGCAGAGCATTGCGCGCAGCATAGGGAAGGTACTGGGCGGGGATGCGCTTGCCATGCAGGCCGATCAGGCGGCTTTGCTTGCCAAGGCCGATCTGTTGACCGACATGGTCGGCGAATTCCCCGAACTGCAGGGCATCATGGGGCGCTACTACGCGCAGCACGACGGCTTGCCAAACGAAGTTGCCTACGCCATCGAGGATCATTACAAGCCCCGGTTCGCCGGAGATGAGCTGCCTCGCAACAGTGCAGGCCTATGCGTTGCGCTGGCCGACAAGCTGGAAACGCTGGCGGGCATGTTCGGCATCGGTCAGCTGCCGACCGGAGACCGCGATCCCTTCGCGCTGCGCCGCCATGCGCTGGGCGTAGTTCGCATGCTGGTCGAAAAACAGCTGCCGCTGGATCTGTCAACGCTGATCGCCGGCGCCTTTGCGGCTTTCCCGGCAGGGGGGCTTGCCGATGCGCAGGCCGAAGTCGAGACTTTCATCTTCGAGCGGCTGGGCGGTGTGATGCGCGATCAGGGCTTTACCGCCAATCAGGTGGATGCGGTGCTGGCTTTGAAATCGCAGCGTCTGGCGCAGATACCGGCAAGGCTGGATGCGGTGCGCGCCTTTGCTGCTTTGCCTGAATCCGCAGCCCTGGCCGCGGCCAACAAGCGGGTCGGCAATATATTGAAAAAGGTGGAAGGGGAAATATCCGCTACGGTGAATGCCGCCTTGCTGGCGGAGGCGGCCGAACAGGCACTGCATCAGGCGCTGAACGCTACGGTTCCGGTTGCCGATGCCGCGTTCGAGGCGGGCGACTATACGGCATCCTTGCAGGCTTTGGCGAATCTGCGCGCAGCGGTGGACGGCTTCTTCGAGGGCGTGATGGTCAATTCTGAGGATCAGGACTTGCGCGCCAACCGGCTGGCATTGCTGGCTCAGCTGCATCGCGCCATGAACCGCGTGGCCGATCTGGCAAGGCTGGCGTCATGAAGCTCATCGTGCTGGACCGAGACGGCGTGATCAATTTTGATTCCGACCAGTTTATCAAGAACCCGGCGGAGTGGCAGCCTATCCCCGGCAGTCTGGAGGCGATTGCCAGGCTCAATCAGGCGGATTACCGCGTGGTGGTGGCGACCAATCAGTCCGGGGTGGGGCGCGGTCTGTTTGACATGCCCACGCTCAATGCCATACACGACAAGATGCACAAGGCCTGTGCGCTGATGGGGGCGCACATCGACGCGGTGTTTTTCTGCCCGCATACGGCGGACAGCCATTGCGGCTGCCGCAAACCCAAGGCGGGGATGCTCGAAGAGATAGCCCAACGCTATAACGTGAACCTCTCCGGGGTGCCCGTGGTGGGCGATTCGCTGCGCGATCTTCTGCCCGCCGCCGTAATGGGGGGGCGCCCTTATCTGGTGCAGACAGGCAAAGGTCTCAAGACCGAGGCCGCAGGCGGCCTGCCGGAAGGCACCCTCGTTTTTGCGGATCTTGCCGCCGTTGTGACTGAACTGCTGCGGGCCTGAGATGACTGCAATCCGCTCGCTGATTTTTCTGCTGTTGCAGCTGCTGCTCACGCCGCTGTTTTCGACATTTGCAATCCTGACTTTCCCTTTTTCGCCGCTGACGCGTTACCGGCTGATTTCAAACTATGCCAGGACGATGCTGTGGCTGCTGAAGGTGGTTTGCGGCATCCGTCATGAGGTGATCGGCATTGAAAACATACCAACATCTCCCTGCGTGGTGTTGTGCAAACACCAGTCCGCCTGGGAGACGCTGGCGCTGCAGGCGATTTTCCCGCCTCAGGCCTGGGTGTTGAAGCGCGAACTGCTCTGGATACCGTTTTTCGGCTGGGGGCTGGCGATGACCAGTCCCATCGCGATTAACCGCAGCGACGGCAAGGGGGCGGTGAAGCAGTTGTTGAAACAGGGCAAGCAGCGTCTGGCGCAGGGATTCTTTGTGGTGATCTTTCCTGAAGGCACCCGGGTGCCATTCGGTCAGCGCGGTAAATACAAGGTGGGCGGGGCGCTGCTGGCAGCATCCGCTGCTGTGCCGGTGGTCCCGGTGGCGCACAATGCCGGCAGGCTTTGGGGGCGCAATGCGTTTGTGAAGCGGCCAGGCACAATCACCATGAGCATAGGGGCTGTCATGGACACCAAAGGGCTCAAGGCGGATGAAATCAACGCCAGAACCGAAGCGTGGATAGAAAACGAGATACAGCAGCTTGTACACTGATGTTTAAAAGGCTGCAAAAAATGATCGCCCCCGGCGTGGTCTCTGAACAGCGCACCGCAGTGCTGTCGGGTAATACCATCGCCTATACCTTAAATCGCAGCAGTAAGCGCCGCAGCATCGGTTTGCGCATCGATGACAGGGGGCTGACCGTGAGCATGCCGCTCAAGGCGTCTGTGAGCTGGCTCGATGCGGTGCTGCAGGACAGGGCGCACTGGGTGCTGGATAAACTGGCAGGTTGGGAGCTGCGCAAATCGCCCGAGATACTCTGGCGGGACGGCGAGACCATTCCTTATCTGGGCGAATTGTTGACGCTGCGAGTCGGCCTCAAAGCCGCTCCGTTGCTTGTGCACGGCGATGAGCTGCAGGTGTACGGTGATGAAAAGCGCATCGAGAAAATGGTGACGCAGTGGTACCGGCGTCAGGCGGTGAGTTTGTTTGCCGAGCGGGTTGCGCATTATGCCAGTCTGATGGAGGTCAACCCCGCCCGGATCATGATATCCACGGCCAGGACCCGCTGGGGCAGCTGTACCTCGCAAGGGGTGATAAGGCTGAATTTACAGCTCATCAAACTGCCGCAATACCTGATCGATTATGTGGTGGTGCATGAACTGGCGCATTTGCGGCAGATGAACCATTCAAAGGCGTTCTGGCAGATCGTACAGAGCGCATGTCCTGACTATGAAAAACTGCGCCGCGAACTCAAGGCCTGCAGCGCTAAGTAAGGGGGGCGTCGCGGTAATTACCTAGATATTCCGGCATATTGTTCAGGAAGCTAGCCAGGGGTACTGTTCGCGGGTCGTTTTTTTCAGACCGCCGGTCCCGTGTCAGCGTCAGAGGGCTCCGGCATTTTCCGGAGGATGTGATGTCGCGACTTTTTTTGCCGGTTTTAGCCGCACTTTATTCGCAAGCCGTCTATGCAGGGGTAGTGACCATCGATTTCGATGCGCTGGATACTTCATCCGGCGCACTCAGCGGTGAACCTGTCGCAGTCTATCTGGCAGGCTACGGGGTCAGCATCGTTGATGCCAGTTCAGGCTCCCGTCTCAGCGTCAACCGGGGCGAAGGCTGGCTGTCCGAACCCAGTTTTCCTAATTCATTCACGCTGATCGGGCCCGGTGCCGCCGGTAACAGTTTTACTTTTAGTTTCTCGCAGGACATCAGCGACTTTAGTCTGGTCAGGGCGGGTTTCATCGGTTCAGGCTCGCCCAACGGCAACCTGTTGGGCCCCTGGTCGGCCAGCGCCTTTGACGCATCGCACCAACTGTTGGGAACCATAGGGGAGTCGTTGTCATTTTCATACGGCGACATACCCATGCAGACCTTCAGGCTGACTTATCCCGGCATACGTTCGGTGGTTTTCTACGGCAATGCGCTGGGGCAGGCGGGGGTGCAGATGCCCTATATCGACGACATCAGCTTTACGCTGCCTGACGAAGGTTAGCCCAGACTGATCTTTTCTCCTTGCAGTTCGAACAACTCGGATAACCTTGCAAACAGTTCGCTGCCGTCGCGTCCGCTCACCCAGCGCTCCCCCTGCCAGCTGTAGTGAAAACCGCCGGATTTGGCGGCGACCCACAATTCGCGGTTGATGTCGTGCCGGTTGACGATGATCTTCGCGCCGCTGTCGAATTCGATTTCCAGCAGGTTGCCGCTGCGGTTGATATTGACCCCGCAGGCATCGCAGGCCGTTTCTATTTTTTGCAGTGCCGCATCGGCAAGACGGTTGAATTCGCTTTCATTCATGGGAAACCCTTATAATCCTCAACTTTAAAATAGTGGGAGCACTCATGCGCTTTAATATCCTGTTGTGCATTATGCTGGCTATGGGGTTGACACTGCAAGGCTGCGGACGAAAAGGGCCGCTGAAACTGCCCCAGAGCGCTCCTCCCGTCATTCCGTCAGGCAAATAAATATGAGCAAATACTTCGAATATCAGAACGATCAACTTCACGCCGAGCGGGCATCGCTTTGTGAGATTGCGGAACAATACGGCACGCCCTGTTATGTTTATTCCCGCGCCGCCCTGACTGACGGCTTCCGCCAGTTTAGTGATGCGCTGGCGAGCAAAGAGCACCTGATCTGCTATGCGGTCAAGGCCAATGCCAACCTTGCGATACTGAACGTGTTCGCGCGTCTGGGCGCGGGTTTTGACATCGTCTCCGGCGGCGAGCTGCAGCGCGTGCTGGCAGCGGGAGGGGAGGCGGGCAAGGTGGTTTTCTCGGGCGTGGGCAAGACGCAAGCCGAGATGCGGCTGGCTTTAGATGCAGGCATCCTGTGTTTCAATGTCGAATCGGCCGCAGAGCTCGACCGTCTGAATGAGGTCGCAGCCAGCATGGGGAAAGTTGCCGCGATCAGTCTGCGCGTCAATCCGGACGTGGATGCTAAGACTCACCCTTATATTTCCACCGGGCTCAAGCAGAACAAGTTCGGCGTAGCCTACACCGAGGCGGTGGCGCTGTACCGCAAGGCGGCCTCCCTGCCGCATCTGCGCATCACCGGCATGGACTGCCACATCGGCTCGCAGCTGACTGAAACCAGTCCGTTCATCGCGGCCGTGGAAAAGGTTTTGGTGCTGGTCGACGAACTGGCATCGATGGGAATAGAGCTCGAACACCTCGATCTGGGCGGGGGCTTAGGTATCTGTTACAGCGATGAGACTCCGCCTGCGATTGCCGATTATGTTGCGGCATTGCTGGGCGCTTTGGCGGGCCGCACGCAGAAAATCATTTTAGAGCCGGGCCGCGTGCTGGTCGGCAATGCCGGCGTGCTGCTCACGCGTGTGGAATACATCAAGCCGGGTGAGGAAAAGAACTTCGCGATCGTCGATGCGGCGATGAACGATTTGATGAGGCCGGCCTTGTACGATGCGTATCACGGCATCGCGCCCGTTGTTCAGGAGCCGCACGAAACCCGGACTTACGAGGTGGTGGGGCCGATTTGCGAGACTGGGGACTTCATCGGTCATGCCCGCGAACTTGCAATTGCGCCAATGTCTCTACTGGCGGTGATGTCAGCCGGGGCTTACGGCATGAGCATGAGCTCGAACTACAACACCCGGCCCCGTGCCTGTGAAGTGATGGTGGACGGCAATGCTGTTCATCTGGTGCGCGAGCGGGAAACTGTCGCTCAGCTGTATGCGGGAGAAAAAATTATCGGCTAGCGGGCATACCTGCCTCTTCAGGTTTCGCACGCGAACTTTACCGGAACGGGCCTTTTAAGCGTGAGTGGCGCTCGTCAATCCGATTCTGTCAGGCCAGAAAAACCGTAGCAATCGAGACTATTTCATCGTTGCGACGCGCTGTGGCAATTCGGAATTTCTGACTTGATCCCAATTGCAACCCTCACTGTCTGCCGGTCGCGGCTTAATGCCGCGCCTTCGGCCGATCGGTAGTGTTCTTGCAATAGTGGCAATGCCTGTTGCTTTATTTTGATGCCTGAAAATATCCTGCCGCCTGCTTCAGACTTTCTTCCGATCGCTGCAAACTCTGGTCAGAGGGCTTCTCAGGCTAGGCAGAGGACTCCGCACCCTAGCCAGACGGTTTCTCACTCTAGGCAGAGGGCTTCTCAGACTAGGCAGAGGGCTTCTCACTCTAGCCGGAGGGCTCCGCCCCCTAGCCGGAGGACTTCGCAGGCTAGGCAGAGGATTTAAACCCCTGTCACCATATTCTGCATAGAGTCCAAAGCCACCGCCAGAACCCGAAGATTGCTTCACCTAGTCCGCGGAGCAATCCGCCTAATCCGTGGAGCCATCTGCCCAGCCTGCCGAGCAATCCGCCTAGTCCGCGGATCCCTCTGTCTAGCTTGCCGAACAGTCTGCCTGGTCTGCCGGGCAATCGAAGGAAAACTTCAAACCCTCACGACCTGATTTTTAACGCCTTGCATTTGATTTTCAGCGACTGGCAAACTTTGATGATCGCTGAAACTTCCCTTTTTTGGCCAGAATCGAACCTGTTCGAGAATTTTCAGCAATATGCTAAAAAGGTCTGATCAACTCCGCAGGCTGGGCCGCGTTCAAAGGCTGGAGAAATGCGGTTAAATTGCGAGGCGCAGACCCGTTTTGGGCACCTTATGAGGCCTGCGCCTAAAACTTCTGAAGGTTTTTCAATGAGGACGGAGGCTGTTTACAATTTTTCGATTAGCTGCTGTCTTTTTTGCAGGAATTCTTCTTCGCTAATCAGGCCGTCTTTTTTGAGATCCTGCAATTCGCGCAGCTTGTCCGCTACGCTTGCCTCGGTTTGAGTCACTGAGGGCGTTCCCGCATCGCTTAGCATGCGATCCGGAATGTTGGAGGGGATGATCCTGGATTCGAAGACGTTTTTTCGACCGGTGTTGTCGTCGACCTGCTGCAGCGAAATTTCAGGTGACAACGACCAGCTCGAAATGTCCTGATGAACATAATAGATCTTGCCCGCTTCGACAGTCAGGTTAAGCGCGGCGACATTGCCGGCCAGCGAGTTGATGGCATAGTTGCCGGGTTTGACGTTCAGCCTGAAATAGGATTTGGCCGTAGTCTGTCCCAGCGTATGTCCGTTCACCGAAACGGTCACCAGAGTCGGCAGTACTTTTTCCCTCAGTCCCTGGCTGTCGTCACGGTAAATAAAGATCAGGGCGCGGTTTGCCGGAGCAGAAAACAGTTTGGTATTGCTTTCCGTGCGGGGGCCGGAAGAGGTCGAACAGCCGACGAGCAATATCATCAGCGCAAGCGCAACTCTGGCATATTTTTTCATAGTCCCCCCAAAAAAACGACAAACTACACGCTGGCGGCATGCAGGTCAACAAAACCCTGTCGTGCAGGAATCGGAATAGCCCTGCCGGATCAGAGTTTTTCCAGTAATTCGTTCAGCAAAGTAGCGGTTTTTACCGGGTCTTCCAGTATTTCACCGCCTATCCAGAACACGTCTTCGGCGATGCTCCCCAGCGTGTTGATCTTGGCGCGGTGCAGCCGGATGTCGTGGCGATCCAGAATTTGCGCGACGCGCGCGAGCAGGCCGGGCCGGTCTCCGGCGATCAGCGACAACACATAAAGTCCGCGCTTGCCCTTTTCGATGTTGACCTTGTTGCCGATCGGAAAATGCTTGAGCTGCCGGTTGACTCGACCGTTTGCGATGGCTTCTATCGCCCTGGCCTGAACAATTTTTTCGGTCAGTTCGAACTCGATGTAGTTCATCAGATCCCGGTAATCCATGTCGCTGCGGCTCACTTCCATGATCTGGAAGCTGTTGAGCGCGTAGCCGTGCTGTGTGGTGTGGATTTTGGCTTCGACTATGGTGTAGTGCAGCCTTGAAAAAAAGGCGCAGATGCGTGCGAAAAGATGGCGTTGATCGGGGCAGTAAACCATCACCTGCAAGCCGGTTCCCGCACGGCTCAGCCGGGTCTTGATAATGGGGGCAGCGGTATTGGCCCTGAACGCCAGCAGGCGGCTGTGCCAGGCGATTTCCTGCGCTTCGTGATCCATAAAATAGCTGTCGTCCAGTTGCGCCCAGAGGAAACGGTAAGACTCGGGCGCCAGGGCGTACAAGTTCAGCGTGGCGGCCGCCTGCTCGCGCACCGCATCGAGATGATTGGCGGCAGCGCCTTCTCTCATGTAGCGTCGGGTCTGCAAAAACAGGTCTTCCATCAGCTTGCCTTTCCAGGCATTCCAGACCTTGGGGCTGGTTCCCTTGATGTCGGCGACGGTCAGCAGATACAGCGCAACCAGATAGCGGTCATTTTTGATTTTTTCGGCAAAGGCTGCGATGACCTCCGGATCGGCCAGATCCTGCTTTTGAGCGGTCGCCGACAAAACAAGGTGATTTTCCACCAGCCAGACGATCAGTTCGCTGTCATCGCGCCGCAGCTGATGGTGGGAACAGAACAGGCGCGCATCTTTTTTGCCCAGTCGCGCATGATCGCCGCCGCGCCCCTTGGCGATATCGTGAAACAGCCCTGCGATATAAAGCACTTCCGGACGGGCGAATTCCCCCATCAGCTTGTTGCAAAGCGGCAGTTCGTGTTCGTGCTTTTTGAGCGCAAAGCGGCGCAGATTGCGCACCACCATCAGTATGTGTTCGTCCACCGTGTAGACGTGAAACAGGTCGTGCTGCATTTGGCCTGTGATGCGTCCGAAAGCGGGCAGGTAGCGGCCGAGTATGCCGCACTGGCGCATGCGGCGCAGCGCGTGATTGACCCCTTGCGGCTGGCTTAAGATTTCGATGAAGCGGGCGCGATTGTGAGGATTTTTGCGAAAGCCGGCGTCGATCAAAATCCTGGCCCGCCACAGCGCGCGCAAGGTCAGCGCGGTGATGTTGGATAGCGCAGGCCTTTGCTGCAGTATCAGGAAAAGTTCGAAGATCGCTTCCGGGTTGCGCTCAAACAGGCTCTCATCGCGAATTTCCAGCAAGTCCCCTATGATGCGGAATCTTTCGTTGAGGGCGTGCTGAGGCGGGGTGGTTCTGAACAGGTGATCGTGCAGGTTTTGCAGCAGTATCATGCTGAACTGACTCACCGCCAGTTTGGTGCGATAGTAGCGCTGCATCAGGTGTTCGCTGGCGCGACGGTTGGCCGAATCCGTAATGTGCATTTGGGCGGCAAGGCCGGTCTGGAAATCGAACAGCAGGCGGTCTTCGCGGCGGCGTGCCAGATAATGCAGGCGGATGCGCAAGGTTTGCAGCAGACTGTCGTGGCGTGCGATCTGGCGAGCCTCGGCGCGGCTGATCAGGCCGGCATCGGCCAGTTCCGTCCAGCCGGTCCCAAGGCCCGCGGCACGGCTGATCCAGGTCACCGTCTGTAAATCGCGCAAGCCACCCGGGCTTTCCTTGAGATTCGGCTCCAGATTGAAATCGGTGTCGTCAAATCGCGCATGTCTTTGCTGTTGTTCGCGCAACTTCGCCAGGTAGAATTCGCAAGGATCAAGATGTTGGCGAACTGCCGCGCAAAGCCGGGCAAACAGCTCAGCATTTCCGGCAAGGAATCTGGCTTCGAGCAAATTGGTCTGCACCGTGATGTCGGAGGATTCGACGATGCACTGCTCCACGGTGCGTATGCTGTGACCGACTTCCAGACCGATGTCCCAGAGCAGGGCGAGCAGCTCGTGCAGTTTGTGCTGCAAGGCCTCATCCGGATCTTCGCCTAGCAATATCAGCAGGTCGATGTCCGATCTAGGATAAAGCTCGCCCCTTCCGTAGCCGCCAACGGCGATCAGGGTGCAGGGCATGGACAACTGCTGCCAGATCCGGCGCAGATAGCCGTCTATCAGTTTGCTGTGCGCATTGAGCAGCCTGGCCGCTTTTCCCCTTTGCAGGAAATTTTCCTCTAGGATTTTTCGGTCGCTTTGCAGCGCCTTGCGCAACCCGGTGATATCGCATTCCTGCATGGTTATTCAGGTGCGGGGCAGCCTGCCGATACGGTCAGCACTTCATAGCCGGTTTCGGTGACCAGCAAGGTGTGTTCGTATTGTGCCGATAAGCTGTGATCCTTGGTGACCACCGTCCAGCCGTCCGCCAGGTGTTTGATTTCCTTTTTTCCGGCGTTGATCATGGGTTCTATGGTGAAGACCATGCCAGCCTCCAGCCGCAAGCCGGTTTTCGGGCGGCCGTAATGCAGAACCTGAGGTTCCTCGTGAAACTTTGCGCCTATGCCGTGGCCGCAAAATTCGCGCACTACGCTGTAACCCAGAGGTTCGACAAAACTCTGAATCGCATGGCCGATGTCGCCCAGGTAGGCTCCCGCCTTGACGGCGCGTATTCCTCTCCACAGCGACTGATAAGTCGCCTCGCAAAGCCGTTTTGCCTGAATGGAGGGTTCTCCGACATAAAACATGCGGCTGCTGTCGCCGTGATAGCCGTCCTTGATTACCGTGATGTCTAGATTGACGATGTCGCCGTTTTTCAGCACCTTGTCGCTGGGAACGCCGTGGCAGATCTGGTGATTGATCGAGGTGCAGATGGATTTCGGGTATGGCTTATGTCCGCCCGGCGCATAATTGAGCGGGGCGGGGATGGCTTTTTGTACCTCGACGATCAGGTCGTGACAGAGCTTGTCCAGCTGGTTGGTGGTGATGCCTGCTTTGACAAAAGGCGTGATGTAATCGAGCACTTCGCTGGTCAGTCGCCCGGCGATGCGCATTTTTTCGATTTCCTGGGGGGTTTTGATGGAAACGGACATGGCGATAAGGATTTTGAAAGATGGCTGAGAATAACATGGGAGAAAGATTGCCGACAAATGCGTTTGGGAACTAAACTGGCGGGGGTGAGACTAAATCTCGCGCTGTATCGGGTTATCCTTAATTTTTGATTGGAGGCAGTATGAACAAATCGTTGGTTTTAGCCCTGTTGTTTTCCGTAAGCGGTGCGGCCTTTGCAGTCGATGGCGGCGCTGTGCTAGGCGGGGTGCTGGGGGGCGCTGCGGGTGCTGCGGTCGGGCAGAGCGTGGGCGGTAAAAACGGTGCAATACTGGGCGCGGCTATCGGTGGCGGAACCGGTGCGGCCATCGGCAGTTCGGGGCAGAACCAGCCGGTCAGACAGGCCCCAGTCGGGCAGGCGCAAGGCGAGCGGCGCAACGATGAAGGGCGTCATCGTGGACATGAAGGGCATAAAGATCATGGGGACCGCGGAGATCGCGATGAGCACAGGGATCGCGGCGAGCATCGCGGACATCATAGAGGCGAAGAAGACTAAAGCTTGTCGCAGTTGTTCTGAACAGCGCGTTTTAGTGAGAACGGGCGTAGGTGCAGGGGGCTATCTGTGGTAAACTTGCGAGCTGTTTTTTGGGCTAACTATACACATACACATGGAACAATTCGCTAAAGAAACCCTGCCGGTCAGTCTTGAAGAGGAAATGCGCAAATCCTATCTGGATTATGCGATGAGCGTGATCGTCGGGCGCGCCCTGCCCGATGTGCGCGATGGCTTGAAGCCGGTGCACAGGCGCGTGCTGTTCGCCATGCACGAGCTGTCCAACGACTGGAACCGCGCTTACAAGAAATCGGC
>CAYPIG010000079.1:0-11933 GCA_964410705.1 uncultured Gallionella sp.
CAGGACCTCGAACACCCCGCGCGACAGACGCAAGATCGAAATATCGAAGGTGCCGCCGCCCAGATCGTAGACGGCATAAATGCCCTCCGAAGCATTGTCCAGACCGTAGGCGATGGCCGCAGCAGTCGGCTCATTGAGCAGTCGCAACACGTTTAATCCTGCCAGTTTCGCCGCATCCTTGGTCGCCTGGCGCTGCGCATCGTCGAAATAGGCAGGAACCGTGATCACCGCACCGACCAGCTCTCCCCCCAGAGAAGCTTCAGCCCGCGCACGCAACACCTTGAGTATTTCGGCGGAAACTTCGACCGGACTCTTAATCCCAGCCGAGGTGCGCAACTGAACCATGCCGCCCTCGGATTCGACAAAGCGGTAGGGAAGACGGCTGGTGTCGCCTACGTCCATCAACCCGCGCCCCATGAAGCGCTTGACCGAGACGATGGTATTGACCGGATCATCGCTCTGTTGCGACTGGGCCGCATCCCCCACCATCACCGTGCCGTCAGAGCAATAACGAACCACCGACGGCAGCATGGCTCTGCCATGCTCATCGCCTAGCACCACGCTGATGCCGTTGCGCACGGTAGCGACCAGAGAGTTGGTCGTACCAAGATCTATGCCCACCGCCAGCCGGTGCTGATGCGGCAGGGTGCTCAAACCGGGTTCGGAAATTTGTAGTAAAGCCATGTAGAGTCGTGAGTAGCAAGTCATAAGCGGAAAGTAGCTTTACGTGCCACTCACCGCCCAGCCCCGCTAGCTATCTAGTTCGTCATAAGCGGCGTGAATTTCTTCCGCCAGTTTTTCCATGAACCGCAACTTGCGGATCAAGCCTGCCGCCTCAGAATAGGCCTGTTCGGCATCTATTTTAACTGCAAGCTGCGCTTCGAGTTCGCGCGTATCGCGCTTCGTTTCTGTTTCAAGTCGCTGCAGCGCATCCAGATCATCCGCCGCCTCAACCGCTTCCCGCCGCTCCATCTGCGCCATTAAAAAATCAACCGGCATCGCCGTATTGCATTCTTCCTGAGTATCGACGCCGTGCAGGCTCAGCAGATAGCGGGCACGGTTGATCGGGCGCTTCAAAGTCTGATACGCCTCGTTCACCCGGGTGGATATCTGCATTGCGATGCGCTGCTGCCCGTCCGAAAGGTGGGCGGACTTATCCGGATGCACTTCGGCCTGCAGGGCACGAAAAGCCGCATCCAGCAAGGCGCTATCCAGTTTAAAAGCAGGCTGCAGACCGAACAGCTCAAAGTGGTTTGTTGCAGGATCGAAGCGCACCGTCAAACCTTAAAACTCTCGCCGCAGCCGCAGGAATCCTTCACATTGGGGTTGTTGAACTTGAATCCTTCGTTCAAACCCTCACGCACGTAATCGAGCTCCATCCCTTCGATATAGGGCAGACTTTTCGGGTCGACCAGCACCGTCACGCCATGACTGTCAAACTGCAGATCCCCCTCGTCCAGGACATCGGCAAATTCCAGTTTATAGGCCATGCCGGAGCAGCCGCTGGTGCGCACCCCGATGCGCAATCCCAGTCCTTTTCCCCGCTTTGCGATAAAATTTGCCACATGCTTTGCAGCAGCTTCTGTCAGCGTCACACCCATTTTATTCTCCGCTCAGCAGCTGCCGGTACAGGCAGGGGTCTCGACGCGATCACCGTGTCTGGCCTTGTAATCGGCAACCGCCGCCTTGATCGCATCTTCGGCCAGTATCGAGCAGTGTATCTTCACCGGAGGCAGCGCCAGTTCTTCCGCGATCTGCGTATTCTTGATCTGCAAGGCCTGATCCACGGTCTTGCCCTTGACCCACTCGGTCACCAGAGAACTTGAGGCTATCGCAGAACCGCAACCGTAAGTCTTAAACTTGGCGTCTTCGATGACCCCGTCTCGCCCAACCTTGATCTGCAGCTTCATCACATCCCCGCATGCGGGTGCGCCTACCATGCCGGTGCCCAGTCCTTCATCGTCCTTGGCAAAAGAACCCACATTGCGCGGGTTTTCATAATGATCCAGTAATTTTTCGCTATAAGCCATTTTGCTCTCCAGGATTCGGGATTCGGGATTCAGGAAAGCCGGTTTTGGCTGAATCCTGCATCCTTAATTCTGTTGTTAGTGTGCCGCCCACTGCACGGTATTGAGATCGATGCCGTCCTTGTACATCTCCCACAAGGGCGACAATTCGCGCAGCTTGTCGATCTTGCTCTTCATGAGTTGAATCACGTAATCGACTTCTTCGACGGTGGTAAAACGCCCCACCGTAAAGCGGATCGAACTGTGCGCCAGCTCATCGCTGCGCCCCAGCGCGCGCAGCACATAAGAGGGTTCCAGGCTGGCCGAAGTACAGGCAGAACCGCTGGATACGGCGACATCCTTGATCGCCATGATCAGAGATTCACCTTCGACGAAGTTGAAACTCAAGTTGAGATTGTGCGGCACGCGCTGCACCATATCGCCGTTGATGTGCACCTCCTCCATGTCCATCAGACCTGCCATCAGGCGGTCGCGCAGCATACGGATGCGTTCGTTTTCACTCTCCATCTCCTCTTTGGCGATGCGAAAAGCCTCACCCATGCCGACGATCTGATGTGTTGCCAGAGTGCCCGAACGCATGCCGCGCTCGTGGCCGCCGCCATGCATCTGAGCTTCCAGTCGCACGCGCGGTTTGCGCTGCACATACAGCGCGCCTATGCCTTTGGGACCGTAGGTCTTGTGCGCCGAGAACGACATCAGATCGACCTTGAGCGATTGCAGATCGATCGCAACCTTACCGGTGGCCTGCGCCGCATCGACATGGAACAAAATACCCTTGGCACGGCAGATTTCGCCTATCGCCGCGATGTCCTGTATCACACCGATTTCATTGTTCACCAGCATCACCGACACGATGATGGTATCCGGCCGCAATGCGGCCTTGAGCTTTTCAAGATCGAGCAAACCGTTGGGTTCAGGATCAAGATAGGTCGCTGAAAACCCCTCGCGCTCGAGCTCTCTGACCGTATCGATCACCGCCTTGTGTTCGATCTTCATGGTGACGATATGTTTACCCTTACCCTGATAAAAATGCGCCGCTCCCTTGATGGCCAGATTGTTCGATTCTGTCGCCCCCGAAGTCCAGACTATCTCTTTGGGATCCGCATTAACCAGTTTGGCGACTTGTTCTCGCGCAAGCTCCACCGCAGCATCGGCCTCCCAGCCGAAAGCGTGGGAGCGACTGGCCGGATTGCCGAATTTTTCGCACAAATACGGTATCATTTTTTCGGCCACCCGCGCATCGACCGGCGTAGTGGCAGAGTAATCCATGTAAATCGGTAGCTTCATGTTAACTTTCTTTTGCAAAGACTATTTGTTGACGATCACCGACTTGCATTCCGCCTTGCCCTGACCATCGACCAGCTGTTGCAGATTGACCGAATCGAGATAAGCGTAAATTTTTTCGTTCAATCCCATCCACAAATTATGGGTCAGACAAGGCTTGCCATCCTGACAATCGCCCTTCTCCTTGCAATGAGTGGCATCGAGCGGTTCATCAACCGCCACTACGATCTCTACAATTTTGATTTTACTGGCCGTTCTGGCCAGATAATATCCGCCGCCCGGTCCGCGCACGCTTTCCACCAGATTGTTGCGGCGCAACTTGCCAAACAGCTGCTCAAGGTAAGAGAGTGAAATTTTCTGCCGCTCGCTGATGGAAGCGAGCGTTACCGGGCCGCGCCCACCGTTTATTGCCAAATCAACCATCGCCGTAACAGCAAACCGCCCCTTGGTAGTCAATCTCATGATGCTCTCCTGCCTCAAATATAATGAATTTGTTTACCGTTTGCGCACGGTAGCCCGGTGCAGATAATACGATACCCGAATCTTTTAATCAACTATCTTGTTCAGATGATTAGGGTCAAATTTATCGGCAGTCGCTCGCTCTTCCTCGACGCTGACACCCATTTTTTCGAGCTGCTGCAATATGAAATCGATGCGCTGATCCACCGTTACGCTGTGACCTAACAGGCCGTGTATCGCCTTGGAAAGCGGATCGTTCTGATCGTTGCCGATGCCGTAGGCATCAAAACCGGTGGTCTTCTTTTTTTCTTCGTCAAGGATCCGCGCCGGGATACCGGCCGCAGTCGATCCGGCCGGAACATCCTTGACCACCACCGCATTGGAACCGACTTTGGCTCCCGCACCGATCAGGATGGGCCCGAGTATCTTGGCGCCTGCGCCTACCACCACGCCATCACCCAGCGTAGGATGGCGCTTGCCGTGACGCCAGGAGGTACCGCCCAGCGTAACTCCGTGATACAAAGTAACATCGTCGCCTATCTCTGCGGTTTCGCCTATCACCACCCCCATGCCGTGATCGATGAAAAATCTCCGGCCTATGGTCGCGCCCGGATGGATCTCGACACCGGTCAGCCCCCGGGTCAGGTAGGATAAAAAGCGCGCCGCCCATTTGAAATTGGCGTGCCATAAGCGATTGGATAAGCGGTGCAACACGCGCGCATGCAGTCCCGGATAGCAGGTCAGCACCTCAAAGGTGGTGCGGGCCGCCGGATCCCGGTCAAACACGCTGGCGATATCTTCTCTAATATTTTTGAACATCTTGCGATTGCTTTTGAACGTCTTGCTGGTATTTCGCCTTGAGGCGCGCATTGTACTCGGTTGTCACGCTCAGTATGCCACGCAGGATGTTGATCTCATCGGATTCCAGCCTCGCCCTCGCATAAAGACGGCGCAACCGCTGCATCATGCGCGCGGGATTCTGGGTGCTGAAAAATCCGATTTCAAGCAGCGTTTTTTCAAGGTGAGCCATCAGGCCTTCCACCTGTTCATGCGAGGCGGGCTGCACCAGCTGCTCGACGGGCTGATAATGCTCTAACGCAACCGATAGCTCGTAGGCGATGACCTGAACCGCGGCGGCCAGATTGAGCGACGAAAATTCCGGGTTGGCCGGGATGTTCACCAGCAGCTGCGCGCGACTCACCTCTTCATTGGTCAGCCCGGACATTTCGGTGCCGAACAGCAAGGCCACCGCATGAGTCTGCTGCGCCACCTGCTGCATCGCCAGCCGCGGCGTCAGTATCTGATTGGAAATATCCCGCACCCGCGCGGTCATGCCCACCGTCAAGGACACCCCCTGCAGGGCTTCGTCTATCGAGGTGCACACCACCGCATCTGCCAGCACATCGTCCGCACCCGCTGCCATCGCCGATGCCTGAGGATCTGGAAAGTGCCGGGGATTGATCAGATACAGGTGGCGCAGCCCCATCACCTTCATCGCGCGCGCCGCCGCCCCGATGTTTCCCGGGTGAGTGGTGTGACTCAAGACGACTCTTACGTGATTCAAATGATTATCCAAAAACTATTCCCCTGCTATATTAGCCGCAGATAATAAATGAAAAACACCCCGCCGGTCTATCTGATGCGTACATACAGCGCAATTTTCACCGCGGCGCGAATAAATTCGCACTTAAGCGCCGTTTACAATTAAAATACGAGCAAGATTCTACTGCTCATTAAACTATAAGGTCGTAATTATGCATCCCATGCTCAACATCGCGGTGAAGGCCGCTCGTCGCGCCGGCAATCTGATCCATCGCAGCACAGACAAGATCGATCATCTGACTATCACCAAGAAATCTCACGCGGATTTCGTCAGCGAAGTCGATCGCGCCGCCGAGCAAACCATCATACAGACGCTGCTGGATGCTTATCCCGACCACGCGATACTGGCAGAAGAGAGCGGCACACAGGGCGAGTCCGAATTCGTCTGGATCATAGACCCGCTGGATGGCACCACCAACTTTTTGCACGGTTTTCCGCAGTTCGCCGTTTCCATCGCCCTGCAGCACAAAGGCATCATCACACAGGCGGTCATCTACGACCCGACCAAAAATGAGCTGTTTACCGCGACTCGCGGACGCGGCGCATATTTAAACGACAAACGCCTGCGCGTCTCAAAACGCCTGCATATGGCGGACAGCCTGATCGGCACCGGATTCCCCTACACCAATTTCGAACACATGGATGCCTATATCGGCATCTTCAAAGATCTGATGCAGCAGACTTCCGGACTGCGCCGCCCGGGTTCGGCCGCCCTCGATCTGGCCTGGATGGCAGCCGGTCGCTATGACGGTTTCTTCGAAACCGGTCTCAAATGCTGGGACATCGCGGCAGGCACCTTGCTGATCACCGAAGCGGGCGGCATGGTCAGCGATCTTGCCGGAGGAGACAGCTTCCTCAGGACTGGCAACATCTGCGCGGGCAACCCCAACATACATCCCATGCTGCTCAAAGTGATCGAACCGCACCTGACCGATAGATTGAAGTAACAAACCGGATTTCAGGCAGGTTCATGCGGCAGGAAAAACCGCCAGGTATTTTTTCCTGCCATTTTTGCCGCATACATCGCCTGATCCGCCTCATGCACCAGACTCTCTTCGTCCGTCGTAGCATCGGCATAGATGCCTATGCCTATGCTCACGCCGACCCTGACACTCGCCCCTGCAATATCGAAGGGCTGCGCAATCGTCTCTATGATCTTAAATGCCACCTTGTCGATCGACTCTCGCCCATGTGTCTGGTTCAGGATGACGGTAAACTCATCACCGCCCAGACGGGCGACGGTATCGCTCTCGCGCACGCATTCCTGCAGGCGTTCCGCCACCGCCTTGAGCAGCAGATCGCCCACATGATGTCCGTATCCGTCATTGACCTGTTTGAATCCATCCAGATCGAGGAACAACAGCGCCATCTCATCCCCTGAACGGCGCGCCTTCACGAAAGCCTGTTTCAGTCTGTCATAGAAAAGCGCCCGGTTGGGCAGCGCGGTCAGCGCGTCAAAATGCGCCATATACGCGATGCGCTCCTTGGAGAGTATCTGCGCGGTGACATCTTCATGAATGGCGATGTAGTGGGCGACCTCCCCATCGTCATTGAGCATGGGCGTGATGGTCTGCGAAACGGTATACAGACTGCCGTCCCGCGCGCGTTCGGTCGTCTCGCTGCTCCAGATTTCACCCCGGCTGATCGCACTCCACAGAGCCTGATAATACTCGGAAGTCTGCCGCCCAGACTTCAAGATGCGCGGTGTCTGGCCGATCAGCTCATCGCGACTGTAGCCACTCAAGGTGCAAAATGCCGGATTCACCCACTGGATCTGTCCGCGCGCATTGGTGATCATCACCCCGTTACCCGCCGCAATCAGCGCAGAACTGAGCAGACGTATCTGCTGCTGATCCATGGCAGCCTCCATCGCCACACTGATGCGCATGGAAATTCCCGTCATCATATCGAGCACGGCTTGCGTATCGAAAAATACCGGGTCACTGGAATACAGCGAAAATACGCCTCGTATCTCGTCGCGTATCACCAGAGGGATAGTCAGCATCGCTTGCAGATGATGCTCATGCAAAATCTGCCCCCAGGAGTCAAAATGCACATCCGACATCTTGAAAACCTGAGCCCGTCCGCTGCAGATCGCACTGCCCGAGGGATCCTGAACGCTGTCATCCCAGCGTATGCCTGACTTCTTCAAACTGTCGACATAGCGCGAAGCCTCTCCGCCGCCGGCCAGCACAGATATTGAGCCGTCCGGCTCCTTGCGCCCCACCCACGCCGCCCCTAAATGAAACAGATCCGTCACTTTTTTGCAGGCGACAATCAGCACGGTGCTGAGCGATGCGCCCTGCAACACCAGCTGGTTGATATCAGAGAACAGCTCATCTATCCCCTGCAACCTGCGCTGTTGCGTGACATCGGCGGAATAAACGGCAAAACCGGCTATGGTGCCGTGAACATCACGCACGGGATATACCGAGCTCTGATAACGGTGCCCCAGACTTTCATCCTCATAGGTTTGCGGCAGACCGCGCTGCAATATCTGCTCCAACTTTTCCCGGCGAAAACGCATCACTTCAGGCGGCAGCAATTCGTAGAGGTTTTTTCCCGACATTTCAGACGCAGCAATTTTTAACCGTTGCGCGGCGACATCGTTATGTATCAGAATGTTGCCCCGCGCATCTAGCAGCAAGGTGGTTTCCTGAATCGCATTGAGCAGTGCCTGCATATTGCGCCGCAATTCCTCCTTCTCCCGTTCCGCCTGATATCGCTCCGTGACGTCGCGCACGATTTCCAGCGTCATAGATTCACCCCGAAACATAAAAGTGCGCGCATGCACTTCGACCGGAATCTGATTGCCATCCCGGGTCAGATGAACCGTTTCAAAAATAGCGCTGCCGTGCTGCGCAAGCTGGGCGAATATCTGCTCGCGGTTGGCCGGATAACCATTGAAACCGGCCACGTCCATGCCCATCATTTCGCTTCGACTGTACCCCAGACGCTGACAGGCGGCTTCGTTGACATCGACCACCAGTCGTTTGCCATCGCTGGCGGTCCTGAACAGGAGTATGGCATCTGCGCCGTAATCGAACAGGTAGCGCCCTTCGCTATCCCTCAAGGCACCACTGCGGCGCAGCGCGACCGATGCGAGCAACACCAGGAGAATAAGGGCAAGCAAGTTCCTGCTCGACCACTCGACCGCAACAAGGACACCGCACACCACCAGCACAAACAAAAGCTGGCCGCGCGGATAAACCTTAACGGAATTTATAAGCTGATCCATATCAAAAAAACAGGCTTAACCCAGCACCTGTTTCATTTCATCAACCAGCGAGGTGAGCTTGTTCTGCAACTCCACCTCGGTGGACTGTACATTGATGATCTCCTCTATGCCGTTGGAGACGATACCGCACAGAAAATCTTCCTGTTCAGTGGTCAGGGCAACCTGCAGCAGGGCCGCACCCATCTTGTCGGTCAGAGCGGCAAAAGACATGCGCATTTCCATGCGGTTGCGGCGCTGAGTCGCATCGATGTTGTTCAGTGCCCCGGTGACCCGCCCTATCATCTGCTCGATGGCCAGGCCGCGCCGCCGGGATTCATTTTCGGCAATGATGCCCGCCACGCGCATTTCGGCGCCTTCAACCAGCATGGCCAGATGATCGCGCAACCGTTCGCAACGACCGGCATCTTCGATCGGCATGTTGTTGACCAGCATCGCTACATGCGCATAGTGTATGGACATCCGTCTCTTGAAATGCACGATCCTGTCCATGCCCTTCATGTGCTCCAGCACGGAAATCTCCAGAGGACTGGCCTCCCCCTGCGCGGACAGGGAAATGCACTTTCCCGGGGAAATCACCTGCACTACCCCGTTCAAATCATACTGCGCAAGGCCCGATAACACGGCTTGTGCCAGCGCGTGCACATCGGTGCTGGCATTGAATGCATTGAGTGAACCCAACAACGCGCCCATCTCGCTCATGCTGGTCATCGCCGTCATCGCCGTGCTGCTCGCATAGCTGGCCATTTGCTGCAACTGAGTCCGCTCCAACACCATGCACAGCAGATGCGCGATTTTCGACTTTAATTCCAGCGGATCGAAAGGCTTGACGATGTAATCGCTGCCCCCGGCCTCATAGCCTTTGAGACGCTCTTCCAGTTTGTCGTGAGCCGAGACAAAAACAACCGGGGCGGTATCGTTCTCCTGTTTGAGACGCCGACACACCTCGTAGCCATCCATGCCTGGCATCTCGACGTCGAGCAGAATCAGGGAAGGGTTTTCCGCCGAGGCCTTCTCGCACCCCTCTTCGCCGCTTCCCGCCGTGATGACGGTATAAACATCGCTCAGGATATCTTCGAGTATTTCACGCATGAAAACGTCATCGTCGATGATCAGGATTTTTGCTTTATCACTCATGGTCTGCCTGTTCAAGAATACTTCCGTTTGACTTCTGCCTCAATCCGCAATAGCAGCGGATGCAATTGTGGCACAATTTTCCCCGCCTCTTCCATGTCTGCCTCATTCCCCGCGCATTCGAGACGATGACACAACTTTGCAAAACCCAGTGCACCGGATGAACTGGCTGAAGATTTTATTCTATGTCCGAGTTTGGCCAGCGCACTCGCATCTTTCGCCTGTAGCGCGGCATCCATCTCGTCCAGTCCCTGTCGTGCCGATTCGAGGAAACGGAATGAAAACTTTTTAATCTTCTCAGGCGAGTCACCGAACAGCTTAGCCAGTACCGAAAAATCGATGACGGATGAATCAGAGCCTGCCTCTTCATCGATCGGACTCTGGGCGACGGGCTGAATCAATGGCACAGGCGAGCGCGCCGACAGACACTTCGCAATAATTCGGTAAAAGTCATCTGGCAGGAACGGCTTGCTGATAAAATCGTTCATCCCCGAAGCATAACAGCGCTCCTTGTCCGACTGCATGATGTTCGCGGTCAGGGCGATCACGACCAGATCTTTTAATGCAGAATCGGCTCTTATGCGGCGCGTGGCTTCCAGCCCGTCCATCTTGGGCATCTGCATGTCCATCAGCACACAATCGAAAACGTCCGACCGCAGACACTCAAGCGCCTCCTCTCCGTTGCCTGCGACCGTAACCCGCGCACCGGCATTCTCCAGCATATCGACGGCGACTTCCTGATTAAACAAATTGTCTTCAGCCAGCAATATCGATGCTCCCCGGATCATCGCAAAACTCGATTGCTGCTCGAAAGCGGGAATGGGTCTGCCCTGCGATACGCCCCCCTGCACCTTGCCCAGCCGGGATGTAAACCAGAAAGTGCTGCCCCTGCCATATTCGCTTTCGACCCCGACCTCACCCCCCATCAGCTCGGTCAGCTGTTTGCAGATCGCCAGCCCCAGCCCGGTGCCGCCGAACCGCCTCGAGGTCGACGCATCGGCCTGCTGAAACGACTGGAACAGTTTCCCCATCTGTTCAGGGGTCAAACCGATACCGGTATCCTCGACCGAAAACCGCAGCAGCACATCGGACTCTGTCTCTTCGATCTTAGTGAAGCGGATGATAACACTTCCCCGTTCGCTGAACTTGATCGCGTTGCTGATGTAGTTCACCAGCACCTGACTCAGACGCAGAAAATCGCCGTCTAGCAGTTCGGGGATGGAATGATCGTAAATCAACTCGAGCTTCAGATCCTTTTCTTCCGCCGCATCCTTGATCATGGAAGCGACGTTGGCCAACAGGCGTTCCGTTCTGAAGGCGACTTTCTCGATCTCAAACTTGCCCGCCTCTATCTTGGAAATATCGAGGATATCGTTGACGATCTTCAGCAGATGGCGCCCGGCAAAGTGGATCTTGCCCAGATAGTCACGCGCCTTATCTCCCAGATCATTTCTCATCGCAAGATAAGCCATGCCGATGATGGCATTGAGCGGCGTTCGTATCTCATGACTCATGTTGGCGAGGAACTCGCTCTTGATTCGGCTGGCCGCATCCGCCATCTCCTTGGCACTTTGCAGTTCCCTAGTACGGGATGCGACCAGCGCTTCGAGTTGATCCTTGTCGTGTATCAGCTTGTACTCGGCCAGCTTGCGCTCGGTGATGTCCCGGGCGAATCCGGTGACGCCCAAAAGATTGCCGTGCTCGTCGATCACCGGGGTCTTAAAAGACTCGATCCAGCGGATTTGACCGCCCTCCTCCAGAGAGTCTTCAAAGCGCTTCTGTTCGCGCGAACGCATCACCTCGGCATCCTCGATGCGGTGTTTTTCGGCCAGAGCCTCAGGCCATATTTCTTCGTCCGATTTGCCGACTATCTGCCCGATATCGCCGCATTGCACGTAATCGACGAACATCTTGTTGACCTTGATATAGCGCCCGTCGGTATCCTTCAACCAGGCCATATAGGGAGAATTATTCAGTATCGCGCGCAGGCTGACATCGCTCTTATGCTGCCGCTCGTTGTATTGCGCCAGCTCATCTTTTGCGCTCTGCAAATGCGAACGTTCGAGCTCCATCTCCTCCTGCAGTTGCAGCACGCCCTGCCCTGCGCGCAACCATGGCGTGTAGCGCGCGGCCGGGGCGGCAGCGGCGGCCAGCGACGGGTCGAGCGGCAGTCGCGGTGACGAGAGCAGTTC
>CAYPIG010000080.1:0-11387 GCA_964410705.1 uncultured Gallionella sp.
TGCCTCAGATCGAAGTGACCTTCAACATCGACGCAAACGGTATTCTGCACGTGTCCGCCAAGGACAAGGCCACCAACAAGGAAGCGAACATCACCATCAAGGCCAGCTCCGGTCTGTCCGAAGCGGAAATCGAACGCATGGTTCAGGATGCAGAAGCCCATGCAGAAGACGACAAGAAGGCACTGGAACTGGTTACCGCACGCAACCAACTGGATGCGCTGATCCACTCGACCAACAAATCGCTGAAGGAATACGGCGATCAGCTGAGCGCGGATGAAAAGTCTGCCATCGAAGCTGCGGTAAAAGAAGCCGAAGAAGTCGTGAAGAGCGATGACAAGGATGCGATCGAAGCCAAGGCTGAAGCGCTGGCAACCGCAGCGCAGAAGCTGGGCGAAAAGATCTACGCCGCAGAACAGGCCAAGTCCGCTGAGGCAGGTCAAGGCGCTGCTCACGAAGCCAAGAAGGACGAGGGCGACGTGGTGGATGCCGAGTTCACCGAAGTAAAGGACAAAAAGTAAGCTAGTAGCCGGTAGCTTGTAGCCGGTGCGCTCACCAGCTACAAGCGACACGCTACGGGCTACGAGCTCTCTATGTCAAAAAAAGACTACTACGAAGTCCTGGGCGTCAATCGCGATGCATCGGATGATGAGATCAAGAAGGCTTATCGCAAGCTGGCGATGAAGCATCATCCCGACCGCAATCCGGACAATCCCAAGGCGGAAGAACATTTCAAGGAAGCCAAAGAGGCTTACGAGACCCTGTCCGACAGCCAGAAGCGCGCGGCCTACGATCAGTATGGCCATTCCGCTTTTGAGGCGGGCGGCATGGGCGGCGGCAATCCTTTCGGCGCAGGAGCCGGTGCACAAGGGTTCGATTTCTCGGACATCTTCGGCGACATCTTCGGCGGCGGACGGGGCGGTTCGGGGCGCAGCAATGTGCAACGAGGCGCCGACTTGCGCTACAACCTGGAAGTCACGCTGGAACAGGCCGCGCGCGGCACGGAAACCCAGATCCGCGTACCGACCATGGAAGAGTGCGATACCTGTCACGGCTCAGGTGCTAAACCCGGCACCAACCCGACCACCTGCACCACCTGTGGCGGTCACGGTCAGGTGCGCATGCAGCAGGGCTTCTTCTCCATACAGCAACCCTGCCCGCGCTGCCACGGTAACGGCAAAATGATCTCATCGCCCTGCAAACCCTGCAGCGGCAGCGGTCGTATCAAGCAGCACAAGACGCTGTCGGTCAAAATACCGCCCGGCGTGGACAACGATGATCGCATCCGCTTGTCAGGCGAAGGCGAACACGGTGTCAACGGTGGACCATCGGGCGATCTGTATGTGGTGATCCACGTGAAAGCGCATGCGGTATTCCAGCGCGATCACAACGATCTGCATTGCGAAATGCCGATCAGTTTTTCCACCGCCGCACTGGGTGGCGAAATCGAGATTCCTACGCTGGATGGCAAGGCGCATATCAAGATTCCAGCGGAAACGCAAAGCGGCAAGATCTTCCGTCTGCGCGGCAAGGGCATCAAGGGGGTACGCAGTTCAACTCACGGCGATCTGCATTGCCATGTCATCGTTGAAACTCCGGTGAACCTGACCGAACGTCAGAAGGAATTGCTGCGCGAATTCGAAGGTATCAACGATCTGAACAGCGCGCATCACAATCCGAGGGCGAAATCCTGGATGAACAAGGTCAAGGACTTCTTCGGCCAGTAATCACAAGGGGACGGTTAGAGTATCCGTCCCCTTGTTTTTATTGCGGCAAATGCATCAAACCGTATTCAATCCAGAGTATTAGATAAAAGCTACCTTTGCTCTCCCGGGAAGATAATAGAATCTTTAAGCGTAGTTCTTCGCCACGAAATCCCAGTCCACCAGGTTGTTCAGGAACACCTCGACAAACTTGGCGCGCAGATTGCGGTAGTCGATGTAGTAAGCGTGCTCCCATACGTCCACGCACAACAGCGCCTTGTCGCCTGTGGTCAGCGGTGTGCCAGCCGCACCCATGTTGACGATATCCAAAGAGCCGTCCGCCTTCTTTACCAGCCAAGTCCAGCCTGAACCGAAATTACCCACGGCTGATGCCTGGAACGCCTTCTTGAATTCGTCCAGACTGCCCCATTTCGCATTGATCGCGTCGAGAAGCGCGCCGATTGGTGCACCACCGCCTGCAGGCTTCATGCAGGTCCAGAAAAATGAATGATTCCAGACTTGAGCCGCATTGTTGTAAATGCCGCCGGCAGGGGCCTTCTTGACGATCGCTTCCAGATCCAGCGCCTCGTATTCGGTGCCTTTGATCAGGTTGTTCAGATTGGTCACATAAGCCTGATGATGCTTGGCATAGTGATATTCGAAGGTTTCCTGCGACATGTGGGGTTGCAGCGCATCGGTTGCATAAGGCAGGGCGGGAAGTGTGTGTTCCATGGATTTTCCTTTACATTAAAATTAAAAAATTCTGGTGGCGAAATAATACCACAGCTTTTTAGTCAGACTTCAAGCATTTTACCATCGGCATAGATCAGGGCGCATCGCACCCGCTTTTGCGGATAAACAGACTGCATGGCGATGCGATATTCTTCCAGCTGCCCGGCATAACTATCGCGGTGCATCCCGGACTTATAATCGAGCACCCAGACTTCTCTTTCGAATTCTACCAGCCTGTCGATGCGGCGCAACTGCCCCTCCGCATTGACGTAAGCCACCTCATTGGCAGCATGGCAAGCCGGATCGAAAAACCGCGCCAGCTCGGGATTATTGAGTATGCCGATCGCCTGTTGCCAGAGCTCTTCCATCTGATCCTGCGCAATGTTCAGACTGTGTTTCAGTTCGCACTTAAACATTTCCGATAACACGACATCCGGCATGCTCATGTGCTGCAGCAAACCGTGCAGCCAGACCCCCTGCCGCTGCGCATCGCTCATCACAGGCTTGCGCATCCCGACCGGGATGGGTACGCACAGACGCTGATCGATCGGTGCATTATCCCGAAGGCAAACCACCTCTTCGCGGCAGTTTAGTTCAGCAAAGGCGAGCGGATTTTCCCCGCACTCATTGACGGCATCACGGACGCGCTGATACCACTGACCTTCCAGTAAAGATCCGCTGCCGCTTAGGATCAGCACCTGACAGGCACGCGTCATCGCCACATACAGCAGATTCAGATCCTCGCGCAGTGCAAGTACCGCCTCCTGTTCAAAATAGCCGGCGCGCACGGCACCGCGACCGGCCTTGTCGGTATAAACAGAAAAGTGTGCGGGAGATGTTGCATCCGTCGGCCAGTCTACCAGCACGTCACAACCCCGGTCAGCCGGAGCTTTGGCATTGGTATCCAGCATCCAGACGATGGGCGCTTCCAGCCCCTTGGCCTCATGCACCGTATAGATGCGAATTGCATTTCCCCCTTGCGAGACCTTGCCTTCATCGGGCGACTCGCTGTCATCCGAGCGGCGCAATTCGGAGAGTTCGCGAAGAAAACCGGACAGACTGGGGTAGCGCCCGGCATCCACATTCAGCGCGATTTCCAAAAACGCCTGCAAATTGGCCTGCACCGTGGTGCGCATCACCTCTGGCACGGCGGCCGCATAACGCGCCCTGGCATCGCCCTCGAAATAGATGCGGTCCAGCAAATCGTGCACCGGCAACTTGTCGGCCAGCCGCAGCCAGCCTTGCAACAAGCCCTGCGCCCGCTGCAAGGCAGGCGTTGCCCTCTCCTCTTCAACCAGATGCTTCAGTCGCTGCCACCAGGATTTAGGATTTTGGATTTGGGATTCGGGATTCGGGCCGGTCTCGCATGATTCACCACCTGCCGTATCCTGCATACTAAGTCCTGACGCCTGCATCCTCAAGCCTGCAATTTGCATCAGATCCTCGTCGCTGCACGAAAATATCGGCGTGCGCAGCACATGGGCCAGAGCAAGGTCGGCTACCGGAGAAGTCAGAAAGCCCAGCAGGCTTTGTATGTCCGAGGCCTCCAGCGTGTCCAGCAATCCGCCACGGCGAGAACTCAGGAACGGGATAGAACGCTTGCGCAGCGCCTGCTCATAAATTTTAAGGTGAGTGCGCCGCCTCACCAGCACCATGATGTCTGAAAAACGCGCCTGACGCGTTTTGCCTGCGTCATCAACCCGCCATGTGGCGGATATTTGCAAGATCTTCTCGGCGAACTGCGCGGCTTCCACCTCGCGCGCCCCCTCTTCGCGGTCGGGATAGGGCTCAAACAAAGGATTGCGCAATTCACTACAAGAAGACGGCACCATATCAGGAACCGATTCAGCCAGCGGCAGCACTTCGACGTAACCAGGCAGTTCGTGCCGAAACGAGACGTGCCGCTCATACCCCTTAAATTCCGCCAGACCTTCAAATACACCGTTCACCGCCCGCAACACGGCCGGGGCATTGCGCCGGGTTTCATTCTTTTTAAGGTGGACCGCGCCATAATCCTTTACCAGATAGTTGCGCACGACATCGAAAAGCCTGGCATCGGCGCGCCTGAAGCGATAGATGGACTGTTTGGGATCTCCCACCACGAACACCACCGGCTTGCTGTCCACCGCCGCGGAGGCGGCAAACCAGGATTGCAATATCTGCCACTGCAGCGGATTGGTGTCCTGAAATTCGTCCAGCAGCACATGGCGGTAACGGCTGTCCAGCTTGTACTGCAGGTATTCGGCGTGATCGCTGTCGCTTAGCAACTGGCGAACGCGCCATTCCAGATCGCCAAAATCGAGCTTCTGCTGGCGCAGTTTCAGATTCTGATAAGTTTCAAGCAGGGCCACACCGCATCGCAGCGCATGAAGGTTGATGCGGTATATGTGCTGGCTTTGCAGACAGTTCCACACCGACAGTAACTGTTCGCTCACCCGCGCCACCGCTGCAGCCATCCGCAACTCATCCTGCCCCTTGTTGGCCTTGATGGCGCGCGCTTCATTTTTTTTGGTGTACAGCTCATTCCACAGCATCTCGAATCGAATCTTAGGCGTTCCCGCGCCATCGAACGGAGCAAGCAGCCGCGCCGACTTCGCCTTCTGCGCCGCACTGGCAGTCAGCAATCCTGCCAGATCGCGCACGCCCTCTGCGAAATTATCGTCTTCAAACAAACAGGCCACGGGGTCGCAAGTCAAATCGACATCGAACTCTTCACGCAATTTCTGCAAAGAAAATTCCAACGGCGCCGCCTGCCCAGCGGTATAAGCCCACCACTCGGCGCGTTTGCCGACGAAGTTTTCCAGCAAGTCTTGCGTATTGGACAGACCCAGCTCTTCGAAAAGAAACATCATGGATGCGGCCGTTTCACCCTCCAGATCATCGAGCAGAGTCTGCCATGCCTCGGTCCGCAGCGCTGCGGTTTTATCGAGCAGCTGCACGCCGCCCGCACTGCCGGCATTGAGGGGCGCGCGCTGCAATATCTGCATGAACCAGCCGTGAAATGTGCTGATGGTGATAGCGGGTCGGGCAAGCAAAAACTGCTGGTACAACAGGCGCGCACGCGGCAGGGCGAATTCGATGTCAGCAACGCCGCGCTGCTGCAAAAAATCGCGCACATAGTCATCGTCCTTTGCCGCCAGCTCATAAAGCCAGTCGCGCAAGCGCGCCTGCATTTCCTGAGCTGCCTTGCGGGTAAAGGTGATGGCGAGTATTTCGCCGGGCGCCACACCGTCCAGCAGCAACCTCACCATGCGGGACACCAGCAGCCAGGTTTTGCCGCTGCCCGCGCAAGCCTCAACCACCACGCTGTTTTTTGGATCGAGCGCCAGACGATTATCCATGACTAAACCCGTTTACAGTTTGCAGTTTACCGTTTGCTGTTTCCTGAATCCCGCATCCTTCACTCAAAAACAGGAGCTTTAGCTCCGTTGTTTCGTGGGAAGACCCTTGCGGTCTCGATCCTTGATCCTGCCTTTCTTCCCACTCACCGCGTCGGCACAGCCCTCTCATCTCGCAATGTTCGCAGCGAACCCCGTGCGCGGGCATACCAGCCCCGCCTCGCATCTGCGTAAACAACGCTCGCAGCCGCGCGATATTTTCCTCTGAAAGTATGTTGTCCTTGGGCATTACCGTCTGCACGATATCGCCGTCCAGACTGACAAAAGCCGCCGAATCCGCATTCACCAGAGCCGCGTAACAGGCAAGCTGAACGTCCTCGCCCGGTGCCTTAAGGCGGGACTTGAGCGCGCCTGCCGACTGAGTCTTGTAGTCGAGCACGGATAACTCGCCTGATTTTCCGACATCCACACGATCCAGACGCCCGAACAGCTGCAAGTCACCGTCCACCTGAAGCTCAAAAACGGCCTCGCTGCGCTGATGCCGCCAGCCTGAGCACTCGTGGTCATGCTGCCATTGAAGATAGGCCGGGATCAGCGCCTGCCAGCGCAACAACCACGCACGCGCCAGATAGTCGTGCCCGACGGCAAACACCTCTGCACTGATCTGCCGCAACAGCGATTCCGCATCCGGCCCCAGCACCGGCATCCTGGCGTGAAATCGCTGCAATATTTCGTGCACCCAGATGCCGTAATCGCGCTTGTCCAGCTCTTCTCGAACTTCATCGGGCTCATTCAGATGCAGCACATGGCGCGCAAAATACTGATAGGGGCAGGACATCAGCGAGTTATATCCTGAAGGGGAGATGCGCGTCGGCAACAATTCCGCCGGCACAACGGGGCGCGGCATTGAAGCATCCTCGCTCCTGAATCCTGAATCCTGAATCCCGAATCCTTCACGCAACAACTTGGAGCAAAACTCCCCAGTTGTGCGGGGAGCACCCTTGCGGTCCACATCCTGCATCCTGACCTGCGCCGTCTCCACTAAACCTGCCAGTTCGCTGTCCATCAGATCGTGTTCGAAAGCCAGCAGGTGCAGCGCGCGCAGCATTTCAAGATGCGGACTGAGCAGATTCGGCTCGCCATTTTGACTTGCCTGCCAGGTCGCCAGCACATTGTCGTTGAGCGCCAGCAGGCAGAGCAGATCGTCACGAACCTGAGCCTGCTGCAAACCTGAGAGCGGCAGGCCCAGCGTGGCCCGCACGGCATCATTGAACCACTGCCCCGCATTGACCGGAGCGGGAAGATGCGCGGCATCGCAACCGATCAGCAGCACCGCGTCGAAACGCCTCCAGCGGGTTGCCGAAAGATGGGTGAACAATACCGGACTTTCAACGGACACATCCCGGTAGGTATTCAGATCGAGCTGTTGCGACAGCCATCTGCGCCACTGGGAAAAACTGCATACGGTCTGATCGGCTTGCAGTTCTTGCCGCCAGAGTAAAAGCAGCTGCATCAACTGCTGACCGGCGGCATCCTGCTGCCAGCCCTGAACAACCCCAAGAGTCTCCAGGCTTTCATGCAGCGCCGTCAACCAGCCGCACAGCGTCGCGGATTTGACTTCGAGCAGCCTTGCCGCCTGCCGCATTCTTGCCAGCGGTAAAACCAGCTCAGGCTCGGTGCGCTCGGCAACACTGAGGTAATCTTGCAGATGCGCGACGATGCCGTGCTTACGCACCAGCGCCTCAAATCGGGAGCTTGAAAGCTTGCGCAGGACGGGATTTTCAGAAAACAGATAGGGCGACTTGAGCAGATCGAGCACATCCTGATAATAAAAATCGCCCTGCACCACCTCCAGCCAGTTCATCAGCACCGTGCTCACCGACAAGGTGGAAAAAGTCCAGCCGGTTTCATCCTGAACCTGAACCTGCGCCCTTTCCAGCAGCGCCCGCAGGCGACGGGCCACCAGCCTGTCCTGAACCACCACCGCGATGGACTTTTTTTCTTCGATCAGCCAGCGGCGCACCTGAACATCGGCCGCCTGCGCCTCCTGCTCCAAGCCGTGTGCGCCAAAAAGCCTGAGCCGCTGATGCCAAAAAACGCCTTCTTTCAGTTCTTCCGCCATCCCCAGCAGATCGGCATGCTGCAACTGCAAAGCGCAGGTAAGCAGCGAAAAATCCGGCAAATCTGCGACCATTACCCGCAAATCGAACACCTGTGCGGAACAGGCGTCCAGAAAAAGCTTTTCAGGCGCGGAAAAATCGCAGGTTTGCAGCACATACAGGGGATTTTTCACGCGTGCTGCGAGCATCCCGAGCCGCAGCTGATAGGCGCGGGTATCGTCCAGTTCATCACCGCAAGACATCGCATACCAGAGGGCATGTACCACGCGCGCCTCGAACTGCATCGCCGCGCCGCTCTTCGCCTGGTAGGCTAAAGTCAGTTGTCTGGCAAATTCTTCGGCGCTTTCCGGAAGGGCGACATGATGTCTGGTGAGTTCATCCATCAGCGCGAGCAGCTCGCGCGACAGGCTCCAAAGATCCGCATCGTTAAACCATTCGCGTTCGCGCAAGGCCTGATAGAGCGTGGCCAGCCGCAACGAATCGGGCTGAATGCTCGCATCTATCACCACGGTTTTTGCCCAGTCGGCAAGCGTGATCATCTGCGGCAACAGCAACTGCCCTGCCTGTTCGCACAACGCACGGGCAAGCGGCTCAACCGCGTGGTAGTTGGGCAGCAGCACGGTAGCCGTGCGCAGATCCGGCGGTTCATGACGCGACAGTATTACCCGCGCGACATGCCGGTAAAAGCTCCCCACCGAGACCTATCGTTCGAGCAGGCGCAGCTTGTCCTTCACACCGTTCCACTCTTCCGCATCGGCCGGTGCCTCTTTTTTCTCGGTGATCGCGCCCCACAACTTGGAGAGTTCAGCATTGAGTGCCAGGAAGTGGCTCTGATCCTCAGGCAAATCGTCCTCGGCAAAAATGGCCTCAGCCGGGCATTCGGCCACGCACAGCGTGCAATCGATGCATTCGTC
This sequence comes from uncultured Gallionella sp., assembly GCA_964410705.1. Classification (GTDB taxonomy): domain Bacteria; phylum Pseudomonadota; class Gammaproteobacteria; order Burkholderiales; family Gallionellaceae; genus Gallionella. The sequence goes on from CAYPIG010000080.1 coordinate 8,805, forward strand.
AGGGTCTATCACCAGAAAATTCGGTCCTTCCCGAAAGCAGTCCACCGGACACACATCCACACAGTCGGTGAATTTACACTTGATACAGTTTTCCGAAACTACATAGGTCATCGCCACACTCCATGAATTAAAAATCATCCGTATTTTAGCAGAGCTTGCCACCGGCATGATTTCCAAGAGCCGCCGCCATTCAAAAACTCTCAGAAACACATATTTCCTTCCCTGTCAACTATCAGATCAGAGAGGTATACAAACGAGAAATTCCTGATATAAATCCGCACTTGCAACAGAGCGGAACAATCCCGGCAGCATTAGCTAAAAGGAAACAGCGAAGAATCCGGTAAAGATTTATCTAACTGATCGTGCCACGATACCGTTTGATTTTTTTGCGGGCTATCAGCACCAGGCATTTTTTACAGACAGACTCAATCTGGCAGCCATGCCGGTATCAGTGGAACGACTATGAAACGCAAATTTCAGGCAAGCTTTAACGGTTTTCACATCGACAGCAGTTCCGGAGTGCGCCATAAAAAAGCGGGTGAAATCAAACTTCAGGCCAAGGAATTGTCCGTTCTGGTCGAACTCATCCTCAACGCCGGAAAACTGGTGACCAAGGAAGATCTCATACAGTCCGTATGGGGAGATGCTTCCGTTTCCGATTCGAGCATAGCCCGCTGCATTTCCGAAATAAAGAGCCAATTGAAAATGGCCGACCCCGGTTCAGACACCCTGATCAGGATGGTCTATGGAAAAGGATATAAATTTATAGGCAACGTCACCTCAAGCGCGGCCTTTCTTTCCGAAGAGAGCTTCTCTGTTCTGATCAACACTTCTCCTGATTTTATCCTGTTCAAGGACGGCGACGGTCGCTGGCTGGAAGCCAACCACACGGCACTGCGCACCTTCGATCTGTCCGAAAAAAACTGGCAAGGAAAAACCGATCTGGAACTGGCGGAACTGCTCCCCACATCCTACCGAGCCGTTCTGGATTATTGCATACACTCAGATGCATTAGCCTGGGAGCAGAAATCTCCCAGCCGCATGGTTGAAACCATACCGTTGCAGGACGGAAGCTGCCGCCATTTCGACGAGGTCAAGTCCCCCCTCTTCCATGCGGATGGCAGTCGCAACCTGTTGATCATATTCGGACACGATGTGACCGATCTGCTGATACTGGTCGAAAGACAAAGACTGTCGGAACAGGTACTGGCCAACAGCCGAGAAGCGGTGATGATCACCGACAAGAACAACCAGATTGTCTCGGTCAACCGGACGTTTTCCACGACAACCGGCTACAGCGAGAGCGAGGTGATAGGGAAAAACCCCCGCATTCTGGCATCCGGCGAACACGATCGCGACTTCTACCACGCCTTATGGCATCAACTCAATGTCGAAGGCATATGGCGAGGTGAGATCAGGGACAAGAGAAAAAACGGGACTATCTACCCCAAATGGCTGGACATCAGCGCAGTGCACGACCACAACGGCCACCTGAGCAATTACATCGCCATTTTTTCCGACCTGACCGAGCGCAAACACCTCGACAGCCAGATCGAATTTCTCGCCTATCACGATCCGCTCACCCAGCTACCCAACCGCCTGCTGCTGCACGACCGCTTTAGCCAGGCGATCGCCTGTGCCAAACGGGAAAACACCATGGTAGCCCTGTTATTTCTCGATCTGGACAAATTCAAACAGGTCAACGACACACTGGGACACGAAGCCGGAGACAAACTGCTGCAGATCATCGCCAATCGGCTGCAGCTGGCGGTGAGAAAAAACGACACAGTCAGCCGCATAGGCGGGGACGAGTTTGTCGTGCTGCTCAACGATATACATACGGCGAGCACCATCTCAACCATCGCGGAGAAAATACTCGCAGACCTTGCCGAACCCTGTCCGATCGGCATCAGCGATGTCGTGTCCTCCATCAGTATAGGCATTTCAGTCTACCCCAATGACGGACAGGAATTCGACACCCTGCTGCGCATGGCCGACACCTCGATGTACCACTCTAAAAACTGCGGCCGGAACACCTATCGTTTTTTTAGCGATCCGGAGGAGAATTCCGCCTGTTTTACCGCAGAGCAATAGCACTATGCTTCACAACCGGCCATTTTTTAGATAGGATGCGCACTGATCCGGCAGCGGCAATACATGCATTACTGCTTTTCACCCTAAATCCATAGCGAGATCCAATCATGAGCGAACATATTCATTACGTTACCGATGCGACCTTTGATGCCGATGTAACCCAGTCGGCACTGCCGGTACTGGTTGACTACTGGGCAGAATGGTGCGGCCCTTGCCGCATGATCGCTCCCATACTGGACGAAGTCGCCAAAGAATATGCGGGCCGACTGACCGTAGCCAAGCTCAATGTCGACGAAAATCAGCAAACACCGCAGAAGTTCGGGGTGCGCGGCATTCCAACCCTGATGTTGTTCAAAAACGGCAACATTGAAGCGACCAAAGTCGGCGCGCTGTCCAAATCGCAATTGACGGCTTTTATTGACAGCCACATCTAAAGCGTTTATTGTCACACCCGCTTTGCACTGAGCGCGGCTCACGCCAGCCGGTCAC
>CAYPIG010000081.1:0-11246 GCA_964410705.1 uncultured Gallionella sp.
TTCGGCATCAATCCCGATAACGGGTTCGAATTCTGGGACTGGGTGGGCGGGCCCTACTCGCTATGGTCGGCGATCGGCCTGCCGATTGCGCTCTACATCGGCATGGACAAATTTGAACAGCTGTTGTGCGGCGCGCACGAAATGGATATGCATTTTCGCCATGCGCCTTTAGAGCAGAACATGCCGGTGCTGATGGGCATGCTGGGCATCTGGTACGGCGACTTTTTTGGCACCAGCTCCAATGCGGTACTGCCCTACGATCAGTATCTGCATCGCTTTGCCGCCTATCTGTAACAACTCGACATGGAGAGCTACGGCTAGGGCGTGGATCGCGACGGCTTCGCGGTCGATTACGATCCCGGCATGGCGGTATGGGGAGAGGCCGGCACCAACGGTCAGCACGCCTTCTACCAGCTGATCCATCAGGGCACCCGGCTGATCCCGGCCGACTTTATCGCCCCGCTGCACAGCCAGAATCCGATCGGCGATCACCACGCCATTCTGCTTGCAAACTGCTTTGCGCAAACCGAAGCGCTGATGATAGGCAAGACTTCGGATGAGGCACGCGCTGAACTTTTCGGCATGAACGAGGCAGATCTTGAAACTTTGCTGCCCCACAAGGTTTTCCCCGGGAACAAGCCCACCAATACTTTGCTGTTCGACCGCCTGGATCCGCATACGCTGGGAATGCTGATCGCCTTATACGAACAAAAAGTGTTCGTGCAAGGCATAGTCTGGAACATCAATTCGTTTGATCAGTGGGGCGTGGAACTGGGCAAGCAGCTGGCCAGCAAGATCCTGCCCGAACTGCAAGGAAACAGTCCTGCGGGTCAACACGACCAGTCTACTCGCCACCTGATCGACTATTATCGGAAGAACAGGTAAATTGATAATTGTTTTTACATCAGATCTTCCGCGTAAGGACGACTGGGATACTGAAAGGCGACCGGGCCGTCCGGCTCGGCGTGGATGAACTGGTGGACGAAGGGATCGGTGGATTGGTACATCTGATCTGCCTCGCCTTGGGCCACCACAACACCATCGTGGATGAAATAGACGTAATCGGCGATCTTGAGCGACTCTGACATATCATAAGTCACCACGACCGAAGTGACCCCCAGCGCATCGTTCAGTTTACGGATCAAGTTGGCGATGATGTTGAGCGAGATGGGGTCCAGCCCCGCGAAGGGTTCATCGTAGATGATCAGCATGGGATCGAGTGCGATGGCACGGGCCAGCGCCACACGGCGTTCCATCCCGCCTGACAGATCCTTGGGCATCAGCCCGTGCGCGTTGCGCAGACCGATCGCCTGCAGCTTCATCAGCACCAGATCGCGTATCATCTCCTCGGACAGATCGGTGTGTTCGCGCATCGGGAACGCCAGATTGTCGTAGACCGACAAATCGCTGAACAGCCCGCTGACCTGGAACATCATGCCCATCTCGCGGCGCAAGGAATACAGCGCATCGTTATCGAGCTCATGCACCACCTGACCCTGTATCTTCACGCTGCCCCGCTCAGGTTTGAGCTGCCCGCCGAAATGGTGCAACAGGGTGCTTTTTCCGCAGCCGCTCACCCCCAATATCGCAACCACTTTGCCGCGGGGTATGGTGAGGTTGATGCCGTTGAGCACCTTGCGGTTGCCATAGGAAAAATGCAGGTCGTTCACTTCAACCAGATTTTCTGAGGACAGATTCAATATGACTCCTTCGTTGTGCATGTTGCGCAAAAAGCGAAGGGTACTACATCGGACTTAAGCTAGCAATTACGCATTAAAAACCGGCGCTATCCAGCGCCGGAGCACCCTAAAATCAGTGTACGATCTGAATGTTGGATGCTTGCCGCCCCTTGGGGCCTTGCGCGATATCGAAACTGATTTTCTGACCTTCCTTGAGCGATTTGAAACCGCTGACATTGATGGCCGAAAAGTGTGCGAACAAATCATCTCCCCCGTCGTCGGGAGAAATAAAACCAAAACCTTTTTCATCGTTAAACCATTTGACTGTACCTGTTGCCATGTCACGCTCCCTTTTTTATTAAAAAACCCATCACCTTGTTTCCCCTCTCTCTCCTGGCCCCCCGACCGGAGAGAGAGGCAAGGTATCGCTACGCGATTCCTGCCGGACAGTATTGCTGTCCTTGATAATTCATAAGCCCTGCGGTGATTCTTGCGATTCAGATGGCGAGGACTGCAATTGAATCAGCTCCTTGCGGGTGGATGCCAGTTTGCCGCACAGCGTCTTGTTGCAGGACTCGAGCACTCCGATGCGCAAGGACAAATACTCCGTTCTGCGCGCAACATTCTTGTCCAGATAATAGCGATGCTCATGCACTTCGGCGCGTAACTTTTTCAACTCGTGGATGAGTTTGAAATTGAGCAACATCGAATTGCTTTTTTGGTAGTTTTTCATCATCCGTTTCCCTGAGCTTTTCCGGCTGCGCCAAAATTTCCGATTGGACCCTGTTGCAATGAAGAGGATTATGCACAAGCCACCCCGCTCTGCACCATCGTCTGATGCTGATTTTTACATCCGATGAGTCGCGCAAGCTGCCGGAATATCCCTACGATCAGGAGGCTGAAAATACAGAAGGGGAGTCCGGCGGACTCCCTCAGGGGATCAACCTGGGAACAGGTTGTGTTCTACAGAATAGCGGAACAGATCCGCCGTATTGTCTATCTTCATCTTGACCATCAGATTCAGCTTGTGGGTGCTCACGGTCTTGTTGCTGATATTCAGCTGGGCTGCGATATCGTTGACGCGCTTGCCCATCACCAGCAGGCCGAACACTTCAAATTCGCGGCTGGATAACAACGCATGCGGCGCACGCTGCTCGGGCAGCAGCGCATCGAAGGCGAGCTGTTCAGCAAGCCCAGGATCGATATACTTTCCGCCGCCTGCCACTCGGCGTATCGCTTCGAGCAGGATCTCAGGATCGCTGTCCTTGGCTATGAAACCCGACGCTCCCGCCTTGATCGCGCGGGAGGCGACCTGTGCATCGTTGTGCATGCTGAACACCAGGATGGGCAGAGCGGGAAAATTCGCCTTGACCTGACTGATCAGCGAGGTCCCCACCACCCCCGGCATGGTCAGATCCAGCAGCAGCAGATCGAAATCGTCCCGCTTTGTGAGTTTTTGCATGACCCCGGGGCCATCGACGGCATCGTCTTCCACCACCATATCGGTGCACAGTGCGATAATTTTCTTAATGCCTTCACGCACAATCGCATGATCATCGGCGATCAACAGATTAATCATTTACTCTTCTCCCTGAAGTTACCTGAAATAGTGGAATTTCAACAAAAACAACCGTTCCCAAACCTGGCGCACTGCTGATGATAACTTTGCCGCCCTCCGCCAGCGCCCGTTCATGCATTCCCATCAAACCGAAGCGGTTGGCAGGCGGAATCGATTCCAGACAGAAACCAACTCCGTTGTCGCGTATCCGAATGCCCACCTCTCCTCCCCCGTATTCGACATCCACATCGACCCGGTCGGCCTTGGCGTGGCGCGCCACATTGGTCAGGGATTCCTGCACGATGCGATACAGCGTCAGGGTCTGCCCTTCATTCATTTCGGGCAAGTCTTCCACTCGGCTCAGAAAACAGCGGATTTCAGTGCGGCTTTCAAGCTCACGGCACAGCCACTCGATGGCAGGCACCAAACCCATATCCATCGCGGGAGGATGCAGATTGCACGTCACGTCCCGCACCCCGGAGATGGCCTGATCCAGCAATGACAGCATATTCTGAATTTTTGGCTTCAACGCCGGGTATCGGCTGCCAAATTCGATCCGCAGCAGCGAGATATCCATGCGCAGCGCAGTCAGCAGCTGACCGAGTTCATCGTGCACCTCCCTTGCGATGTGCTTGAGTTCGGCCTCGCGCGCAGCCACCCCTTGTGCCGCCAGTTCGCGAAGCAGCTGCTGGTATTCCCGAAGTTCGTTTTCGCGGTGCTTGCGCTCGCTGGTATCGTGCACTATCGCCGCCAGATACACCTTGCCGCCCAGCGTGACAGAGGATGTTCTGATGTCGACGTTAAAGACCGAGCCGTCACGCCTCTTCATCGGTATATTGACGGCATACTGTTTTTGACCTTGCCGGTGCTGCTCAATTTCGGCCTTGATCCGTGGAATCTCTGCCGACAGGTGCAGGTCCTCGACGCCCAACCGGCTAAGTTCGTCAGCGCTATAACCTAACATCCTGCAGAGCGCGGCATTGGCGCTGGTGAATTTTCCGCTTTCCAGATCCAGCAGCAATATGCCATCTAGCGCACTGTCAAATATGACGCGCAGCTTTTCCTCCGACTCGCGCAGCAGTATCTCCGCCTGACAGCGCTCGGTGATATCCAGCCATGAGCCGACAATCTCATGACACTGTCCCGAAGCACTGCGGACTATCTGCATCTTATCGTGTATCCAGCGGTAGCTCCCGTCGCTGCGTCTGAAGCGATATTCGTGGGCGTAATAGATGTCCCCGGTTTCCTCTATCGCGCGGGTAAATAACCGCGTAACGCCATCGCGCTCTTCCGGATGCAGACCGGACCACCACCAGCCGCTATTCCCCAAAAAAGCCTTTGCATCGTAACCCAGAATAGACTCCAGATTCGCGCTGACAAAACTCGGTACAAACACGCCCTCCCGGTAGTCGCAGGCGTAATGAATCGCCGGGGTATTAGTCAAAATATGCTGCATGCGCTCGGTCATTTCCTGCAAGGTCCGTTCCGCCTGCTTGCGCTCGGTGATGTCGCTGACCGCGATGCGCGTTGTCTTTCCGGACTCATCAGCCTGCAACTCCAGATGAACAAAACGGGCGGGCTGACCTTTGAGCTGCTGCTCGCAGGAAAAACAGCTCCCGCTTCTTTGCGTATTTAGCGCAAGACAGCCATCGGCAAGATACTGCGAAAAGCGACGGTTGATCAGGCGTCCGCGCTCCACACCCAGTATTCCGGCTGCGGTGTGGTTGATTTCGACGATCATGCCTTGCTCGTTGAGCGAGAGGTAACCCACCGGCGCGAAATCATACAGGTCGCGGTAACGATCGCGCGAGGCTTCCAGTTCAATCTGGGTTTGGCGCAGCGTCTCATTTTGCATCTCAAGCTCGATCTGATGAACCTGAAGCTCGTGCAGCAGCTCTACATAATCGCTATGGGTGCCCAAGCTGACCGCCTTGCAAAAATGACTCGCGCTCGACGAAGTGGACCTGATTTCGCCCGTCCTGTTTTGCCTGATACATGGCCATATCCGCCCATTTGAGGATATCTTCCGCTGCATCCTGGTGATTGATGAACAGCACCACGCCGATGCTGGAGGTGCAGTGATGCTCGATGTCCAGGCTGCCGTGCGATTGCAACTGATAGACCTCCGCCAAAGAGGTGCGGATCTTTTCTGCCACCGCCCCGGCCTGCACGAGGGAAGCGGATTTTTCCGTATCAAGTTCACCCAGCAGCACCACGAACTCATCGCCACCGAAGCGCGCCACCGTGTCCATCTCGCGCAGACAACGCGTGATCCTTCTGGCCGCTTCCATCAGCAGCAAATCGCCCATGTCGTGCCCGTACCGGTCATTGAGCGGTTTGAAGTTGTCCAGATCGATAAACATCAGCGCACCGTAGTGGCCGCTGCGGCGGCTGGCCGCCATCGCGTGATCCAGCCTGTCGTTGAGCAAACGCCGGTTGGGCAGCTGAGTGAGCGCATCGTAAAACGCCAGCTTGCGGATCTCCTCCTCATTCTTGATGCGCTGGGTGATATCGGTCATCACGATGCGCACCTCGGCATCCCGCCCCGCCTTATGCTGACGCAGACAATCCATGCGCGCGAAAAATCGCGAACCGTCGTCTCTTTGCAGCGCCATATCGCAAGCCAGCGCCTCATCGCTTGATAACACGTTCATGAAATGACGCAACCAGCGGTCATGGTAATCGATCGCCACGAAGGGCGTCAGGCGCCGGTACAGCAGCTTGTGGCGGTCCTGCCCCAAGAGACCGGCGCCGGTGAGATTGATTTCGAGTATCAGCCCGGCTTCGTTCAGGGTTAAGTAGCCGACCGGCGCAATATCGTAAAAATCCATGTACCGGTCGCGCGAGCGTTCCAGTTCAAACTGGGACTGGCGCAGATTTTCATTCTGCATTTCCAGCTCGATCTGATTCACCTGCAACTCGTGCAGCAGTTCGCTCACCGGCCGCATCTCGGTGGCGGGCGGCGCGCTTGCCAGTCTAACTTCGGCGGCGCGCCTCAATTGTTCAGCGTTCGGCTGATCGCTCATATCTGCTCCATCGCCAGCAGGATCAGGGGGCGAGTAGCCCCGCCATCATGCAGGCGACGGGCATTGAGTTTAAGCTTGCGCCAACCTATAACCGGGAAATCCTGTTCCATTACGAAGCCCTCCATCACGTGATTGTGCGGCAGAATTTTTTCAAGCAATTCACGAAGCCCTGCGATATCCCACTGATTGTTGCCCAGCTGATAAATCGTGCGACCCAGCGTCTGCTGCTCACTGGTCTGAAAATACTGATAAAAACTCCGCCCTGCGGAAATCACCTTCATGTCGGCGTCCAGAACCAGCAGGGGTTCGCATACCGTATTGACGATGGCCTCCGCCAGTTCGCGCGCCTCAAGCACGGATCTCTCGGCCTGAACTCTTGCACTGATGTCGGTAAAGGTCATCACCACCCCGTCTATCACGTTGTCCAGCGTGCGGTAAGGCAAAATGCGCGCCAGATAACAGTCGCCGCCCGAACCCCTCACCTCGCGCTCGGTGGGCACCAGAGTCTGCAGCACCTTAGCCGCATCGCCCAGCAGGTCCTCCCCTTCCATGTTGGATTTGATGTCCGCAAGAGGGCGGCCCACATCGGTATCGACCAGCCGATAGAGTTTCACCGCATCGCGCGTGATGCGTTTGATGCGCAGTTTCGCATCCAGAAACAGCGTGCCTACATTGATGTTGTCGAGCAGGTTCTTCATGTCGTTCTGCATCACGGCCAGCTGCTCTATCTTGGCCTGCAGTTCGGCATTGACGGTGATCAGTTCTTCATTGACCGACTGCAACTCTTCCTTGGAGGTTTCCAGCTCTTCGTTGGTAGACTGCAGCTCCTCGTTGGTGGACTGCAGCTCCTCGTTGGTGGACTTGAGTTCCTCGTTGGATGCCTGCTGCTCCTCTATGGTGGCCTGCAGATTCTCCCGGGTGTAGGCCAGTTCACGCTCCAGCACCTCCACGCGCTCGAGTTCGGCATGGCCGGGCGTCTTGCGGCGTTTTCCGCTCGCCGCAGGGGTCACATCCTGAAAACTGATCAGCAGCAGTTTCTGAGCCAGTTCGGAGCCCGGCATCGGGCGCACCGAAAAACTCACCGGGTAGAGCTCACCGTTGTTTTTGACGGAAATCTCGTGATTTAGGGTATGGATATGCTCGTTTGCGGCGGCGTGTATCGCATTGCGCAAATGCAGCTGCAGTCCATCGCGCGACATTTCGATGATGTTGAGCGTCGCCTGACCTGGAGCCGGACGCAGATAACGGCCGGTATCGCCGTGCACATAAAGTATATTGCCCTTCTCGTCGGTCACCACAGATGCCGGGGCGAAAGACTGCAGCAGCATGCGGCGGGTAATTTCGGCGAAATTGGTTTCGCGCGGCTTGATCGGAATCTCATCGCTGACTCTGGCATCCGCACCGCGGGCCCAGACTAAGCCCCCCGTCATCACGGCACTGGTCGAAGAGGCGGCAGAACTTGCCCGGTATATCTTGTATTTACGGCTGACCGGAGCAAAAAGATCCGGGTAATTGCCGATGCTCTCGGACGGCGAGAGCAGCAGCACCCCGCCTGGTTTTAAGGCATAGTGAAAAGCCGGGATCAGCCGGTTCTGCACTTCGGGTTCCAGATAGATCATCACATTGCGGCAGCTTAGCAGATCGAGCCGGGTGAAAGGCGGATCCTTGATGATGTTCTGGATCGCGAACACCACCATCTCGCGGATCGCCTTCTTCACGCGAAAACCGGCATCCTCCTTGACGAAATAACGGCGCAGGCGTTCTGCGCTGATGTCCTGCGCGATGTTGGGCGGATAAAAACCTGCGCGCGCCGCGGCGATCGCATCGTCATCCAGATCGGTGGCAAACAGCAGCACCTTTTGCACCAGATGCTGCTCTTCCATGTATTCGGAAAACAGGATCGCCATCGAATACGCCTCTTCACCGGTTGCGCAGCCAGCCACCCAGATGCGCATCACGTAGTCTTCCGGCTTATCCTTGAACAGCAGCGGCAGCACCTCGGTCTTCAGCGCATCGAAGGCTTCCGGATCGCGAAAGAAATTGGTGACGTTGATCAGCAGCTCCTTGAACAGCTTGCCGGTCTCTGCCGGATTTTCCTTGAGATAGCGCGCATAAAGATCGAGTCCGGCGATGTCGTGCATCGCCATGCGCCGCTCGATGCGCCGCGTGATGGTGCTCTTCTTGTACTGGGAAAAATCGTGCCCGGTGACGCTGCGCAACTGCATCAGGATGCGGCTGATGCCGCTGCGAGTCGGTTCGACAGGCGGATGACTTAAGGCACCAAGCCCTGCCATCAGCGCCTCGGGCATCTTGTCCACCGGCAGCACCCGCGTGGCATAGCCGGAATTGATCGCGCTCTCCGGCATGCCGCTGTATTTGGCACCGGCCGGATCCTGAACCAGAGATACGCCACCGCAGCCCAAGATGGCGCGCAGCCCCAGCGTGCCGTCGGTTCCGGTACCCGAGAGGATGATGCCGATCGCATTGTCCCCCTGATCTTCGGCCAGCGAACGGAAAAAAGCATCGATGGGCAGGCGCTGACCGCGCGGTTGAACCGGTTCGGACAGCTGCAACACGCCGTGAAAAATCGCCAAGTCGCGGTTGGGTGGAATCACATAAACGCGATCGGCCTCGACCTTCATCTGATCCTCGACCTCGACCACCGGCATCGGAGTGCAGCGTTGCAGTATTTCGGTGAGTATGCTGCTGTGACTCGGATCGAGGTGAGAGACCAGCACGAAGGCGATGCCGCTCGATGGCGGCATCAGCCGGAAAAAATGCTCGAGCGCCTCGAGCCCGCCGGCGGATGCCCCCATCCCCGCGATAACGGGTTTGGACGTCGCAGGCAATTCGGGGATTGCGGATTTATCGTCGGCCACGGGATATCATTTTCGAAAATTGAGTGTCAGGTAAAGATACAACCATAACACGCCCGGTGTCCATCGGGTAATCCTCATTTAATGCGGAGCTTATCCGAGTTACAGCCCGCTTAACACCTTGATGTGCGCGGCCGCACTGCGCGCCAGGGCGCTCAAAGCATAACCGCCTTCGAGCACGGAGACGATGCGTTTATCCGCATGCGCTGCCGCCAGCGCCTTGATCTGCTCGGTGACCCAGACGTAATCCGCCTCTCTTAGCGCGAGCCCGCCCATGTCGTCCTCGCGGTGCGCGTCAAATCCTGCCGAAACAAACACCATCTGGGGAGAAAAATCCGCAAGCTTCGGCAGCCACTGCCGGGTGACGGCCTCGCGGAACTCGGCGCCAGTTGCACCTGCCGCCAGCGGCGTGCTGATGATGTGATCGTTTTCGCTGCCCACCCCGCTATACGGGTAAAAGGGGTGGCGAAAACTCGAACACAGCATCACGCGCGGCTCATCGTGAAAGATGTCTTCCGTGCCGTTGCCGTGATGCACATCGAAATCGACGATCGCCACCCTTTGCAGACCGTGGTGTTCGAGCGCGTGAGCTGCCGCCACCGCGACATTGTTGAACAAACAGAATCCCGCCGCACTCGATCGCCCCGCGTGATGACCGGGCGGACGGATGTTGCAAAAGGCGTTTTCGGCCACCCCTGCCATCACCAGATCGACCGCCTGCACCGCCGCCCCCGCCGCATAGAGCGCTGCGGTCAGCGTGTGCGGGTTCATCGCGGTATCGCCGTCCAGATAAACTAGACCGCTTGCCGGCGATTTTTCATACACCGAATCGAGATAATCCGGCGCATGCACCCGCTCCAGTTGCTCGCGGGTGACGGCGATCGCATCGTAATGAGCCAGGTAATGCAATAGACCCGATGCGATGAGCTGATCCTCGATGGCGTGAATGCGCGCGGGGCACTCGGGATGATCCGCGCCCATCTCGTGTTTCAGGCAGGATGAGTGAGTCAGATAGGCTGTTTGCATAACTAGAGCACCTTGCGTACCGACTTTATGCTGTCGTCATCCGGGCTGATGGAAATTTCAAAACCCAGCCGCTCCATCAGGTGCAGCATATCGCTGTTGTTTTTCAGCACTTCGCCCTCGATGATTTTCAGTCCCTTGGCGCGGGCAGCTTCCATCAGCGTGGTCAACAGCCGCTGCCCCAGCCCCTTGCCGTGCATCTGATCGGCAATCACCAGCGCGAATTCACAGCTCTCGCCGTCCGGGTTGATCGCAAATCGCGCCACGCCCAGCTCGACCTCTTTGCCGTGCTGTTCGGTCACGGCGATCAGCGCCATCTCGCGGCTGTAATCGATCTGGGTGAACCGCACCAGCATCGCCTGACTCAATTCCTGCACGCTGTTCATGAAGCGGAAGAAGCGCGACTGGGGAGACAGATTGCGCACGAATTCCTGCACCAGTTCGGCATCTTCCGGTCTGATCGGACGGATGGTGATGTCCATGCCATCGGCCAGCTGCCAGCGGTTAACCAGATGGGTAGGATACGGGTAGATCGCCATATGAGAATAACGGTCCGCGCTCGGTTGCCTAAATTCCACCACAATACGTGCATCGGCCGCCAGCACGCCGTTCTCGTCCAGGATCAGCGGATTGATGTCCATCTCGGTGAGCATGGGCAGCTCGCAAACCATCTCGGAGACGCGCAACAGCACCGATTCGAGCGCGGCCATGTTGGCCGGCGGCATGTGGCGGAAAGCGCCCAGCAATTTTGAGACATGGGTGCGGCCGATCAGATCGCGCGCCAAAAAGGAATTCAGCGGCGGCAGCGTCACCTCGGCATCCCCCATCACCTCGACCATGGTGCCGCCGGCACCGAAGGTGATCACCGGGCCGAACACCGGATCGCAGATCACGCCGACCATCAGTTCTCGTCCGTTGGATTTGACGATCATAGGCTGGATAGAGATGCCGTCCATGTGCGCGCCGGGGCGGTTTTTCGCAATATTCTCGGTAATCTCGTGAAAAGCCGCGCGCACCGCCTGCGCATTGCCCAGATTGAGTTTCACGCCGCCCACATCGGTTTTGTGTGTGATCGTCTCCGAGT
>CAYPIG010000082.1:0-10718 GCA_964410705.1 uncultured Gallionella sp.
AAACAGTCGGTCGAGGAGATCACCCGGGCACACTGGGCGCATTACGGTCGCAATGTCTATTCGCGCCACGACTACGAAGCGATTCCTGCAGAAGCTGCCAATGGCGTGATGAAACACCTGAAAGACAGCTTTTCGTCGTTACCGGGTCAAAAACTGGGCAGCTACACCGTCGATGTGTGCGACGACTTCAGCTATACGGATCCTGTCGATGGTTCGGTAAGCTCAGGTCAGGGTATCCGCATCATCTTCACCGATGGCTCCCGCGTCGTGTTCCGCCTGTCGGGCACCGGCACCGAGGGTGCCACGCTGCGCATCTATCTGGAAGCCTATGACCCGGATACCGCCAACCACCATCTGGATGCCCAGGTTGCGTTATCCGAGCTGATCGGTATCGCAAGTCAGCTTTCCGAACTGGTTGCCAGAACCGGCCGGGTTGAACCGACTGTCATCACCTGATCTGTCAGGCGGCGTAAACCGCCTTAAGCTGGCGGCTCGAACTTGTTTTTCGCCGCCGCCAGCATGCGCATGGTGGACTCGCCCTGGGTGTGGCTCTCCGCCAGGGCAATGTAGGAGTTTCTCCGCTCGAAAGCCTTGAGCTCGTGAGCGGCTCTTGCCGCGATGATTTCATACAGCACCGAGCTTTCTCCGTGCCGGATGGCGCGCCGGGCGGCCTTTTCCGCCTCCGCATAGCGCCCCTCAAAAAACGCCCGCAACGCGACATCCAGCAGCTTGCGCGAATGGCTTTTCGCACGATCGCGCCTGATTCTCTGTACCGCCCCGGGCAGTTGGGTCGTCGCCAGCAGCAAATGAACCAGCCAGTACCCCAGACCAAAAATCAGCACGAAAAGCACGACAAACAGCTTGAGGGATACCTCGATGCGGTAAGGCGGATAAACCAGCAGCACATAAGCGGTATTTTGCAATATCGTGCCCAGCGCCACCGCCATGGCAAACAACACCAGTATCGAAATCAGGTACTTCATTTGGCAGCCTTGCGAGCAGGCTCGTTTGCCTTCTCGTGGCTAAGACGGTAGCTGCGCACCGCCTGCAAGCTGGTCCCGATATCGGGCAGCTCGATGTCTATGCTGGCCGAGGCTAACGCACCCAGTTCATCGAGCATATGCGATCCTTCCGGCGATTTGGCATCGAAATAGTGTCTCGTCCAGGACTGCGCCGTCTTCAACTCCTGCCGGAAACTGTCCTCATCGCGCGACAACAGCGCAAGTCGAGATGACACCAGACGCATCTTGAGATTTTCCCGAAGGAAAAATTCCTGTTTGGGCGGCAGCAACACGATCTGAGCCAGACCCGTATTTTCGATGCGCACCAGCTGCTTGACCTCCAGCCAGATCGCATCCAGCACCTTCTTCCAGGAGGCTTCGTTTTGGGCCGGCATCTTCGCCTGCGCCAGCTCATTTTCGGACGGACGATGCCGATCTACCAGCGGCAACTCATCGACCGAAGACAACAGCCTGTTGAGCCTGAGGTTAATTCCGGCCACATCCACACGAGGCAACGCACGCAATTTGTCGATATCCTGGCCTATGGATTTACGCAACACATTGAAAGCGGGCCTGTCCATGCGTTGCAATCTCGCATCCGCCCCCTCCATCGCGATCAGCGCAGCCTTGACGTTGCCCGACAACTGCAACTGCTGCCCGGCGATCAGCAGCAGCTGCTCAACGTCAGCCAGCGCAGTTTCATCGCGGCTGATGGAAAGGTTGTTGTAGAGCGTCTCAAGGGCTGCGCGCTGATTCTGCGCCTGAGTGTAATACGCTTCCAGCGTCATCACCTTGACGGACATCTCGCGCACCTCGTCCTGATTTTTCGCAATCAGAATCGCATTGGCTTTAGCCGCGCCATCCATCTCGGCGATCTTCTTCGCCAGCTCTTCGCGCATCTCGGCGATCGCCCTGTGCCCATCCAGCCACTGCCAGAGAAAAATCGCCACCAGCAGGGCGAGCGTGAGCTGGGTGACGCTGATCCTGGCGAACAGATCGGCCAGCGAAGTCTTGTTCGAGGGCACGTTTAATTCACTGTCAGATTTTTCGTTCATGGCTCCTCATTCCCGCATCCTGATTCCTCATCCCTGAATCCTGAATCCTGCATCCTGCATCCTGACTTTGGCCCACTCTATCAATCCGGCCAGCAGTCCCTCATCCCCCGCCCCGGTCTGATGCACATCCGCCCAGCCCTGCAGTCGCGCCAGTTCCGCGATGCGCGGATGAGGCGCAAACAAGGGCGTAGCGCGTTCGGGGGTAATTTCCGACAAATAGCCCATCGCCTCGCTGCTGGTCACGGTGATCAAATCAGCAGACTGCAACAGATTCATATCGAGAGGCGGCTTGCTGCGACGATAACAGGTCACATATTCAACCTGAGCACCGCGCGCTCTGAGCGTATCGCCCAGCAGTTCGCGCCCGCCGTCGCCGCGAAAGATCACGACCCGCCAGCCTGCGACCTGCGGCAACTCAGCGAGCAAGCCTTCACTGTCGAAGCGCTCGGCGGGCACCAGCACATCGGCCACCCCGGCCTCTTTCAGCGCTCTGGCACTACCGGCCCCCACCGCGGCGATTTTCAATCCGGGCGGCAGCGCCGTCAGGCCGTACTTCACCGCGTTGGGACTGATGAAGACCACCAGATCCGCCGATGCAAGATCCGACGGCTGCGGCACCTCCCCATTCTCGACCGGATTGATTTCCAGCAACGGAAGCAGCACGGGAATCCCCCCCGCCTCTGCGATCCCCTGCGCAAAGCCCGCCGCCTGATCGCGCGGCCGCGTGACCAGTATTTTCAGGCCGCTCAATTCCCCTTTAGCCATTCAGGGCGGCCAAGATTTCACCCGCACCTTGCGCCAGCAATTCATCGGCAATCCGGCGCCCCAACGCTTCTGGATTATTGATTTCTCCTGTGGCCTCGGCTCGCATGAAACGCTGTCCGTCAGGACTGGCGACAAAACCGCGCATGCGCAGCTGCTCACCCTGAACTTCGGCAAAACCGCCCAGCGGCACCTGACAACTGCCGTTCAGCGCCCGGCTCATCGCCCGCTCGGCCAGAACGCAAGCTGCGTTGTCCGCATGGTGCAAAGGTTGCAGTGCGGCGATGATATCCGGACGATCCGCGCGGCATTCGATACCCAAAGCGCCTTGCCCTACGGCCGGCAGACTGTCTTCGCTCGAGATCACCGCGCGGATGCGGCTCGACAGCCCCAGACGCTTCAATCCTGCCGCAGCCAGTATGATGGCGGCATACTGCCCCTCGTCGAGCTTGCGCAAACGGGTCTGCACATTGCCGCGCAAGGGTTCGATCACCAGATGCGGAAAGCGCGCCCGCAACTGGCTTTCGCGACGCAAACTGGAGGTGCCGACCACGGAGCCTGCGGGCAAGGCCGCCAGGTTTTCATAGTTGTTGGAGACAAAGGCATCGAGCGGATCTTCGCGCTCACCGATCGCAGCCAGAACAAAGCCTTCGGGCAATACCATAGGCACATCCTTGAGAGAGTGCACCGCCAGATCGGCCCTTCCGTCTTCCAGCGCCGTCTCCAACTCCTTGACAAACAGGCCCTTGCCGCCGATTTTTGACAGGCTGACATCTAAAATCTGATCCCCTTGTGTCGTCATACCCAGAATACTGACTTCGGTTTGCGGATATAATGCGCGCAATCTGTCCCGAATATGGCAGGCTTGCCACATGGCCAGCGCGCTTTCACGCGATGCGATAACCAGGCGAGCCGGCGGATTGGGAGAAGTTGAGGAAGCTGGACTCATCGAATTTTCCTTGTGATTAATTACGCGGTGCATTCTAACACGGAGGCTGCACCGCCATTTTGTGTATAAAGTGATGAACTTATTTTCTGCCCCTGCCGATATTTCCAGTAAAGACCTGCCATTTCGCGAGGACGTGCGCCTGCTTGGGCGAATTTTGGGCGACACGTTGCGAGAACAGGAAGGCGAAGAAACTTTTCTGCTGGTCGAAAACGTGCGCCGCTCTGCGGTGCGCTTCCGGAAAACCCAGGATGACAGGGACGGCGAACAGCTCGAAAAAATGCTGGATGCGTTGACACCCGCCGAAACGCTCTCGGTGGTGCGCGCATTCAGCTATTTCTCGCAACTGACCAATATCGCAGAGGATTTACATCACAATCGCCGCCACCGGGCCCACCTCAAGGCAGGCAGCTCGCCTAAAGACGGCAGCCTGCTGCTAGCCCTCGACCGGCTGGAAGAAAAACCGGTGAGCAAAGAGTCCTTGCAGGACTTTTTGGACAACGCACTGATCTCTCCGGTACTGACCGCGCATCCGACCGAAGTGCAGCGCAAGAGCATACTCGACTGTCACCTGATCATCTCCAGCCTCTTGTCCAACCGCGACCGACTGGAGATGACGCCGGATGAACTGGCAGAAAACGAAAATGCGCTGCGCCGCTTCGTGCTGATCCTCTGGCAGACACGCATGCTGCGCACGGCAAAACTGACCGTGCGCGACGAAATCAATAACGGGCTGGAATTTTACCGCTACACCTTTCTGAACGAAATCCCGAAAATTTACGCCAATCTGGAAAAGCAGCTGGAAGCGCGCTTCGACAAGGACATCAAGGTTCCGGCGCTGCTCAAAGTAGGCAGCTGGATAGGCGGCGACCGCGACGGCAACCCATTCGTTACTCACGATGTGATGCAGTTTGCCGTACAGCAGCATTCCGAACTGGCCTTTGAACATTACCTGAATGAGACCCACCTGCTCGGCACGCGCCTGTCGCTGACCGACCGGCTGGTCGACGTCAGCGACCAGTTGCGCGCCCTCTCCGATGCCTCACCGGACAGGGCGGTCAGCCGCACCGACGAGCCCTATCGCCGCGCGCTGATCCTGGTTTATTCCCGCCTGTCGGCAACCGCAAAACGGCTAGGCCACGAAATATCCCATCTGCCGCCGGTAGACAAACACGCGCAGCCTTATGACACGCCCGGGGAATTCATCGCTGATCTCGACATTTTGATCGAATCCCTGCTAGGACACGGGGCGGTCTATCTGGCAAGAGGCCGCCTGGCAAACTTGCGCCGCGCGGCCGAAGTCTTCGGTTTTCATCTGGCACCGCTGGACATGCGCCAGCACAGCGCGATACATGAGCAAACGGTCAGCGAACTGCTGACGCAGGGAGGCGTCACTGCAAATTATGCCGATCTCGACGAATCCGGACGTCGCAACATCCTGCTGCAAACGCTGCAATCGGGCAAACCGCTGATCAAGGATCTGGATCGCTATTCCGATGTCGTGCAGAGCGAATTGCGCATCATGCAGGCCGCGGCTGACATCCATAAGCGTTTTGGCCGCGCGGCATTGCCCAACCACATCATCTCCAAGACCGATGCTGTCAGCGACATGCTGGAGCTGGCGCTGATGCTGCAACAGGTCAATCTGGTCGAAGAAAACGACAAGCTGCACATCAACATCATTCCACTGTTCGAAACCATCGAGGATCTGCGCGGCTGCGGCCCTATCATGGACGAGCTGTTCGCGATTCCCTACTACCGGCAGCTGCTCGCCGGCAAGGGAAACACGCAGGAAGTCATGCTCGGTTATTCGGACAGCAACAAAGACGGCGGCTATATCACCGCCAACTGGGAGCTATACAAGGCGGAGCTTGAACTGGTCAAAGTGTTCGCCAAATACGGCATCGAGCTGCGCCTGTTCCACGGTCGCGGCGGTACGGTAGGCCGCGGCGGCGGTCCTAGCTATGAAGCGATCCTGGCGCAACCGCCGGGCAGCGTAAACGGTCAGATCCGCATCACCGAGCAAGGCGAGGTGATCTCCAGCAAGTACTCGAATCCTGAAATCGGCCTGCGCAATCTGGAAACTTTGATTGCAGCCACCATGGAGGCGACCCTGCTGCATCATCACGGCGCCGACAGCGCGATGCCCGAATTTCATCGCATCATGGAGGCACTGAGTCTGGATGCGTTCGCGGCCTACCGAAAGCTAGTCTATGAAACGCCCGGATTCACCGAATACTTCTTCACCGCCACACCGATACGCGAAATCGCCGAGCTCAATATCGGCAGCCGCCCTTCGGCACGCAAGGCCTCCGATCGCATCGAAGATCTGCGCGCCATTCCCTGGGTGTTCAGCTGGGGTCTGAACCGCACGCTGCTGCCCGGCTGGCTGGGTTTTGGCAGTGCGGTGAAGCAGTTTATCGCAAGAGAAGGAGATGCAGGGCTTGCGCAACTGCAGACCATGTACCGAACCTGGCCCTTCTTCCGTGGGCTGATGTCGAACATGGACATGGTGCTCTCCAAGACCGACATGGGTATCGCGTCCCGTTACGCAGGTCTGGTGTCGGATGAGGATATGCGAACACGAATTTTCGGTGCAATACACAGAGAATGGGAAGACACCGTAGAGCAGCTGTTTGCGGTCACCGGCAACAGCACCCTGCTGCAGGACAATCCAGCCTTCTCGCGCAGCCTGCTGACCCGCACGCCCTATATCGATCCGCTCAACCACCTGCAGGTATCGCTGCTGGAACGTCACCGCGCCGGGGATTCTAACGAACAGGTCAAGCGCGCAATACACCTGACCATCAACGGTATTGCAACCGGCTTGCGCAACAGCGGCTAAGCCTTTAACCACCCGATGAAAAAGCCGGATTCAATCCGGCTTTTTCATTATTTCAGAACGGAAAGTGCACATCAGCCGCTATGCTTTGCATGACGGCTCCCGCCTTGAGCTCGCCTCGGGACTGAACGATTCGTTTTTTCTCAGATTTGTTTTTTCTCAGCTGGGCTGATGATGGACAACTTTTAGACTATTTGCGCTTAGGCTTAGCAGCCTGAACCGAGGGTTCGGCTACTGCCGGTATGGCAGCGGGCTGAACGACCGTTTCCACCTTCGCGGGTTCAGCCTGTTTTTCCGGCAAACAACTGTTGTTGTTCACATGACCATCCGGCATCACCGTATTGCAGTAGACCGCGCCGCTCAACGCCGCCTCGGCGATGTTGGCGCCGGATAAATCCGCATCGGTCAAATCCACATTCAGCATCACCGCGCCGTTCAGATTCGCCCGGCTCAGCTGAGCGCCGCGCAAGATCGCCTTGTTCAAGTTGGCATCGGTCAGATTCGCCTGAGTAAGATTGGCGCGGGTAAGATTGGCCCTTGCCAGATTCGCCTCGGTCAGATTCGCCTTGCCCAAATTCGCCTTGAACAAATTAGCCTGCGCCAGATTGGCCATGTAAAGCTGCGCACCGGCCAGATTTGCCGAACCCAGATTCGCCTCAACCAAAGAGGCATTCAGACATACGCTGCGAGGTGCGATCACGCAACCGCTTATCGCCTGAGCATCATTTGCTGCAGCGGCGGGCTTTTCTACCGGACAGTTTGCGCTGTTGGTCATGCCGTTGGGCATCAAGGTGCGGCAAAAAACGGCTTTGGCGAAAGTCGCCTCCTCGATTTTGGCACCTGAAAAATTAGCATCGGTCAGATTCGCCTCAGCAAAATTAACCCCTTTTAAACCTGCATTGGAAAAATTTACGCCGGTCAGATTGGCCCCGGTCAGATTGGCAAAGAACATCGTGGCATAACTCAGATCCGCCCCGGTCAGATTCGCGCCGTTGAGTTTGGCCTCGTTTAAATTTGCCCGGGTGAAGTTAGACTTGCTCGCCTCCGCGCGTGTCATATCCGCGCCTCCCAGCAAGATGCCGTGCAGATCCTTCTGGTCCATTTTCGCACCGGACAGAGCGGCTCTGTAGCAGTTGGTGTTGGGAGCCAGCGTGCAGGCAGAAGCGGTATTGAAGGCAGTCAACAAAATTGCAGAAGCTAACAGCAGTGTTTTCAAAATAATCTCCGGAAATAAGAAACGGCGCTCTGTGCACCGCGGGGTTGGACATGCAATCTGAAATTAGTTCAAACCTGCGGGTGAGCGCGTTCAGAATTGGCGTGCAACTTGTTCAGTGCATTGAGATAGGCCTTGGCGGAAGCGGTGACGATATCGGTATCCGCGCCCTGCCCGTTGACGATGCGCCCGCCTTTGGCAAGCCTTACCGTCACCTCGCCCTGCGCATCGGTGCCGCTGGTGATGTTGTTCACCGAATAAAGCTGCAACTCGGTGCCGCTGTGCACGATCTTTTCGATCGCCTTGAATGTCGCATCTACCGGCCCGCCGCCGTGCATCTTCGCTTCGCGCGTTTCATTGCCTATGCTCATGACGACTTTGGCCTCAGGCAAAATTCCGGTTTCGCAATGCGCACGCAGCGACACCAGGCGGTAATGTTCGTCGACTATCGCCTCGTCGCTTACCAGAGCCTGCAGATCCTCGTCGTAAATTTCGTGTTTGCGATCTGCCAGTTCCTTGAATCTTGCAAAAACTGCATTGAACGCTTCTTCGGTGTCAAATTCGATATGCAGTGCGGTGAACCTCGAACGCAAGGCATTGCGGCCGGAGAGCTTGCCTAACGTAAGCTTGTTGGCGTTCCAGCCCACGTCTTCCGCGCGCATGATCTCGTAGGTTTCACGGTGCTTCAACACCCCGTCCTGATGGATGCCGGACTCATGCGCAAACGCATTCGCACCGACGATCGCCTTGTTGGGCTGCACAGGATAGCCGGTGATGCTGGACACCAGCTTGGAAGTCGGCACGATCTGCGCAGTGTCGATGCGGGTGTCGAGATGAAACACGTCGCGGCGGGTTTTAACCGCCATCACCACCTCTTCAAGCGAGGCATTACCGGCGCGCTCACCCAGACCGTTGATGGTGCATTCGACCTGGCGCGCACCGTTCAGCACGGCAGAGAGCGAGTTGGCCACCGCCAGCCCCAGATCGTTATGGCAATGCGTAGACCAGATCACCTTGTCCGAATCAGGTACACGCTGAATCAGCTGAGCGATGCGCTCCCCCCATCCCGAAGGAATCGAATAGCCTACCGTATCGGGCACGTTCAGAGTTTTGGCACCGGCCTTGATGACTTCATCGAATATCCGCACCAGAAAGTTCATATCCGAACGCACCGCGTCTTCGGCGGAAAATTCCACATCGTCGGTGTATTCCAGCGCCCATTTCACCGCGGCCACCGCGCGTTCAACCACCTGATCCTCGTTCATGCGCAGCTTGTGCTGCATATGGATGGGACTGGTCGCGATAAAGGTGTGGATTCGGCCCGATTTTGCGGGTGAAATCGCCTCACCCGCACGGCGCACGTCGTTTTCGCTGGCGCGCGCCAGCGAACAGATGGTGGAATTCTTAACCGTTTCGGCAACCGCCTTGACCGCCTCGAAGTCGCCGGGACTTGCGGCGGCAAACCCCGCCTCGATCACATCGACGCCCAGCTTTTCCAGCTGACGGGCAATGCGCAGCTTTTTTTCGCGCGTCATTGCGGCACCGGGGCTTTGTTCGCCGTCGCGCAAGGTGGTGTCAAATATGATTAACTTGTCTGTCATGCGAAACTCCTGATGAATGAGGCTGCGCGATCGCGCATTTGATATATATCCTGAACCAGCTTAAGCAGCGGGGCGTCGCCTCACGAACCACATCACGAACCCCGACATGGCATAGCAGAGAAACAGTCCGAACAGCACGCCCGGCGGATAACTGAATATCAGCAAAAAGAACAGCGCAAAGAGGAAGATGACCAGGAAAGGTACACTCTTCCTCATATTGATGGTTTTGAAGCTGTAAAAGGGCAGATTGCTGACCATGCTAAGGCCTGCGAAGATCGTCAGGGTCGCCGCATACCAGCGCAGCGATTCCCCCGTGTAACCGTAATCGATCATCACCCAGACAAACCCTGCAACCAGTGCCGCCGCCGCAGGACTGGGCATACCCTGAAAGTAATTCTTGTCGACAACCTCGTGATTGGTATTGAAGCGAGCCAGACGCAAGGCGGTCGCCACGCAATAGATGAAGGCGGCAAACCACCCCCACTTACCCATGCCTTTTAATGCCCACTCATACATCACCAGCGACGGTGCGACTCCAAACGAAACCATATCCGACAGACTGTCGTATTCGGCGCCGAACTCGCTTTGCGTATGCGTCATACGGGCGACCCGGCCGTCCAGACCATCCAATACCATCGCGATAAAGATAGCCACCGCTGCCAGCTCGAACTTTCCGTTCATCGCATGCACGATGGCGTAAAAACCCGCGAAAAGTGCCCCCGTAGTAAACAGGTTGGGCAACAAATATATGCCGCGACGGCGTAAGTTCATCGGTTTGTTAAATTCGTCCATAGCGGAAGATTACCCGTTTTATGCCCGCAGCGCCAGAGTTAGCTGGCAAGAGCGATGGCAGAATGAGAAAAGCTGGTAGCGAGTAGCCTGGAGCCGACCCCTCGGGGTCAGATTTCAGCTACCCGCTACCAGCTAGCGGCTACAAGATCGCGCTTAGTTCTTCGACTGATCAACCAGCTTGTTCTTGCCGATCCAAGGCATCATCGCGCGCAACTGACCACCGACCACTTCGATCGGATGTTCAGCGTTCAGACGGCGACGCGCAGTCATTTCAGGATAGTTGGTACGGCCTTCCAGGATGAACTGCTTGGCGTAGTTGCCGTTCTGGATATTGGTCAGACATTCCTTCATCGCGGCGCGTGCCTGATCAGCGATCACGCGGTGACCTGTGACATATTCGCCGTATTCCGCATTGTTGGAGATCGAGTAGTTCATGTTGGCGATACCGCCTTCGTACATCAGATCGACGATCAGTTTCAGCTCATGCAGACACTCGAAGTAAGCCA
>CAYPIG010000083.1:0-10679 GCA_964410705.1 uncultured Gallionella sp.
GTTGCGCGCGGTACGCCTGTCGGCGAAACTGGGCATGCATCTGGATCCCTCTACCGCAGCGCCGATAGGAGAGCTGAAGGCTTTGCTGGACAATGTGCCCGAGGCGCGCATGCTCGATGAGATGCTCAAGATGCTGTTGTCCGGCCGTTCGGTCGAGTGCATACAGCAGCTGCGCAAGATGGATCTGCATCACGGATTGCTGCCCTTGCTCGATGTGATCATGGAACAGCCCGCCGGCGAAAAATTCATCATGCTGGCGCTGAAAAACACCGACGACCGCATCGGTCAGGAAAAATCGGTGTCGCCGGCCTTCTTGTTCTCAGCCCTGCTCTGGCATGAAGTGCAGTCTGCCTGGAAGACTCTGGTGGACAAGGGCGAGCGTCCGGTCGGTGCGATGCATACCGCGATGGACGAGGTGCTGGCCCGTCAGAAGAAAAAGCTGGCCATTCCTCACCGGCACGATGCGGTGATGAAGGAAATCTGGCTGTTGCAGCAGCGTTTCGAGCAGCGCTCGGGACAGCGCCCGTATCGCCTGCTGGAGCAGCCGCGTTTTCGCGCCGCCTTCGACTTCTTACTGCTGCGCTGTGCCAGCAATGAAGTCGATAACGAACTGGGTCTCTGGTGGGATGAGTTTCAGGATGCCACGGAGGAGCGCCGTCAGGAAATGCTGCAGCCGGAAGGGGGCGTGGCGAAAAAACGCCGCCGTAAACCGCGCAAAAAACCTGTCAGTGAGCCCGCAGTCTGATGCCTGCTGTCGCTTTTATCGGTCTGGGCAGCAATCTGGGGGATTCGGGCGCACAGATCAATCTGGCACTGGGTCAGATCGATCGTCTGCCCGGAACCCGCCTGCTTGCTAAGTCTGCTCTTTATCGCAGCGCCCCGGTGGGCTACCTGGATCAGCCGGATTTTTTCAACGCTGTCGCCAAGATAGAAACGAGGCTGTCGCCGAGGGATTTGCTCGCCGCCTTGCTCGATATCGAGCAGCATCACGGACGCACCCGGGACTTTCACAACGCCC
Organism: uncultured Gallionella sp.; assembly: GCA_964410705.1. Taxonomy (GTDB): domain Bacteria; phylum Pseudomonadota; class Gammaproteobacteria; order Burkholderiales; family Gallionellaceae; genus Gallionella. The sequence continues at coordinate 1,019 of CAYPIG010000083.1, forward strand.
CGCGCACGCTGGATCTGGATGTGTTGCTCTATGACGAGCTTCAGATGCATGAGCCGGGTTTGACGATACCGCATCCGCAGATGCATCTGCGGGCTTTTGTATTGCTGCCGCTGCTGGAAATTGAGCCCTTGTGCCGCATACCCGGCGTAGCTGCTGCGCAGCACGCCATGCAAAGTTGCCTGGATCAGGTGCTGGAAAAACTGGGGGGATGAAAATGCGAATCACGCTCACCGATCTGAAGGCTATGCATGCAGCGGGCGAAAAAATCGCCATGCTGACCTGTTATGACGCGAGTTTTGCCGCGCTGCTCGATGAGGCCGGGGTGGAGGTGCTGCTGGTTGGCGACTCGCTCGGCATGGTGGTGCAGGGACATGACACCACTTTGCCCGTGACGCTGGAGGAAATGGCCTATCACACCGCCAGTGTTGCGCGCGGTGCGAACCGTGCCTTCATCATCGCCGATATGCCGTTCGGCACTTCGCAGATCAGCCCCGAGAAAACCTTCGAGCATGCCGTGAAGCTGATGGCCGCGGGTGCGCAGATGGTCAAGCTCGAAGGTGGGGAAGTGATGCTCGATACGGTGCGTTTTCTGTCCGCTCGCGGCATACCGGTCTGTGCCCATATCGGGCTTACCCCGCAGTCTGTTCATCAGCTGGGTGGATACCGGCTGCAGGGGCGGGATGCGGCGGCGGCTTTACAATTGCAGCAGGATGCTCTGGCGCTTGAACAGGCGGGCGCTTCCATGCTGGTGCTGGAAGTCGTGCCATCCATGCTAGGCGCTGACATCACCTCGCAGCTATCTGTTCCGGTGATCGGCATCGGCGCCGGAGCCGGTTGTTCAGGGCAGGTGCTGGTGCTCTACGACATGCTGGACATTTATCCGGGCAAGAAGGCGCGCTTTGTGAAGAACTACATGGCAGGGGGAGAATCGATAGCCGGGGCGGTCGCGCGATACGTCCGGGAGGTCAAGTCGGGTGAATTTCCATCGGCGGAGCACGGTTTCTGATGCGGGTCATTTCAAGCATATCTGAGTTACGCGCGCATCTGAAAGATGAGGATGCGATCGCATTTGTGCCAACTATGGGCAATCTACACGAAGGGCATCTCGATCTGATGCGCAAGGCGCGCGAGTATGGCCGCTGCGTGGTGGCGAGCATCTTCGTCAATCCTTTGCAGTTCGGCCCCAATGAGGATTATCAGCAGTATCCGCGCACGCTTGGTGCGGATTGCGAAAAAATTCAGGATCTGGTCGATGTGGTGTTTGCACCCGCCGTAAATGAAATGTATCCCAAGCCGCAGACGGTATTTGTCGAGCCTCCGCCGATTGCGGATGAACTTTGCGGCGCGGCGCGGCCGGGTCATTTTCGCGGCATGGCAACGGTCGTGCTCAAACTGTTCAACATCGTGCAGCCGCAGGTAGCGCTGTTCGGCAAGAAGGACTATCAGCAACTCGCCATCATACGCGAGCTTGTCACTCAGTTGAGTCTGCCCGTCTTGATCATCGGAGGGGAAACCGTTCGTGCGGAAGATGGTCTGGCCTTGAGTTCTCGCAACCAGTATCTGAGCCAGGCTGAACGCATCGAGGCGGCCTTTTTAAGCCGGGTGTTGCAGGACATCAAGAGTCGCCTGCTGCAAGGCGATGAGGACTTTGTGTCGTTGCAGCAGCAGGCCGCAGATACGCTCGCGGCAAGGGGCTGGATTGTCGACTATGTATCGATACGAAACCAGTCTGATTTGCTGCCGACAAGGGAGCGCGAACTGGTGGTGCTTGCCGCAGCCCGCCTTGGCAAGACCCGATTGCTCGACAATGTCGAAGTGAGCCTGATTTCTGAGCCGATCGTCAAAAGCTGAGATTATTCTTAACCAGAGCAATCTAATCCCTTGTGAATAAAGCCTATTTTTGGTTACCCACAATATCTGTGGATAACTCTGTGGACAATGTCGGTGATAGCGCGTGTAACGCCGTGAACGGTAACGGTTTTTGTTGCGCTGCCTGTTTATTGTCTTTGTGAATATTTTGTTTGTAAACAATGAGTTGCTGTAAGTTTGGTGTTTTTCCCTCCCGGTTGGGCTGGTAGTGCTTTGCCGTATCTGGATTTGTTGGTAATTTTGAATTGTCAACCCCTTGTTGTCGAGGCTCGCTTAAGTTCCGGCGATTTTTTGATGCTTATTCCGTAGGGATTGTGAAATGAATAACCGTGTTCAGGATGAAGAGGAGGACGATCTGTCTCCTCTGGCGCCTTTGCCGCCGGGCGTTAAAAATTACATCACACCGGGCGGTCACCGGAAGTTGCAGGCGGAACTCGAGCATTTGTGGAAGGTCGAGCGTCCCGTGCTGGTCAATACCATCACCTGGGCGGCTTCCAACGGAGACCGTTCCGAGAACGGCGATTATATTTACGGCAAGCGGCGTTTGCGGGAGATAGACCGGCGGGTGCGTTTCTTGCACAAACGCCTGGAACTAGCCGAGGTGGTTGATCCGGCCAGACGCGGTGATTGCAGTCAGGTTTTTTTCGGCGCGACGGTGACGGTTTGCGATGAGGATGCGCGCGAGGCCGTCTACGTCATCGTTGGGGTGGACGAGGCGGATGTTTCTCGAGGCCATATCAGCTGGGTGTCGCCGCTGGCCCGTGCGCTGCTTAAACTGCACGAAGGCGATGTGGCAAGGCTGATGACCCCGGCGGGAATCAGCGAACTTGAAGTCGTCAGTATCCGCTATTTGTCGCTGGAATAGCGATCAGATCGCTGCAAGGCAGCCTGTCTCTTGATACAATGCGAAAGTATCCCGGGCGGTCCCGGGGAATTGGGGGGAGTCAGTAATGAAGAAGATCGAAGCGGTAATCAAGCCTTTTAAGCTCGATGAAGTGCGGGAGGCTTTGTCCGAATTGAATATCAGCGGCCTGACCGTCACGGAAGTCAAGGGATTTGGTCGTCAGAAGGGACATACGGAGTTGTATCGCGGCGCCGAATACGTGGTGGACTTTTTGCCTAAAATAAAAGTCGAGGTGGTTGTATCGAGCGAGATGCTCGAAACCGCGGTCGAAGCGATCATCAAGGCAGCACACACGGGGAAAATCGGCGATGGCAAGATATTCGTCTCGACTATCGAGCAGGTCATCCGCATTCGTACCGGTGAAGTGAACGAGTCAGCGCTGTAGCCGGGTTTTAAAGATGCACCTGTCACGACGGGTGCATCGCTTTGCAATGCCCGCGCGGATGCGTATAATGCGCGTTTTGCCGAGGCTGTTCCCATGCGCATCATTCAAAAAGCTTTAACCTTTGACGACGTTCTGCTCGTCCCCGCTTACTCGAACGTAATGCCCCGCGATGTCAGTTTGCGCACGCAACTGACCCGCAATATCAGCCTGAATATGCCGCTGCTCTCCGCCGCGATGGATACCGTGACCGGTGCGCGTCTGGCGATTGCGCTGGCTCAGGAAGGCGGCATCGGCATCATCCACAAGAACATGAGTTCGCGCGAACAGGCGGCCAAGGTCGCCAAGGTCAAGCGTTTCGAAAGCGGGGTGGTCAAGGACCCGATCACCATCACGCCTGAGATGTCGGTGCGTCATGTGCTCGGTCTGACCCGTCAGTACAAGATTTCCGGTCTGCCGGTGGTGCAGGGCAAGCAGGTGGTCGGTATCGTCACCAACCGCGATTTGCGTTTCGAAAGCAATCTGGATCAGCCGATACAGAACATCATGACGCCCAAAGAGCGTCTGATCACGGTCAGGGAAAATTGTAGTCTGGATGAGGCGCGCAACCTGATGCACAAGCACCGCATCGAGCGCGTGCTGGTAGTCAACGACGAATTTGAGCTGTGCGGCCTGATGACGGTCAAGGATATATTGAAATCCAGCGAGCATCCGCTGGCCAGCAAGGACAGCCTGGGCCGTCTGCGCGCGGGGGCTGCGGTCGGCGTGGGCGAAGGAACTGAGGAGCGCGTGACGCTGCTGGCGGAAGCCGGTGTGGATGTGATCGTGGTGGATACCGCACACGGCCATTCTCAGGGCGTGCTCGATCGCGTACGCTGGGTAAAAACTAACTTCCCCCACATCGAAGTCATCGGCGGTAATATCGCCACGGGAGCTGCGGCGCTTGCGCTGTTGGATCACGGCGCGGATGCGGTCAAGGTAGGGATAGGCCCAGGTTCCATCTGCACCACGCGCATTGTCGCAGGTGTCGGCGTTCCGCAGATCGCGGCGATACAGAATGTCGCCAAGGCGCTGCAGGGTACGGGCGTGCCGCTGATCGCGGACGGCGGTATCCGTTTTTCAGGCGACATCGCCAAGGCCATAGCCGCCGGTGCGCACACCGTGATGCTGGGTGGACTTTTCGCAGGAACGGAAGAGGCGCCGGGTGAGATCGAATTGTTCCAGGGTCGTTCATATAAATCGTATCGCGGCATGGGCAGCTTGGGCGCCATGCAGCAAGGCTCCAGCGACCGTTATTTCCAGGAAGGCGAAGCCAATCAGGATAAGCTGGTTCCCGAAGGCGTCGAAGGTCGCGTGCCGTACAAAGGCAGCGTGCTGGCGGTGATTCATCAGCTGATGGGCGGCTTGCGCGCGAGCATGGGTTATCTGGGTTGCGCCGATATCTCCATCATGCACACCAAGGCTGAATTCGTTGAAATCAGCTCAGCCGGCATCCGCGAGTCTCATGTGCACGATGTGCAGATCACCAAGGAAGCGCCGAATTACCATGTAGACTAAAGCTGGTAGCCGGTAGCCGGTAGCCGGTAGCGAAGGGGAGCATATGCCGATAGAATCGTATCGTTCGCTCTTGGTCTGGCAAAAGTCTGTTGATTTTGCCGTGCTGATTTGCAGGCTGGCTTGCAAACTTCCAACGTTTGAGCAGTATGGGCTTGGGAGCCAGATGCGGCGGGCGGCGGTCTCAATTGCCTCGAATATCGCTGAGGGGAAAGAGCGGCGGTCGGATCGTGATTTTGCGAGATTTATCACAATCGCAACGGGTTCACTGGCAGAGCTCGAGACGCAATTGCTGATTGCGCAGCGGCTTGGCTATCTTGAAGAATCGGACTGGCAAGATGCGGTGTCGTTGTCGGATGAAATCGGGAAGATGTTGCGCAGTCTACACAAGACATTAAACATATCTAATTAACCAGGCTTGCAACAAGTGACTAGCCCCAGGCTACAAGCTACAAGCCACATGCTACGAGCTTAATATGCACAAAAAACTTCTCATCCTCGATTTCGGCTCGCAATACACACAACTGATCGCGCGTCGTGTTCGCGAAACCAATGTGTATTGCGAACTGCACCCTTGCGATATGTCCGATGAAGACATCCGCGCATTCAATCCTGCCGGCATCATTTTGTCGGGCGGCCCCAATTCTGTTTACGAGGAAGAGACGCCCAAGGCGCCTTCATCGGTGTTTGAGCTTGGCGTTCCGGTGCTGGGCATTTGCTACGGCATGCAGACCATGGCCGCGCAACTGGGCGGTGCGGTTGAAAACGGGCTGGTGAGAGAATTCGGTTACGCCGAAATCCGCGCGCAGGGTCATTCTGCATTGCTGCGTGACATACAGGACCGCGTAAACGAGCAGGGTCACGGACTGATAGATGTGTGGATGAGTCATGGCGATAAGGTGACCGAGCTGCCCCCCGGCTTTTTCGTGATCGCCAGCAATCCGACTACCCCGATCGCCGGGATGGCGGACGAGTCACGCCGCTTCTATGCGCTGCAATTTCACCCCGAGGTCACTCACACGCATCAGGGCAAGCGTATGCTTGAACGCTTCGTGCACGATATCTGCGGCTGTGCTCATGACTGGAATATGCCGGACTACATCGCCGAGGCGGTCGAGAAAATCCGCGCTCAGGTGGGTAGCGATGAGGTGATACTGGGGCTTTCCGGCGGTGTGGATTCGTCTGTTGCAGCGGCCTTGCTGCACCGCGCGATCGGTACGCAGCTGACCTGCGTGTTTGTGGACAACGGTCTGTTGCGTCTTAATGAAGCCGAGCAGGTGATGGAAACCTTTGCGCAGAATCTGGGCGTCAAGGTAATTCACGTCGATGCAAGCAGCGAATTTTTGCATCACCTTGCCGGTGTCACCGATCCCGAAAAGAAACGTAAGATCATCGGTCGCGAGTTCGTCGAAGTGTTTCAGCGCGAATCTGCCAAATTGTCGACCGCCAAGTGGCTGGCACAGGGCACCATCTATCCCGATGTGATCGAATCTGCAGGGGGCAAAAATAAGAAGGCGCACACTATCAAGTCTCACCACAACGTAGGAGGCTTGCCCGAGAGCATGCACCTGAAGCTTTTGGAGCCGCTGCGCGAGCTGTTCAAGGACGAAGTGCGCGAGCTGGGCGTGCAGCTAGGCCTGCCACCGGCGATGGTATACCGTCATCCTTTCCCGGGGCCAGGTCTTGGGGTGCGCATCTTGGGCGAAGTCAAGAAGGAATACGCGGATTTGCTGCGCCGCGCGGATGCGATCTTCATGGAAGAGCTCAATGCCGCGGTCGATGAAGACGGTAAATCCTGGTATGCCAAGACTTCACAGGCCTTCGTGGTGTTCCTGCCGGTCAAGAGCGTCGGCGTGATGGGGGACGGTCGCACCTATGAATGGGTGGTATCTTTGCGCGCGGTGCAGACTCAGGACTTCATGACGGCGCATTGGGCGCATCTGCCCTATGAATTGCTGGGGAAAGTCTCCAACCGCATCATCAACGAAGTTCGCGGCATCAACCGCGTTGTCTATGATATTTCAGGCAAACCGCCCGCTACGATAGAGTGGGAATAAACCGGCAAGGCTTCGAAATCAACTAAAAACCCCGCAATTGCGGGGTTTTTAGTTTTTCGGCAGTAAAAGCTGTGTCAAACAGGTGGCAAGGCTCATGTTTTGCAGCGGGTTGCCGATATAGGCTTGTCAGTTAACCGGTTGCTTGAGAGGAAATATCATGAATCAGAGCGTAAATCACGTTCTCGACTATTCTCAGTCCAAGGCGGAAGTTGCCGCGGAGCGTCAGTGCGATCAGCTTCGCCAGGCGGATGACTGGGATCAGATACTCGCAGCAAGAAGGGAGCAGCAGCGCCAGCATATACTGCGCAGTCAGTCTTGCCGTCGTTGAGGTTGCGGCGGCCTTTTTAAATCGATCTGCTAGACTCGCGTCTTACAATTTGGATGGTGTTCAGTCGATGAAAAGCGAGACGTTGCCAAAAGAGCTCAGGCTGACGCTGCCCTTGCTGCTGGAGTGGCTGGTTGAGGATGGCGTGGTTGCGGCCGCCGATGCCAGTATGCTGGCAAAAAATCGCACCGCCGAAGAGATAAATCCGCTGATTGTCATCGCCGGGAAAAACTGGCGCAGTTTGAAACCTCCCGGTAGATTGCTCTCTTCAGATGTGCTCACGGAATGGCTGGCAAACCGCATCGGCATGCCTTACTTTCACATCGACCCCTTGCAGCTCAATTTCGCTAGTATCGCCGCAGTCATTTCCAAATCTTACGCAGAGCGTCTTCGTATCCTGCCGGTAAAAGTGGCGGGCGGGGAGGTGACGATTGCGACTGCCGAACCCTTTTTGACCGGGTGGATGAGTGAGCTAGAGCCCGTGCTCAGGATGAAAATCAGGCCCGTGCTGGCAAATCCTGTCGATATCAGCCGTTATCTGCCCGAAATTTACAGTCTTGCCAATTCGGTACATCTGGCTGACAAGGGGCGGTCGGGGCAGGCGGTAGGCGTGCAGAATTTCGAACAGTTGCTGGAGTTGGGGAAAAATAAAAACCTCGATGCCAATGAGCAGCATATCGTGATGCTGGTGGACTGGCTGTTCAAATATGCGTTCGAGCAGCGGGCCAGCGATATTCACCTTGAGCCGCGACGCGATCTTGGCATCGTGCGTTTTCGCATCGATGGTGTGCTGCATCAGGTCTATCAGTTGCCCGTCAGTGTCAATAACGCCATTACTAACCGCATCAAGCTGCTTGGCCGCATGGATATGGTGGAAAAACGCAGGCCGCAGGACGGGCGCATCAAGACGGTGAGCGGGGCAGGTGACGAGATCGAGTTGCGTCTGTCCACCATGCCGACAGCCTTTGGTGAAAAACTGGTGATGCGGATTTTTGATCCGGAAATCCTGGTGAAGAGCTTTGCTGATCTGGGTTTCTCGGGTGAGCAGATTGCGCTTTGGGACAGTTGGACTCAGGCGCCGGGCGGCATCATACTGGTCACAGGACCCACAGGCTCAGGGAAGACTACGACGCTATATTCGACGCTGAAACAGCTGGCGACGCCGGAAGTGAATGTCTGTACGGTGGAGGATCCGATCGAAATGATAGAGCCTGCTTTCAACCAGATGCAGGTTCAGGCGAACATAGGACTTAACTTTGCCGATGGCGTGAGGACGCTGTTGCGGCAGGATCCGGATATCATCATGGTGGGCGAGATCCGCGACAGGGAAACCGCCGAGATGGCCATACAGGCTGCGCTCACCGGTCATCTGGTGCTCTCGTCCTTGCACACCAATGATGCGCCTTCGGCAATCATGCGGCTGATTGAGCTGGGCGTGCCGCCATATCTGCTCAATTCGACGCTACTGGGGGTGATGGCGCAGCGTCTGGTGCGCACGCTTTGCCCGCAATGCAAGAGCGTGTGTCGCATCGATGCCGATGCCTGGGGTGAGCTGATCCGTCCGTGGAACGCGCCCAAGCCCGAATTGATTCGGGGGGCGACAGGTTGTCTCGAATGCCGCATGACAGGCTACCGGGGGCGTACCGGGATCTACGAGATGCTGTCTTTTGGCCCGCAGATGAGAGCGCTTGTGACGACTGACGCCAGTCTTGCGAAGATCAAGGCGCAGGCAAGGCTGGATGGCATGAAGCCGCTGCGCCTTTCAGGTGCCGAGAAGGTGGCGGCCGGTATGACCAGTCTGGAGGAGGTCATCAAGGTGGCTCCGCCAAACGAGTAGCGTTGTTGAGCCGTGCGCTGTGCTGTGGTACAATGCGCGTTGCATCGGAATTGGCCGGTGCAAATATCCCGCTCGCACAAGTTGGGGTGCTCGAAAGAGTCAGGCTGGCGAGTGGTAGTTTTAACCCTTAACGTTAGGAATAGACATGGCTGTAACAATGCGTCAAATGCTGGATGCTGGTGTTCACTTTGGTCACCAAACCCGTTTCTGGAATCCCAAGATGGCTCCGTTCATCTTCGGTCACCGCAACCGTATTCACATCATCAACCTGGAAAAGTCCGTAGCGCTGTTTGCAGAAGCAGAAAGCTATGTGCGCAAGCTGTCCGCGAAAAAAGGCACCGTCCTGTTCGTTGCGACCAAGCGTCAGGCTCGTGAAATTTTGCAGGAAGAAGCGGTTCGCGCAAATTCCCCTTATGTAAATCACCGCTGGCTGGGTGGTATGCTCACCAACTACAAGACCGTTCAGCAGTCCATCAAGCGTCTGCGCGAACTCGAAGCGATCACCGCAGACGGCACAGAAGGCGTTTCCAAGAAGGAAGCACTGGTTCTGGCACGCGAGCTGGAAAAGCTCAACCGCAGTCTGGGCGGCATCAAGGATATGCCTAATCTGCCGGATGCGATTTTCGTCATCGACGTCGGTTACCAGAAGGGTGCCATCGTTGAAGCCAAGAAGCTGGGCATTCCAGTGATTGGTATCGTCGATACCAACAACTCTCCTGCTGGCGTTGACTTC
>CAYPIG010000084.1:0-10678 GCA_964410705.1 uncultured Gallionella sp.
TGAACTGCATGAACACGTTGTTCCAGATTTCGATGTAGCGGTCGCCGTCTTCTTCAGGGGTTCCCGGCAACCCGCCCGGAATATGTTCACCGTGATCGTAGAAGATTTCGGTACAAGGGCCGCAAGGGCCGGTATCGCCCATCATCCAGAAGTTGTCGGATGCGTAACGCGCGCCCTTATTGTCGCCGATGCGGATCACGCGATGAGCTTCCAGCCCCATCTCCCTGGTCCAGATGTCGTAAGCCTCGTCGTCCTCGGCATAGACGGTGACATAGAGTTTGTCTTTAGGCAGCTTATACACATCGGTGAGCAGCTCCCACGCATAGGCGATCGCTTCGCGCTTGAAGTAGTCGCCGAAACTGAAATTGCCCAGCATCTCGAAGAAAGTGTGATGACGCGCGGTATAGCCTACATTTTCCAGATCGTTGTGCTTGCCGCCTGCCCTGACGCATTTCTGGCTGGACGCCGCACGCGTATAGGGGCGCTTGTCGAAACCTAAAAATACATCTTTAAACTGGTTCATCCCCGCGTTGGTGAACAACAGGGTGGGATCTTCATGGGGCACCAGCGAGCTGGAGGGCACGACCGTGTGGCCTTTTGAGGCGAAGAAGTCTAGGAATTGCTGGCGGATTTCACTGCTTTTCATGTTTGGCATCCATCTGGTTGACACAGGCGGCCCTGCCTGCCTGACTAGGGGCGGATTCTACCATCCGCCGCACCGCCGCACCAAATTCAGTCCACTCTGTCATCGCGAAGCAGGCAGGGCGGTGGCAATCCAGCCTACCCCGTCTTTGCGAATCCCGAACGGCGGTGGCAATCCAGCCCACGTCGTCTTTGCGAAGCCCGAAGGGCTGTAGCAATCCAGTCCACTCCGTCTTTGCGAAGCCCGAAGGGCGGTGGCAATCCAGCCCACGTCGTCTTTGCGAAGCCCGAAGGGCTGTAGCAATCCCAACGTCTCCCTTCCTTACAATTACTCAGCCGTAATACCTGATACTGAATGTCGTGACTGACTGCTGTCGAGACAAACCGGATATTGAAAGTAACGTCCGAATTCAGGGGCGCTGCGCGGCTTTATTGCGCAGCGCCCCTTGGAATGAAGTGTTATGCATTTGTCCATGGCAATGCCTGAAGTTTTTTTGATGTTCCAATTTCACTTTCGATGCGTGTCAATATTGAGTTTTGCAAAGTGGCACCGCATTCGTTTACTCGTGATTTCAAATAGTCCGATGTCGCATCAACTAGCCACGCCGTAAATTCCTCAGCTTCCTTTAATAAGAACTTCCTAATTGCATAGCCAAGCTTATCCTTCGATGGGTCGATTACTTGCAGCGATTCAATCGATCGGCCCCGCATTTTGAACTTGGCGGCGTCGCTCGTAGTTACATACCCTTGGTTATGTGAAAGGGTGTGTCGAATTTGGAAAATTGTCTCAAGAGCTCTAATTGATTTTTTCAAGTCTGCGCTCGCAGCGCCGAAGGTATACCTCTTTTTCTGGATGAGAATTGATGTCAGATCATCAATCTTTTCAAGGTCATGAAAAAGTTGATGCTCAAACATTATCTCTGGCATTGAGAACCTACCTCGAACTGACCATAGTATTTTTGAATCAACGGCACCCTTTAGTCGTTCGGCAGGGACGTGGTCCCTAATGGCTTTTGCCAATGAAATAAGTGTTTGCTTGTAGAAGGTCTCAAAGGCATTGATGGTTTCGAGCGTTGTAAGTTGCTCTGAATACCATTTGTATTTTTGGTAGGTAGATTCCTTGGGGCCTCTATTATTTTCTGCTTCGGCCTTTTTAACCTTCTTAAGCTCTTTGTGGCGATCTTCAATCCACTTGATGTAAGCAAACTGATGATCGATCAGCGTTTTGAACATTACAAAGTTGGTAGAGTTTACGAATCGGGCAAGATGCTTGATATCGTCATCCGATGTAGTGGCGATGCTTACACGGTCTCCAAATAGCTCAACATTCTTTACGCCAGCTTTTCTACCAACCATCGGATCACCTCAATGTATAACGTAAAGCTAACCGACGCCAAACAGCCTGCAAAGCTGGCTGTTTGGCATCCGCGTTGAGCGACAAGTTAAGCTGTGACCAATATAAGGTGGTCAATATGAATTGCGACCTCAGAATAGCCGCCACTTGCATCGGACAACTTGAGAACAACTAAGTCATCATTAATCTTACTAATTGTCGCTTTCACCGTGGTGGACCCCATAAAAAAATAGACGTCTTTGCCATTTAAAGCAGCAATAGCATTGCGAAATGTGCTCATAATTTCTCCTGACTTAGTAGCATTTGTTGAAATTTGCCGTGCATTGAGCCTTACTCTTTTCATCGGACCCCACTTTACCCAAACACTCGACAAACTCTTTATTGCATGCATCTCGAATTGCTCCACTAACTGCTGTGGCTGCGCTTCCCAGCAATTTTGGATCAAGCTTGCCTGTGGCTACGGCTCCCGCGATGGCGGCAGTGGTTTCTGCCTTCTTTTTATCCGTTTCGATGAGGCCAGTAATTTGCTTTAGAATTTCAGCGTGAGCCGTGCCAACTTGGAAATCGGTTATCCATTTATTGGATGCGGCTTCGCAAGTGCGATATAAAAACTCCCTTGCCAAGAGCACTGTTTGTGTTCTTCCAGCCAACTCTAATGCAGTTGTGCTGGTTTGGAGATCGTTGTTTAATCCCAGTTTGTTACCGGCTGAGGCTGATTTCCCGTCACCTCCATTTACAGAAGATGATGTATCAGACGTTATACCTGTAATCAATTTAAATGTGTCTGACATGGCTACATCTGGCCCAGGCTCAGCGCAACTAATAAAACTTCCAGCGATTGTTTTATTCGTGACCGTTCTAAGTTGTGCAGGCATGGTGACTATCTCACCGGATGCGGTTGTTATCCTTGTTGGTGCAAGCTCGGCATTTTTTTGTGCCAACATACTGCCACACCCTGTCAGCAGCCCTGCAATAGGAAGTAAGGCTAGTAACTTATTCATATCAACTCTCCTTGGAAAAATTGCTGCTTAACGTGGAGCTAACCCAACTGCGCGGCTTTTTGCCCAGGTCGGGTTGAGCGCAGGGTTATGTCTATTTCTTTCCACATGTTTGGCTAACGTTTGCAGAAACCAGCTCAGGTGAGCCGTAAAGCTTCATCTCATCAGTTGCCTTATTGTGTGTCTTGCAGAGTGGGATGATGTACCAAGCTCTATCTGTGGAGCTGTCTTTTTGGACGTGAGCTCCTACGGTAGCCTTTTCAGTGCATGCCTTTTCGACGCAGAGATTTGCTGTTTGACCGCTGAATTCCTCCCAGTGCGCGAGCCAGCTATCGCATTTGCAGGAGTTATCAGAGGTTCCATTGATATTTTTTACTTTCATTTCTACGATTCCTTTGCGGGTGACTAAGAGACATAACGTCTGAATTAACCGGCTGGCGCGGCTTTATCGCGCCAGTCCGTGTTGAATGATGGGTTAGGTCTCATTTCGGCAGCACCCTTCGCAATTCGTTGACCATCGCATCTCTTAGCCCGATTGGCACTATTTTCCGGCCCGTATGTGGTGGCCGTACAGGTGGTGGCGAGCTTCTTGCCTCGTTTGGAAGCTCGTGCATCGCGTAGCCTATGACGGGTAAGAAATCACCTTCCGGTGTGCCAACAATCGATTCAACTGAAAATAGGCGGGCGAGACGTGCGAGCTGCTTCTCTTGGGTTGCGATGAAAGACAAGCACATTTCTGTAGGCGAGCCCGAGAAAAATAACTCAGGCATTCGAAGAAAGTACATGTCCCAAGTCGTGGATGTGATGGTTGCTAGCGCTCGGTCTATCGGGGTGTTGGGCTGAATTCCAAGAAGACTCCCCGCTTGGTCGTAGAAATAGTGGAGTGCCAAATGCGATTCGCGAGCCAATATGGCCCCGAGATCGCGTTCGAGAAATGTAAGGAACGCTTCGTGCTGCTTCAACGGGGTGGCCTTTGGCATTTCTATACGGCGCAGCAAGAACATCTTAATCAGCGCGACTTCGATTGCTTCAATCCGATCAAGCGTATCTCGCCGAGAATGTAGTGTGCAGAACTCTTCAACTCGCCGCGATGCAGCCTCATCTAGATTAGCCACTGCTGAGGCGTCTAGGTAATGCTGAACTGCTTCAGGGTTAGGCACCACTCTTCCAGAGCTAAGGAATTCCAACTCATCCATCGTGTGAAGGACCAGTAACGCTCGTGTTCTTGCCACGGCATTATTCACGAAATCGTCATGTGCTCTCGCCTTGCAGAAGTGCTCAACATAGTAGAAGTAGAGACTGAAATCCCATCTCTTTTCGGTCAAGAATCTGAGTAATGATTGAAAGCCGTCATTCACTTTCCCGCCATTAGCGACCGCATGAACCTGATTGGCCAAGTTTGAATCTAGGAGAGCGCTTGGATATAGACCAAACTGAATTTTGCCGCTGTCAAAGAACTCCTTGTTGAGTACCGCAGGTCGCTTGCCTGAATATTGGTCTACCAGAATACAAGGGTTTTCCGCCCCGAACTCCCTTGTGCCAGAAAGAAATTGAGAGGGATATGGGGAATCCGATATTTCCCATGTGAACCCGGCTACGGATGGTGGCATAGCGTCTGAGACCTAACGTAAAATAGACAGAACTTCTTCTGTATAAGAAAACTGGTATTCTGTATAAGATGCCATAATTCAGGATAACCTGTTGATTATAAATGATAGAAATGGATTTATACACAAGCTATCCCGCATACTCAGCACATCACCCGAATGGCTTATGGCACATAGCAGATCTTCGTTGTTCATTGTTACATGCCCTGAACCTGCTGTCGGATCTATTCTTCCCTGCATTTAATCAGAAAATGGCGGATTTTGTACCTATCAGACCTGACAGTTACATTTTCAATAGAATTGTGATAGGAACTACGAAGAAAGGCAGGTTTGATCTCGCACCGAACAAACAGATTTTTGATTTATAACGAATTATGCTATTTCCGCGCCCGGCCATGAGCGCGGGTCACGATAACAACTACAGGAAGATGAGTTGAACGCAGCCTGGCATCTTACTTAGCTCAGTCTGTCAAATTCTTCCGGCAAAACTGCGGGAACTTTGGACAACGCCAGATCGAAAGCGATTTTCGAACCTTTTTGTGCACGGGATGCGAGATATTTTTCTGTTGTTAGTGCGGCTACCTTTTCAGCAACTGCCGTCGCAATAAACTGATTGAGCGACACTTTATCTTCTCCGGCAACATCCCGAGCCATTTTATGCAAAGATTCCGGCAGGCGAACACTGAGTACACTCATAACTTATCCAATCTTGTTAAAAAATCACGCGGCGTTTCAACCGAAAGTCCAAATCGGGTCACAGCAGGTACGAAATCCTTCAGATTCCAGCTGATAATCGTAGCATTTGCTTTCACAGCCAGCTCCAGAACATGATCATCCTGCGGATCTCGCAACACGGGCCTCCACAAATAAAATATCCCGTGTTTTTCAGCGATACTGCATAGATAATCAACCACAGCATCCGCATCCGAAAAACTCATCAGCCCGTCACGCTTTAATACATCCTCATATTCAAGCACCAATGGTGTCGATATATGTAATCTCAGCGGCGACCGGTCTATGATTTTCAGAAGGCGGTGAGAAGCGCCCAGAGACGATTTCATCGCTGAAACAAGCACATTAGTATCGAGAACGATATCCATGAGTTGGTATTATATTCGCCACCACGTACAAATCAATTGCTGCCGTGAAATTTGAGCATGCCTGAAAATATCCTGCCGGGTGCTTCAGACTTTTCTTCGACTGCTGCAAACTCTGCTCAGAGGGCTTCGCACTCCAGGCAGAGGACTCCGCAGACTAGCCAGACGGTTTCTCACTCTAGGCAGAGAGCTTCTCAGACTAGGCAGATGGTTTCTCACTCTAGACAGAGGGCTCCTCACTCTAGACAGAGGGCTCCTCACTCTAGCCGGAGGGATCCGCACCCTAGCCGGAGGACTTTGCAGACTAGGCAAAGGGTTTAAACCCCTGTCATCACATGCTGCATAGAGTCCAAAGCCACCGGCGTAACCCGAAGATTGCTCCACCTAGTCCGCGGAGCAATCTGCCTAGTCCGCGGAGCCATCCGCCTAGCCTGCCGGGCAATCCGCCTAGTCCGCGGATCCCTCTGCCTAGCCTGCCGAACAGTCCGCCAAGTCTGCCGGGCAATCGAAGGAAAACTTCAAACCCTCACGACCTGATTTTTAGCGACTTGCATTTGATTTTCAGCCACTGGCAAACTTCGATGATCGCTCGAACTTCCCTTTTTATGGCAAGACCAGAACTTAGGACGCATTGTGTCCGCGAATTTGCAGTAAGTCACTATGCCAAAAGGCCTATAGACAGAGCCGGCCAGCCTTTACGCTCATGATTTAACACGCCCGCTGTGCGACCTGCGCCTCATCTACAGATAAGCAATCCGTTTGCCGGGCTGTAAATCCCTTTTCGTGCAGCACATGCTCATCATAAAAATCGCCCGCCATATAACAGATTTGGCGCGTTTGGGATTGCACGGCAAATCGCGTATATTGGCGGCTGGTCACACAACAATCGGCTCATCATGATCAAGATACGCGGCGCACGCACCCACAACCTGAAAAATATCGATCTGGACCTGCCACGCCACAAGCTGGTGGTGATCACCGGGCTGTCAGGATCGGGAAAATCCTCGCTGGCTTTCGACACGCTGTATGCAGAAGGACAGCGCCGCTATGTCGAATCGCTCTCGGCTTATGCGCGCCAGTTTTTGCAGCTGATGGAAAAACCCGATGTGGACCTGATCGAAGGGCTGTCTCCTGCGATCGCAATCGAGCAAAAAGCCACTTCGCACAACCCGCGCTCCACGGTCGGCACCGTTACCGAAATACACGATTATCTTCGGCTGCTGTTTGCAAGAGCGGGCGATCCGTATTGCCCCGAGCACAAACTGGTATTGCAGGCGCAGAGCGTAGGGCAGATGGTCGATCACGTGCTGGCGCTGCCGGAAGGCACCAGATTGATGATACTCTCACCGCTGGTGGTCGATCGCAAGGGCGAACAACTGGAGATGTTCGACGAATTGCGCGCGCAGGGCTTCACCAGACTGCGCATCAACGGCGTCGTTTACGAAATCGATGCGCTGCCCGCCCTGCAGAAGACCAAAAAGCACACGGTCGAAATCGTGGTCGACCGCCTCAAAGTCAATGTCGAGTCCAAGCAAAGGCTGGCCGAATCTTTTGAAACCGCACTGCTGCATGCCGAAGGCCGGGCTCTGGCGGTAGAGATGGACAGCGGCACGGAACATCTTTTTTCGGCCAAATTCTCCTGCCCGATCTGCAACTATTCGCTGCCGGAACTCGAACCAAGACTGTTCTCATTCAACAATCCGATGGGCGCCTGTCCCAAGTGCGACGGCCTCGGGGTCATCAGCTTTTTCGATCCGAAACGCATCGTCACCCTCCCCTCATTGTCCTTGAGTTCAGGCGCGATCAAAGGCTGGGATAAGCGCAACCAGTTTTACTATCAGCTGCTGCAGGGACTGGCGCGCCACTACGATTTCGATCTGGAACAGCCTTACGAAAAACTGCCAGAGAACATACAGCAGGCGGTACTGTACGGGTCGGGGAAGACCGATATCGCTTTTCACTACACCGGCGAGCGCGGCAAAACGGTGCTCAGGCAACACCCCTTCGAAGGGGTGGTCAACAACCTGGAGCGGCGCTACAAGGAGACCGACTCCCCCACCGTCAGGGAGGAACTGTCCAAATACCTCAACAGCTGCAGCTGCCCCTCCTGTCAGGGAACCCGGCTGCGCATCGAGGCGCGTCACGTACGCTTTGCCGACAAAAACCTCTACGAGATCAGCGCACTGCCGCTGAGCGACTCGCTGCATTTTTTTCAGAATTTAAAACTGCAAGGGCAGAAATTAGCCATCGCCGAAAAAATAATTCAGGAAATCGCCTCCCGCCTGACCTTTTTGAACAACGTCGGACTCAACTATCTGACCCTGGAACGATCCGCCGAAACGCTCTCCGGCGGCGAAGCGCAGCGCATCCGGCTGGCCTCGCAGATCGGCTCCGGACTTACCGGCGTGATGTATGTGCTGGACGAGCCTTCGATAGGATTGCACCAGCGCGATAACGACAGACTCTTAACCACCCTGTTCCGCCTGCGCGACATGGGCAACAGCGTGATCGTGGTCGAACACGACGAAGACGCGATACGCCACGCCGACTATGTGGTGGACATGGGGCCGGGGGCCGGAGAGCACGGCGGTTTGATCGTAGCTCAGGGCACGCCGCAACAAATCTGCGAGGACCCCAATTCGCTGACCGGAGACTATCTGACCGGAAGGCGTCAGATCCCCATGCCATCCAGACGCATGCAACCCGACCCGGAACGCATGCTCACCATCACCAATGCGACCGGCAACAATCTGAAAAATGTCACGCTCAAGCTGCCTATCGGCCTGCTGACCTGCGTGACCGGCGTGTCAGGTTCGGGAAAATCCACGCTGATCAACGACACGCTGTATCCTGCCGTCTCGCAACACCTTTATCGCAGCAATGCCGAATCTGCCGCCTGCGGCGAGATTTTCGGACTGGAATTTTTCGACAAGGTGATCAACGTCGATCAAAGCCCGATAGGACGCACGCCGCGCTCCAATCCTGCCACCTATACCGGGCTGTTCACGCCGATCCGCGAGCTCTTTTCAGGCGTTCCCTCCTCCCGCGAACGCGGCTACGGGCCCGGGCGTTTTTCATTCAATGTCAAGGGCGGCCGCTGCGAGTCCTGCCAGGGCGATGGCGTGATCAAGGTCGAGATGCACTTCATGCCGGACATCTATGTGCCCTGCGATGTGTGCCACGGCCAGCGCTACAACCGCGAGACGCTGGAAATCCAGTACAAGGGAAAAAATATCCAGCAAATTCTGGAGATGACCGTGGAAGCCGCACATGAATTCTTCAAGGCGGTGCCCGTCATCGCCCGCAAACTTCAGACCCTGCTGGATGTGGGCTTAGGCTACATCACGCTGGGTCAGTCGGCCACCACCCTGTCGGGCGGCGAGGCGCAGCGCGTCAAACTCTCGCTTGAACTGTCCAAACGCGACACCGGGCGCACGCTGTACATACTGGACGAACCCACCACCGGCCTGCATTTTCACGATATCGCCCTGCTGCTGAAAGTCATCCACAAGCTGCGCGATCAGGGCAACACGCTGGTAGTGATCGAACACAATCTGGATGTGATCAAAACGGCGGACTGGGTCATCGATCTGGGTCCGGAAGGAGGGAGCGGCGGCGGACAGATCATCGCACAGGGCGCACCTTGCGATATCGCCAAAAATAAAAAGAGCGTCACCGGGGTCTATCTCAAGCCGGTACTGGCTTCATGCAGATAAGTCCGGACATCGAAATCCCCGACAGTGAAATCGAACTATTTGCGATCAGGGCGCAGGGCGCGGGCGGACAAAACGTCAACAAGGTCTCGACCGCCATCCACCTGCGTTTCGACATCAACGCCTCCTCGCTGCCGGAAGAGTACAAGGAAAGGCTCAGAGACCTATCCGACAGGCGCATCACGCAGGATCACGTGATCAT
Organism: uncultured Gallionella sp.; assembly: GCA_964410705.1. Lineage (GTDB taxonomy): Bacteria > Pseudomonadota > Gammaproteobacteria > Burkholderiales > Gallionellaceae > Gallionella. The sequence continues at coordinate 9,614 of CAYPIG010000084.1, forward strand.
CCTCAAGGCGCAGCGCTACAGGACTCAGGAGAAAAACCGCGCGGATGCCCTAGCCCGCCTGCAGGCGCTGATCCTGGCCGCGGGGCATCGCGCAAAAAAACGCCTGCCAACCCGGCCCACCCGAAGCTCGAAGAAGAAGCGCCTGGAGGGGAAAAACCGCCGCGGCGAACTCAAAGCGCTGCGCGCCAGAATAGAAGATTAAACGTTTGACCTGCTATCCATGACCAATTGCAAAGACTGCAGCCACTATTACATCACGCACGATCCGAATTTCAGATACGGATGCCGTGCGCTGGATTTCAAGAGCCGCCGTCAACCGGTGATCGACGTGATGGAGGCTTCCGGACAGCCCTGCCAGTATTTCCAGAGACGAAAAAACAGATTGTTGACACCATCCAAATAATTTGCCATTTATTTCGATTTAAATGATAGGATATCGCCATATTGTCGACAATGTGGCGATTCATGTTAGCAAAACCCCCAAAACAAGGCACTCTGGCCGATATCGCCTCTCACCGTCTGGTGCACAGCATCGTCACAGGCGAGTTGGCACAGGGTCAGAAACTCAACGAAGCCGAACTTGCCGAACGCTTCGGCATGGGACGCGGCCCGCTGCGCGAAGCGCTGCGCCATCTGGAAGGCATGCGGCTGGTCAAACGCATTCCCAATGCCGGTGCACGCGTGGTGGTGCTCGACCAGCAGACCATGTCCGATCTGTACGAGGTGCGCGAAGCGCTCGAAGGCATGGCCTGCCGCCTTGCCGCCACCAGGATGAGCGATGACGAAATCTCACAGCTGCAGCTGTTGCTCGACAACCACGAAAAGCAGATAGAAGATCAGGGCGGCATCTATTCGCAAAGCGAAGGCAACCTTGATTTTCACTATCTGATCGTGCGCGGCAGCCGCAACGAAATGCTGATGGAGCTTTTAGGCAGCGAACAATACCAGCTGCTGCGCATGTGCCGGTTTCGCACCAGCCGCAACGCGCAGCGCACCCGTCCCGCACTGCAACAACACCGCCAGATCGTCGAAGCGCTGGCGAACCGCGACGGCGAACTGGCCGAG
>CAYPIG010000085.1:0-10491 GCA_964410705.1 uncultured Gallionella sp.
TTCCTGGAGCATGGTGGGAAATACATCGAATACGTCACCCATCACCTATCCGATTATCTGGATTACCGTGATCGCCAGTATGATGAGGGCGGTCAGTATGCCGATTCCCATAGGCGGGCCGCTGACAAAGGGGCCGATATAGGGCAGGGGGCAGATATGCTCGTTGAGCCAGGGTTCAACATGGTCGGCGAACAAAGGTGCGAATACGAATAGTCCCCACATGCCGTAGATGATGCTGGGTATGCCGGCTAACAGTTCGATGGCAACCCCCAGCGGGCGGCGCAGGACGCGGGGCGAGAGCTCGGTTAAAAAAAGCGCGATACCAAAGCTGACCGGGATGGCGATGATCAAAGCGATCACGGAAGTGATCAGCGTGCCGACGATGGGGATCAATGCACCGAATTTATCGTTGACCGGATCCCATTCAGGACTGGTCAGAAAGCCGAAACCGAATGCGTGTATCGCAGGCATGCTGCCCAGCACCAGCGACACCAGTATGGCTACCAGCAAACCTAGCACGCCCAAGGCTGCCAGTCGGGTCAGGTTGCGGAACAGGGTGTCGTATATCGTTTGCCTTTTAAGGCGCGCATCATGTGAAGACGTCGGCATAGTGTGTGCTTGTAATTGAATTGATGTCAGCCATACTGTAAAACTTCAGGGGGCTTGCGCCCCCCGTAATTATAGCTGCGCTGCAGTTTTTGTACCGCTTATTTCCACAGAGCTTTGCCGCTTGCATCCTTGACTTGTGCTTTCCACGATGCGCGTATCAGTTTGACCACATCGTCCGGCAAGGTGACATAGTCCAGATCTGATGCCAGTTTGTCGCCCTTTTCATAAGCCCAGTCGAAGAATTTCAGTACGGCGATGCCGGATTCTGGTTTATCCTGCTTCTTGTGCATCAGGATGAAAGTCGCGCCGCTGATAGGCCAGCTTGCCTTGCCCGGTTCGTCGGTGAGAATTTCATAAAAACCTGGCGCTTTGGCCCAGTCGGCTCCCGCTGCTGCGGCTTTGAAGCTGTTTTCGTCAGCTGCGACGAAGGCACCGTCTTTGTTTTTCATCTGTACGGAATTCATCTTGTTCTGCAAGGCGTAGGCGTATTCCACATAACCGATGGAGCCCTTGATGCGCTGAACGTATGAAGCTACGCCTTCGTTGCCCTTGCCGCCGGTGCCAGATTTCCACTGCACTGCCGTGCCTTCACCGACGGAAGATTTCCATTCCGGGCTTACTTTGGACAGGTAGTTGGTGAAGATGAAACTGGTGCCTGAGCCGTCAGAACGGTGTACCACGGTGATGTTTTCTTCAGGCAGTTTAAGATCCTTGTTCAGGGCGGCGATAGCCGGGTCGTTCCACTTGGCAATCTTGCCCAGATATATGTTGGCCAGCGTGGTGCCGTCGAGCTTCAATTGGCCCGCAGCAATGCCGTTGACGTTGATGACCGGTACTACGCCACCGATGATGGTCGGGAACTGCATCAGGCCATCTTTGTTCAGCTCTTCTGGTGTCAAAGGCTTGTCGGAGGCACCGAAATCGACGGTTTTTGCGGTGATCTGCTTGATGCCGCCGCCTGAGCCTATCGACTGGTAATTCATGTTGGTGCCAGATTGCGCCTTGTAGGCTTCGGCCCATTTGGCATAGGCAGGGTAGGAGAGGGTTGCGCCGGCTTCGGTGATGTCGGTTGCAAAGCATACGCTGGCATAAGCGGTTCCATTCGCAATGGCAAGAGCAAATTTTGTAATGTTCATGTTTTCTCCAGAGAGGTTTAGATTGCTGGAACGTATGCTATGCGAACTATGTGACAGAAATATTACACTTTTAATCAAACTTGCGGTTGGCCGAGAGCTTGTTGCGCACCTTGCGCTGTTCCGCGTGGCGCAGCCCTACATAGGTCAGCCAGCCGACGAACAGCAATCCTATCGTGAATGCGCCGTAGGAGAGCGGCCAGGGGATGTCTTGAGTCATCATCGAGTATTCGGACATGCCGCCGATTCCCGCCAGCACATTGAGCGGCATGAAGACCACGCTGATGATGGTCAGGCGTTTGATATCCTTATTCTGGTTGATGTTGATCGAGCTGTCGGTTGCATCCATCAGGAAGTTGATCTTGTTGAACAAGAAGGCGGTGTGGCCGTCCAGGGATTCGATGTCGCGCAATATTTCCCGCACGTTTTCGTGCTGAGCTTCCGACAGGAATTTGGCGCGCATCAGAAAAGACAGCGCGCGCCTTGTGTCCAGCACATTGCGGCGGATGCGCCCGTTCAGATCCTCTTCTTCGGCGATGGATGCCAGGATCACGGCGGCTTCATCGTCGGTGATGTGGGATCTCAATACCTGCTTGCCCACCACCCCCAGTTCAGCATAGACGTCTTCCAGGGCGTTGGCCGAATACTCCACGTCGGCGGCATAAAGATCGAGCAGCACGTCCTTGGCTTCGGATACATAGCCCGACTGCGCGCGCGCCCGCAGTCGCTGCAGACGAAACACCGGCAATTCCTCGCTGCGAACCGAGAACAGAGTGCTCTTGTGCAGGATGAAAGCGACCGCCACGTTGCGGGATTCGTCTTCACGGTCCAGCAAGAAGTCGGAATGCAGGTGCAGTTCGTCGCCTTCTTCTATATAGAATCTTGCGCTGGTCTCAAGATCGGTCAAATCTTTAGGATTGGGCAGATCGACTTCGAACAGTTCTCGCGCCCATGCGATCTGCTCATCATCCGGGGCGACCAGGTCGATCCAGATCGGTTTGGTTCGTGCAAGATCCTCGCGGTTGTTGATCGGGATCTGACGCAGTCTTCCTTCGAACAGATCGAAGGCGCGCAAGGTGGTGCTGCGATCCTGAGGTTTGGCCTCGGCAACCAGTTCGGCGCGCACATCGTCCGAGATGATCAGCAGTATCTCTTCTTTGCGTTCTTCGGATATCAGCTGCCACAGGATGTCTCTGTCATCCCCAGGTACCGCTTCGAGAATTTGAGCTACCGCCTGGGCATCATGCTGTTCGAGCCGACTGCGCAGCTCGGCCAGATTCTGCTTGTGTGCCAGAGTCTCGATGAGGCGATGTTTTTGCAGCAGTCTGTTTACCTGCCACAGATTTTTTTGCGTGGCGGTCTGGCTTTCGTTGTTGTTTGTTTCCAGCATGATTCAGCCCGTTCTTGAATTTGGCGCGATTCTAGCCTAATTTGGCACGCGGATTTGTACAGTTTTTATCAACGGTTGAGTACAGGCGCGGGTCAGCTGGCAGGATGCATAAAATTGGGGTTGAATGTTTTTGATTTCGCCTGTAAGATTCGCCCTCTTTTGAAAATCGGTTGGAGTAGAAGCATGGCGCGAGTATGTCAAGTGACGGGCAAAGGCCCGATGAGTGGTAATAATGTATCGCATGCGAATAACAAAACCAAGCGTCGCTTCTTGCCTAATCTGCAACGTCGTCGCTTCTGGGTTGAGGCGGAGAACCGCTGGGTGAGCCTGCGTCTGACTAATGCGGGTTTGCGCACGATAGACAAGAATGGCATCGAGTCCGTATTGTCAGAAATGCGTGCACGCGGCGAAAAAATCTAAGGAGCTAGAAAATGCGCGAAAAAATCAAACTTGAATCCAGTGCAGGTACCGGGCACTTTTATACTACGGACAAGAACAAACGCACGACACCGGGCAAGATGGAAATGAAGAAATACGATCCAGTGGTGCGCAAGCATGTGATGTACAAGGAAACCAAGCTGAAGTAATTCGGTTCAGGTTAAAAAACCCGCTCAGGCGGGTTTTTTTATGTCCGGACTTCCTGCTGCGGCAAAATCAATCCATCGATTTGGCATGTTTTCTTTTCTCTGTTCCCCTAAAGTAAATCCTGTGTTTGCCGTTACAGTCACAATGCGGTATAAAATTCATCGTCAGAGGAAGATGCGTAATGAATAACTGGTGGAGCGGGCTCTCCTTAAAAAACAAACTTCAGTTTCCTATTCAGTTGATATTGCTGCTGGTGCTGGTGATCGCGCAGCAGACGGCGGTGGATAAATTCGAGAAACATGTTCTGGAGCAGGCGAGGGAGAAGGCGCTGGTTTCGGCTGACGGTGTGCTCAACGGGCTGAATATGCTGATGATCAACGGCATCATCAGCGATGCCGAGCAGCGCGCCTTATATGTCAAAAAAATGGGGGCCTCGGATAAAGTCAACGAGTTGCGCGTGATGCGCAGCAAGGCCGTGCAGGATCAATTCGGCCCCGGCATGCCTTCAGAGCAAGCGACCGATGCGATGGATCGCGCCGCACTCGATACGGCCAAAGTTCAGTCTGCTTTATCTGCCAAGGGCGGCAAGAATACGTTGCGCATTGTTGTTCCGTTCATCGCCCGCAAGGAGTTTCGCGGCACCAATTGTTTGATGTGTCACAACGTGGCTGAAGGGACGGTAAACGGTGCGACCAGTATCACCCTCGATCTGACCGATGAATTCGATCTGATACAACGTGCCAACTATGCGATGTGGGGGGTGCAGCTTGTGATTCAGCTGTTCCTGTACTTCATGATAGGCTGGCTGATCAGCCTGATGACGCGCCCCGCCAGCGAGTTGCAGTTGACCATGCAGGCGATGCAAACCAGCGGAGATTTGTCCAAGCGAGCTGTGGTGCGCAGCAATGACGAAATCGGCAAGACGGCTCAGACATTCAACGATCTGGCACAGAGTTTTCAGGTGATCGTCAGCCAGGTAGAGGGGCATGCCGGCCAGGTGGTGACTTCGGCGCATCGTTTGACTGTTAATGCGGGTGAAATTGCTCAAGGTTTGCAGTTGCAATCGGATGCGGCCAACAGCACTTCCAGTGCGGTGAATCAGGTGAGCGCGAGCATCAACCGCGTGGCGGAGAGTGCCGGCAAGGTGGCTAAGCTGTCTGAAGAGAGTGCCGATCGCGCTCATCAGGGACAGCGCAGTCTGCAGGACATGATGCAGGAACTGGAGCAGGTCGAACGCTCCGTCAATGAAATAGCCAGTTCGGTCAGCGTATTTGTCAGCAACACTCAAAGCATTACCAATATGACGCAGCAGGTGCGCGATATCGCCGAACAGACCAATCTGCTGGCGCTCAATGCCGCCATCGAAGCGGCAAGGGCAGGAGAGCAAGGGCGCGGTTTTGCGGTAGTGGCCGATGAGGTTCGTAAGCTGGCGGAAAAATCGGCGCTGTCCGCATCGCAGATCGACGAGGTGACGCAGACCATAGGGACGCAATCCGTACAGGTGGATAAAACCATACAGCGCGGCATCATCGCCTTGCAAAGCAGCAGGGCGCATATCGACGAGGTGACGGGGGTGCTCAGTGCTTCCAGCGATTCGGTAGATAGCGTCAATCACGGTCTGGAAGAGATAGTAGGCTCTATCAATCAGCAGCGCGACGCCTCCCAGGAGATTGCGCGCAATGTCGAACGCATCGCCACCATGGTCGATAGCAGCAATCGCGTGGTCAAGCGTTCGGTGGAAGAGGCGCGCCAGATGGAGCGGGTTTCTGAAGACTTGAGCAGTACGGTCGGGCGCTTTAAAGTTTAACGCTGGGTTAGAGGACTATGCAAAACAGACATGCACAGGTGACACAGCGAGAAGTCCCATTTCCTGCGGGTACGGTGTTGATCACCAAGACCGATACGAAAGGCATCATCACCTATACCAACGAGGGATTTGTCGAGCTGTCCGGTTATACGCGTGCTGAACTGATCGGAAAAAGTCACAATATCGTGCGTCATCCGGACATGCCGCCTCAGGTTTTCAAGTGGATGTGGGAGACGCTCAAGTCCGAACGGCCATGGCGCGGGACGGTGAAAAACCGCTGCAAGAACGGCGACCATTACTGGGTTCGCGCCACGGTAGCCCCGGTGATCGAAGCCGGCAGAATTACCGGGTATGTGTCGGTGCGCAAGGCACCCTCGCGTGCACAGGTTGCCGAGGCCGAAATGCTGTATCGCGAGCTCGGTGAAAGCGGTCGGGATGTGCTGTCAAAGTACGAGCGGTTTTACGTCAAAAACTGGTCGATGAAGGTCAAGTTACAGACGGCGATACAGCTGCCGTTGCTGATCATACTGACCGTTGCCCAGCTTTATGTGACCGGCGAACAAAAGCTGGATGCCTTAGTCGGCGCGGAGGAAAAGGGAGCGCTGATCGCAAGACAAATCATCGACAGCGGCAATATGCTGATGGTGACGGGGCAGATCAGCGATGTGGCCAACCGCCGTTTGCTGATCGATAAAGTCACTTCATCCGGTAATGTCAAATCGGTCAGGGTGTTGCGAGCGCCTCAGCTGGTTGAACAGTATGGGGCAGGCTTGCCCGAGCAGAAAATTTCTGACGAGGTGCAGCGGCAGGTTTTGTCGAGCGGAAAGGCGCAAACCGTGATTTCCTATCAGGATGCAACCTTGCGTCTGGTGACGCCCTATAAAAACAGCAAAAATTTCCACGGTACGGATTGCACGACCTGCCATGCAGGGGGAGAAAATGCCGTGGTCGGAGCCTCTGATCTGCTGATCGATCTGACCCCGGATCTGTCGCGTATACAATCCATCGAGATGCGCATGTTGGCAGGGCAACTATTGTTGCAGGCATTTTTGTTTTTCTTTATCGGCTTTTGCATAGATCGCTTCATACGTCGGCCTTTGTCCTTGGTGGACCGCGAGTTTCGCAACATCATGGAAGGCAATCTGGAAACTGAACTGGATGTTTCGATTCAGGACGAAATGGGGCAATTGCTTTGTGAAATTCAGGCCATGCAGTGTTATTTGCGTACCACGGTGGATGAGATCGTCACACCGCTGGGTTATATGCAGGCCGGTATCAACGCAATGGATGACCGGGTGGGTGGGGTGGCCGACAATGCGGTGATCGAACAGGATCATCTGCAGGCTATCTCCGTGACCATGGGGCAGTTCAGCCGTTCCGTCGATCAGGTCGCGCTGATGGCGGCGGATTCGCTCCATGACGCCCGCGCGATGCAAAGCATCGTCGAGGAAAACAACCGCAACATGGACAGCAGTATCGCAGCAACTGGACAGGTCGCGCAAACGGTCGCGTCTTCCAGCAGAACGATCAGCGATCTGGGGGCCTCCATACTCAAAATCGGCAGCATCGCCAATGCCATCAGGGATATTGCCGAACAGACCAATCTCTTGGCTTTGAATGCGGCGATCGAGGCTGCGCGGGCGGGGGAGCAGGGCAGAGGGTTTGCCGTGGTAGCCGATGAGGTGCGCAAACTGGCCGAACGCACCGCCAGCAGCACCACCGCGATTACCTCTACCATCAGTGAGATTACCGCGATTTCTGATGCGGCGGTTCAATCCATGCAGGGGGCGGTCGATGAGGTGGAAGTTGGCATCGCGCTGATACGCAAAAACGGTGCAGGGTTGCAGGAAATCATGGGGGCGGCCGTCAATGTGGCGCAGTGCGTCGAGCGCATCGCCCATGCCTCGCAAGATCAGTCCGTTGCCGGAGCCGGGGCATCGCAAAGTCTTGAACGCATCGCGAGTCTGGTCACCCATAACGTGCAGTCGATACAGGAGGCAAGATCGGCGGCAAGGGAGTTGGCAAAATCAGCCGATGAGCTCAGCCGGGCAGGTTATCCTTTGACCAAGTGTGCACTTAAGGTAAGCTGACAGTGTTTTTAAGCAATCAATAACAGGGAGTAGCGATGTTAAACAGCATGACTATCAAGGCAAGGCTGATATTACTGGTCAGCGTGATCATGGTGATCGGGATCATAGTCGCTTCATTGGCGTTTGTCGGGATATCCCGGCTTCAATCGGCGACCGAAGACATCGCCGACAGGCGCATTCATCTGATCCGAGCCGTGAACCAGTTGATGTATGCCGTGGCTGATGACCGTGCCCAATTGATGCGAGCCATGCAGCATGACCCCGTCAGCCCAGCTTCCAGACTGCACGATCATCCGGTGAGCAAACATCTGGATGCCATCGCAGACAACAAGAGCAAGATCGATGAGCTTTTTTCCATGATGGAGAAGGAAACGCACAGCGAAGAAGGCAAACGTCTATTGAGGGAATTCAAGGACGCATATGGCATTTTTGTTAACGAAGGGTTATCCCCCGGTATTCAATTGCTCGGCAACGCCAACTACGTTGAGATGGCGGTGCTGCTGTCGAAAAAGGTGAATCCGCTGCTCGATGAACTGATCGCAAAGGGGCGTTTGATCGCTGAACATGAAGACCATGCAGCAGGACAGGCGCTGGCGGATGCCATGTCGTCCGCGCAGAGTTCGGAAATGTTGCTCACCGGCGGTGTGCTGGTGATGCTGCTCGTCTCGGCAGGTCTGGGCTATTCGATCATTTCGGGGGTGACGCGCTCGACCCAGGAGATGCGAGATGTGATGACGCGCATGGCAAAAGAAGGCGATCTGACCCGCCGCGTAACGATACACGGCAGTGACGAAGTGGCGCAGGCGGCGATTGCGTTCAACGGACTGATAGATGGTTTTGTCGATATCATTCGGCAGGTGAACAGCAGCGCCGGAACGGTCGCCGGGACGGCGGAAAGCTTATCGGCATCCTCTAAGCAGATTGCACTAGGCTCGCAGGCTCAAACGGAAGCTGCGGCATCAACCGCCGCGGCGGTAGAAGAGATCACCGTCAGCATCAATTCTGTTGCGACCAACGCAGATGAGGTGCGAGTGCTTTCGGCGGGAAGTTTGCAGAAAAACCGTCAGGGAAATGAAAACGTAAACAGTCTGATCGGTGAAATCTCGCGTGTGCAGGAGGCGGTCAGGTTGATCGCAGGTTCGGTCGTCGAGTTTGTCGACAGCACCCGTGCGATCGCCGGGATGACTCAGCAGGTCAAGGACATCGCCGATCAGACCAATCTGCTGGCTTTGAATGCGGCGATTGAGGCGGCGCGTGCGGGCGAGCAGGGCAGGGGGTTTGCGGTAGTGGCCGATGAAGTGCGTAAGCTGGCCGAAAAATCCGCTCAGTCGGCCAACGAGATCGACAGGGTCACCAATTCTCTGAATCAGAAGTCGACTCATGTTGAAGCAACGGTGCAAAGCGGTCTCAAGTCACTGGCTGCGACCCAGGAGCATGTCGAATCGGTCTCGCAGGTTCTGGGAGAAGCGGGGATGTCGGTTGAAAAGTCGGCTCAAGGGGTCAGCGATATCGCTTCATCGGTGCACGAGCAGAGTATGGCCAGCAATGAAATCGCGCGCAATGTGGAAAAAATCGCACAGATGTCGGAGGAAAATCATGCTGCGCTGGAGTCAAACGGGCATGAAATTTCGCGTCTTGAGCAGCTTGCGAGCGAATTGCAGCGTGCTGTGAGCCGTTTCAGGGTATAAAATTCATCGACCTTTAATTATTGGGAGTGTTTCGTGTTCAATGATATGAAAATCAGCAGCCGATTGCTGATCATACTGGTCACCTTGCTGGGTGCCATGCTGGTGGTGGGGGCGGTTGGGCTTTATGCGGCAAGCAGGGCAAACGAGGCGATGCACACCGTCTATGCGGATCGCCTGGTGCCGCTGGTTCAGTTGGATACGATAGCCCGGAAAATGCTCAGCAACCGTATCGCCATCGCCAATGCCATCATCCACCCAGAAGATATGCGGGAATATCGCAGCGAGGTCGCTCAGAGCAAGGAAATCATCGATAAAAACTGGGATGCCTACATGGCAACCTTCATGTACGACGATGAAAAGGCGCTGGCTGCGCGGTTTAAAGAGGCTCGCGGCCAATTTGTAGAACAGGGGATTAAACCAGCGCTTGCCGCAATGAGCAGCGGCAATGTAGAAGAGTTGAAGAAGCTGCAAAACAATGCGCTGCGCCCGCTGTATGAGCCTGCGAGAGAAGCTCTGGATGGGCTGATCGAGTTGCAGGCCAAGGAATCATTGAAGTTGTATGAAGAGGGCAATGCGCAGTTTTCCACCATGCGGAGTTTGTCCATCGTGCTGATACTGATTTCAGGCGTGCTGGGTATCGTTCTTGGCCTGTCCATCATGCGGGGCGTGAATGCATCGGTCGGTGAACTGAGTCAGGTCATGGCCAAAATGGCGGAAAACGGGGATCTGACCCGCCGGGTCAAGGTGGTCGGCAAAGACGAGATCGGACAGGCCGCGATGGCCTTTAATCGTCTGATAGACGGATTTGTCACCATCATACGGCAGGTTGCCTCGGGTGCCGCAACGGTATCTGGCACTGCGACCACTCTGTCCGTTTCTTCTGCTCAGATAGCCCAGGGTTCCCAGACTCAGACCGAGGCCGCCGCCGCCACAGCCGCTGCAGTTGAACAAATCACGGTCAGCATCAATTCTGTGGCTGAAAATGCCGATGAAGTGCGTAAATTGTCCGAAAAAAGCTTGCAGCAGACTCGCCTTGGCAATCAGAATGTCAGCGGCATGGTGGGCGAAATCGAAAAAGTGCAGGATGCTGTCAGGCAGATTGCAGGTTCGGTAAAGGAGTTTGCCGACCGTACGCGTGCGATTGCAGGAACGACTCAGCAGGTCAAGGCGATCGCCGACCAGGCCAATT
>CAYPIG010000086.1:0-9870 GCA_964410705.1 uncultured Gallionella sp.
GATTCCGGCGTGAAGGAATTGCTGGTGATCTCACAGGACACCAGCGCCTACGGCGTGGATGTGAAATACCGTACCGGCTTTTGGGGAGGCCGGCCTTTGAAGACCCGTATGACCGAACTGGCCGCAGCGCTGGGTACTCTGGGGGTATGGGTCAGGCTGCACTATGTTTATCCTTACCCTCATGTCGATGAAGTGATCCCGCTGATGGCGCAGGGAAAAATCCTGCCTTATCTGGATATTCCGTTCCAGCATGCCAATGCGCGCATATTGAAACTGATGAAGCGCCCCGGAAACAGCGACAATGTGCTGGCGCGCATCAAACAGTGGCGCGAGATTTGTCCGGAACTGGTGCTGCGCAGCACCTTTATCGTCGGTTTTCCGGGCGAAACCGAAGAGGAGTTCGAGGAATTGCTCGATTTCATCGAAGAGGCGCAGCTGGACCGCGTCGGCGCCTTTGCCTATTCTCCTGTAGAAGGCGCGCTGGCCAACGATCTGCCCGATCATGTGCCGCCCGAAGTTCAGGAGGAGCGCCTGGCGCGATTGATGTGGCTGCAGGAAGAGATCAGCGAAGAAAAACTGAAGAAAAAAATCGGCAAGACCATGACGGTGCTGGTCGACGAGGTGGACGAGGAAGGGGCGATTGCCAGAAGTTACGCCGATGCGCCGGAAATCGACGGTCAGGTGTATATCACCGATGGGCAGGATTTGAACGTGGGCGACAAAGTCGAGGTCGTGATCACCGATTCGGATACTCACGATCTTTGGGCGGAGCTGGTGCCTCTATCAGATTCTTGATTTAATTAACCGCGCACAGCCCACTATCGCCATGGCCCAGACGATCGCAGCCCCTGCCGGCAGATCGAAGAACCACGAGAGCAGCAGGCCGATGCCGTAGCCTGATATTCCTATCCCCCAGGCAGCCCGCATGCTGTTCGTGCGATAAGTGGACAGGGCGGGGATGATCAGGCTGGCAAATACCAGATAGACGCCGACCAGTTGCACCGAGGCTGTGACGGCCAGCGAAAACAGCGCGTAAAAACCCAGGTGATAGTCCTGTTTCTGTCGAAGTGACCAGCGCCAGATGCCAAGCAGCACGGCAGTCAATATGCCAGTTGCGATCAGTTGGGTGTGGCTCACCCAGAGGATCTGACCGACCAGAAGATCCTTCAGGTGTTCGCCTGCATGCAGATCACGGCTCATCAGAAGAATTCCGCCTGTTGCCGCCAGCACGAAAATAAGCCCGATACAGGCCTCTTTGATTTCCGGCAGATTGCGGTCTATCCAGGTCAGCAGCGCCGCACCCGACAGGGCGCCAAGAGCGGCGATGAGCTGAACCAGCACCGGGTGTTCGGTCATTTCCAGCATGCTGGCAATCACGATGCCCAGCCCTGCGATCTGCGCTATGGCTAAATCGGCGAAGATCACGCCGCGTTCCAGCACCTTTCTGCCCAGCGGGATATGGGTGGCAAGCACCAGTATCCCGGCGATAAATGCAGGTATCAGGATATCAACTTCGTTCATTTACTGCCTTCCAGCAGCCGCGAGATTGTGTCATCGAACAGCGTATAAAGATCGGTTGCCTGAGGGGTTCCGCCTACCGTATAGGGCAGGCTCACCGCCTTGATATGTGCGCGGCTTGAAATCCAGTCAGAGGGGCGTGCGTCCTGATAGGCGGCGCGCACTACCATTTTCGCCTGTTGCATCCGGTTTAGCACCTGAGACAGATGTGACGCGCCAGGCTCCATGCCCGGTTTGGGCTCCAGTTCAGCAACCTGTCTTAATCCCAGCCAGTTATTGAGGTAGGGGAAACCGCGATGCTGAGCGATGACAGCCGTGCCTTTGAGCGGTTCGGCCTGCTTTTCCCACCGGGCAATCGCCGCGCGCCACTGCTTATTGAACAGAGCAAGCTGCTGTTGGTAATACCCGTTATTGGCAGGGTCGAGTGCAATCAGTTTTTTGGACAGCGCATCGGCTACCGGTAAAAAATTGCGCGCATCGGTCTGTATGTGAGGATTTCCCATCGCGTGTACGTCGCCATCGGAGCGGTCCAGGCGGGCGGGCACTTCCAGCATCTGCACATAGCGTGCCGCTTCAAACAAGGCCCCACTGCTGGCTGATTCGCGCAGGATCACCGGCAGCCAGGCTATTTCGAGTTCCGCACCCGTGCATACGATCAGGTTGGCGCGGCGGGCGCGGGCGATCAGGCTGGGGCGGGCTTCCACATGGTGCGGATCCTGCAGTGCACCGGTTGCGGTGTAGACGCTGATTTTGTCGCCCGCCAGTATTTGGATTAGCGCCGCCCATTCAGGCTCGCAGGCAAATACATTGAGCGCTGCGTGACTGGCAGTGCTGGCGATAAGGAGCACTGCAAATAATATTTTTTTCATGACCTGCCCTTATTAGTAGGAGTGCGCGCTGTGCGCCCCCAGACTCATGATGTATTGCAGGAAAAACTGGTTGTCTGGCGAGCCTTGCCTGGATTTATCCTGGGTCAGTTGCAATCTCAGGCGGGAAAATTCGCTGGGGCTGTAATCGAACATCCAGCTCGTACGGGTCGGATTAAAGCCGTAGTTGCTGATCACGTTCCCGGCATTCAGGGTGCCGATGGTCGCGGTGCCCGGATCGAGACTGTCGTAACGCAAACCGGTACGCCAGTGCGGTGCGAACTGATACAGGCCCTGCAGATACCAACCGCTTTGTGTATTGCTGTAGCTGTCGGTGGTGGTCAGATTGTAGCTTAGCTGGCCGATTTCCCGGCGCCTGAAATATTCTCCCTGAACCTTGAGATAGCGATTGTTGCCTTGGGGTGCGTATTTCCAGACGAAGTCGAGTCCTGCGGTCCGACTGTCACCGGAAAAACTGTTGGATACGCCCCCCGGCGTTCCGGGCAAATCGGGAACTGCCGTGCTGGTGTGATTTTCTGCGCGCGTCGTATGCAGCGAAGTGCCTAAACGCCAGCTCTGATCCGTGCTAATGTCATCGCCTATGTGAGCGAACAGCACCCCTGAACCGCTGCCGTTTTTGGCGCGATCAGATCCAGGAAAACCGCGTCCGCGTCCCAGTTCGCCGCCGATTTCGACAAACATATCGGTGGGGGCCAGCCATTTTGCCTGTATGCCGTCTTCGCCCAACTGATTGTTCCAGAATGAGGCATAGACCAGCGGCTGATCGACAAAATCCCAGGCGTGAGCGTGTATCTCATTTAAATAACCCAGACCGGAAAAATAGCGGCCGAATTTTAAATTGAGTCCCGCAGCAGCCGTCTGGATATAGGCATTTTCTACCGTAATTCCTCCTGCGGGTGCCAGGGCCATTGTTGCTACGCCGCGAAAGTCCGGGTCTATGCTGGCCGAGATGCCGAGCTCCGATTCGCCAAGATTGAAACCCTGACTATGCCCGGGGTTCGCACTCATGGCAAATCCTGTCGGGGCTTTGGTTTGAGTCAGGGTGCCGTAATTTCCCGACAGGATCAGCGAGATGGCTGGGTTAAATGCGCCTTCGCTGGCTGATTGGCCGGCGTGTCTATGTTGCGAAGCACTTTGGACTTGCGTCGCTTCGGCCTGTTTGCTGCTGGCTTCGGCCAGCTCGAGACGCTGCTCCAGCTGGGAAATGCGCGCTTCATAGCTTTGTTTCAGCTGCTGTATCTGCTCGCGTATCGCTTGCAGGTCGGCATCGGTTGCGGCATGTGCCGAAAACGGATAAAGGCATAGCGCGGCGATGCCTGCGCATAAACGGGTTTTGCTCAACATTTTTTACTCCATGAAATCACATCTTAAGTTCCCTCCCCACACAGGGGGAGGGTGGGGGGAGAAATTTGCGTTAACCCCCGCCCTGACCCGCCCCCTGCAAGGGGGTGGGGATGGCTATGATTTATGCGTAGTAAGGCGGAGCGCGCGGGGAATAGGCGATGAATTCGCGGTTCGGGCAGATGGATGCGAAATGAACGGCAAACCGATCAGACTTTTTTTCAGGCGTGGAGAAGAACACAGCAGGGCTGCCCAGCGCAGTATCGATCTGCGTATAGGCTTCGCAAAGCTCACAGCTGTGCGGGAGCGACTGATCCTGTGACTGATCCGCTACGACATGCGAGATGGCATGCGCAAAACCGCCCATCTGTGCGAACAGCAGGGCGAGGATCAGCAGGAGTCTGGAAAAATCGGAAAGACGCATGACGCGTACTTTAACTTAAAACGAGCTGCTTGAATCTAAAAATCAATACTCAGGGGCAGAATAAGTTTATTCGCTTTCGAGTTTATCTGAGGGAGTGAAGGACCAGGTGCGTGTGATGGTCAGGATGTCGACATCGCGGGTGATATCGGGCGGCAGCGGAGCGAAGCCGTTTTTTCCCGCCAGCTTGACGATCTGCACCGCAGCGGCATCCAGTATTCTCTGGCCGGAAGAGCGGCTCACTTCGATGTTTTCCACGCTGCCATCGGCCCTGATCGATACGGACAGCTGCAGCTTCCCGTAGATTTGATCGCGTCTGGCCTGTTCCGGGTAATTCATGTTGCCGATGCGTTCGACCTTGACGCGCCAGTCCTCGATATATTGCGCAAAACGGTATTCCTGAGTGCGGGCGCCGATGAATTTGCGGCGCGGCAGTTTCTGATAAAAGTCGTTGTTTTTGTTGATCTGCGCTTCAAGACGCGCGATCTCCATGCTGCGCTGTACCAGATCGTCCGAGTTGGCAGAGGATGGGTCGGTCTGTTTCTTGGGTTGCGCCTTGGGCAGCGTGTAACTGCTCTTCATCTGGGTCAGCATGCGCCTGGATTCTTCCTCCATTCGGGCGACCTGTTTTTCAGCCTGTTCCGGCGTGATCCGGCTGTCCTCGCCTATGGCAGGCAGCATGGTCTTGGCTTGCCGATCGTCCTCTGTATTACCGCCGCCGTCCAGATTTGCCTGTGCCAGCGCATCAGCCTTGATGGGTCTGGATTTCGATTTGCTGTTGACCAAAACGACATGCAAGGGTTGCATCGCATCGCTGATTTTTTTGGGCTCGGGCAGCACCAGCGCAATGCCGAACAGGGCAAAGGCGTGCAGCGCGATGGAAAACATCATCGCCAGCGACATGACCGATTTTAGTTTTTTCAGCAAGCGGCAGCCTCGGGAACGGGTTCGATCGGCACTTCTTCATCGTTAAACTCGATTTCTGTCGTGTCCTCATCCAGCGTTGCGACATAGCGAGTCTGTATCGACAGATCGAGCAGATCCATGCCGGTTATTGCCAGTTCGACGCGCGTTTTGGCGGGCAGCTGTTCGGGAAGCGAAGGCGCGCGGAACACCAGCGGTATGTCGGACATTCTGAGCAGATTTTCCTTGATGACCGTCGCTGCGATCGATTCGATGTGCTCCTGTTGCAGCCATCTCAAGCACCAGTAACGCTCCATGTTGCGCTGGAAATCGTTGTAGATCGAGTATGCCGCATCGAAGTCGCGCAGGATGGCATACAGCCCGGTATCGTTTTTAGGATAGGGTGCGGATTCACCTTTGAGCATTGCGATGATCTGGCGCTGGTTAACCATGTCCACATAGCGGCGCAGCGGGGAGCTCGACCACATGTACTGGGCAACACCCAGTCCCTGATGGGGGGCTGCGACCGTGCTCATGCGCACTTTCCCGCCCTGCTGGGTGCGGTAGATGCCGGGAAAGCCGTGTTCGGCAAGGTGTTTGCCCCATTCGCAATTGACCAGTATCATCAGCTCGGACACCACCTTGTCGATAGGAGAGCCGCGGCGGCGGTGAGTGATGGTCACGTGATCGTTGTCGATGTGGAAGTTGTAGTCGAGCTGGATGTTATTGTCGGCCTTGCCGCGCGCAGCTTCCATCTTCTGGCTCAGATGCCACAGCAGCGTCAGCTCCTCGGCATAAGGGTAGTTTAGTTTTTCTTCTGCCAGGCTCTGTTCGTTGAACAAGGGTTCGAGCGTGTCGTGGCGCAGGTTGGCGGCGATATGCACGCGCTCGATGCGGCTTTCATAATTTAGTATGGCCAGAGTTTCATTCTCGACCTCTATATACATGGAAAGCGCGGGACACACCCGATCGGCGGTCAGGGTAAATGCTTCGACGATGTGCTCGGGCAGCATGGTGATCTTGGCGCCGGGCATATAAACGGTGGACAGGCGGGAGGCGGCGATTTTGTCGGCATCCGAATCGCGCGGCATGCCAAGCGCTGGGGCAGCGATATGCACGCCGATACGCCAGTTGCCATTGTCCAGTTTTTCTACCGAGAAGGCATCGTCGATTTCGGTGGTGGTCGCATCGTCTATGCTGAATGCGTTGGAGGCACCCAACGGCAATTCTTCCCATGCGGATAGGCCGACCTCAGGGAAACCGGTTCCTTTGGGGAAGTTTTCAAATAAAAACTTTTGCAGATGATAGTCCTGCGTGGAGGGCAGGGCACCGCAGCGGTGCAGCAGGTGCGAGGCGGATAGATGTGTCGCAGCACAGGCCGATTCCAGCGCCTTGACTTCCAGCGTGTTGCGATCCGGTTTGTAGAGCAGGGTGTTGATCTGGGCGCCAAATGCCTCTGGCAGTTCGAAGCGGATCAGCTGTGCGGTCATGTGCGCCTGAGCTTCGAGTGCCAGACGCTTTTTCTCAGCGCCTGCAAGGGCGGCTTTCAGTACTTCGGGGGGCGCTGCCCGATAGCGGCCTTTGCCCTTCTTGTGAAAATAGATAGGCGCACTGTGCAGGCGGATCAGCGTGGCCGCCGCTTCCAGTGAGCTCGGTTTATGGCCGAAGTACTCGGTGGCGATCTCTTCGAAGCCGAATTCATCCGTTGGGCAGCATTCCCACAGGAACTCCACCTCGATCTCTGAGGCGAGCGCTTCCGCCTGGGGGATAAATTCGCACATCTCGGGCTGGGTGAACTGCAGCATCACGTTGGCGGCCTTGATCTTGCTGCGCTTTCCGGACAGGCTTTCGATCTGCAGCGAGGTGGTGTTGTCGGTCATGATGCTGCCGACCTTGAAACTGCCGTCTTCTTCGTAAAGGATATTCATGGAGGCGCGCGAAAAAAATTGGCAGGGATTATAACAATGATTTGCATCGGGTAATACTTATAACCGACTCCTGACCTTGGGGTAACGGAGGCCGTGGCTAAAACGCCCGTGATGAATTGAATCCACATGCGTGAACGGATAGCTCGTGCGGTCGTGTTGCTGATTTTTAGAGTAGCTGTTCGAGGCCAGAGTATAATTTCACCGGGTTCGGGTGCGTCTGGTGCAACAATGTACGGCGCAAGCCAGGGTTGTTCTGTTTATGGATTATCTACCGGTATGAATGATAAAGAAAAAACTTCAGTTTTGTTCGTCTGCATGGGCAACATCTGCAGATCTCCCACCGCCGAGGCGGTGTTTCGTCATTATGTGGTCAATGCCGGGTTGGCTGATGTCATAGAGATAGATTCTGCCGGGACGCACGATTATCACATCGGTCATCAGCCCGATTTGCGTTCCAGGCAGGCGGCTGAACAGCGCGGATACGACATGAGCAATATGCTGGGGCGTCAGGTTGAAAGCGCGGATTTTGAGCGCTTTGATTTAATTTTGGCGATGGACAAGGCCAATCTTTCCATCTTGCAATACCTTGCTCCGCGCGGATGCAAGAAGGAGGTAGGCCTGTTTCTTGAGTATGCCCGGCATCATGCAGAGCGAGAAGTGCCGGATCCCTATTATGGAGGGGCGCAGGGTTTCGAGCGGGTGCTGGATATGGTAGAAGATGCGGCGCAGGGTCTTTTGCAACATATCCGGAAAAAATAGCAGAGCAATAAAAAAAGCCCCGCAACTGCGGGGCTTTTTTATGACCGTCTATACCTTGGTATTTTGCGTCTCAATCTGAACCAGTGGTTCGTTCTCGACATACACTTCGAGCTGACGCGGGCGACGGCGGATCACCGGGCGCTCTCTGACTTCTTCCTGAGCGGCAACCACCTTGGCTGCTACGGTTTCGATCTGCACCAGTCCGCTGTCCTCGATGACCGGGGCCGCCGCCGTTTTTGTGACCGGCTTTACTTCGGTGACATTAACCTCGGCGACAGGAGATACAACAACAGCCTGTACTGCTTCAGCAACCGTTTCGACAGCCTGCACCGCCTCAACCGCTGTTTCAACAACCGTCTCAACAGGCGCTTCGACAACCGCGGCTTTGGCGCCAGAAGGCATCGCAACGTATTCTGTCGGTGTTAACTTCACAGTTTCAGATGATTCTGTGGGCATGACTTCGCGTTTCTCGCGTTCACGACGACCGCCGCGACGACCGCGCCTGCGGGCACCGCTCTTTTCGGTTTTTTCAGCTTCAGTCTCGTCTTCAACCTGCTGCACCGGCATTTCGATCACAGGTTCCGCAATGCGGGGTTCCTGAGGTTTCTTCGGCGGACGCGGGGGTCTGGGTTGTCTGGCCTCAGCAGGCTTGTCACCGGTTTTTTCAGCCATTTTTTCGACCGGTTTTTCAACTGCCGGGCCGCGTTCAGGATTGCGCTCGCGGCGCTTGCGACCTTCGTTGCGACCTTCGGCGCGTTCGCCACGTTCGGAACGTTCTGGTCGTTGCGGGCGCTGC
The DNA here is from genome assembly GCA_964410705.1 of uncultured Gallionella sp. Classification (GTDB taxonomy): domain Bacteria; phylum Pseudomonadota; class Gammaproteobacteria; order Burkholderiales; family Gallionellaceae; genus Gallionella. The sequence goes on from CAYPIG010000086.1 coordinate 8,554, forward strand.
GGGCGAGCGGCGACAGGTTCTTCTTTGGCGGGTTCTGCCGCTACCAGGGATTTGAACCAGCCGCTGATTTGGCTGAGCAATCCGGGGGCGGGAGCGGGCTCTGCCTTCACCGGAGCGGTGGGAGCCGGGGCGATGGGGGTAATGCCGGAGACGGCAGCCGTCGCGCGCACGCCCTTTTGCGGTTCCTGCGATGCCTTATTTTCTTCAGGCTTTTCCACCATCGTATAGCTTGGCTGCTGACCTTCGCCGCCCAGTTCGTCCTGACGCAGGCGGTTGATGGTGTAGTTGGGCGTTTCCAGATGCGGATTCGGGATCAGCGTGATCGGCACTCTCAAGCGGGACTCGATGCGGTGCAGATCGCCGCGCTTTTCATTGAGCAGGAAAGTGGCGACATCGACCGGAACCTGGGCGTGAATCGCCGCGCTGCTGTCCTTCATCGCCTCTTCCTGAATGATGCGCAGGATGTGCAATGCAGAGGACTCGGTGCCGCGGATGTGACCGATACCGCTGCAACGAGGGCAGGTGATGTAGTTGCTCTCGCCCAAAGAAGGCTGCAGGCGCTGGCGCGACAGTTCCAGCAGGCCAAAGCGCGAAATCTTGGCCGTCTGTACGCGAGCACGGTCAAAATGCAGCGAGTCGCGCAGACGGTTTTCCACGTCGCGCTGATTCTTGCTGTTTTCCATGTCGATGAAGTCGATTACGATCAGGCCACCCAGATCGCGCAGCCGCATCTGACGGGCGATTTCTTCAGCCGCTTCCAGATTGGTGTTGAACGCGGTCGCCTCGATGTCAGAGCCTTTGGTTGCTCTGGCCGAGTTGATGTCGATCGCAGTCAGCGCTTCGGTATGATCGATGACGATCGCGCCGCCTGAGGGCAGACGAACTTCGCGTGAATGAGCCGATTCGATCTGGTGCTCGATTTGAAAGCGCGAAAACAGCGGCACATCGTCCACATAACGCTTGATGCGGTTGACGTTGTCCGGCATCACGGTGCTCATGAAGGCATGGGCCTGCTGATACACTTCTTCGGTGTCGATCAGAATTTCGCCGATTTCCGGGTTGAAATAGTCGCGGATGGCGCGAACCACCAGCGAGCTTTCAAGGTAAATCAGGGAAGGCGCTTTTTCAGATTTGGCCGCATCGGCGATCGCGGTCCAAAGCTGGTTGAGGTAGTTCAGATCCCATTGCAGTTCTTCTTCGTTGCGGCCTATGCCGGCGGTGCGGGCGATGATGCTCATGCCCTCGGGCACAACAAGGTGGGAGAGCACTTCGCGCAATTCTGTGCGTTCATCCCCTTCGATACGGCGCGATACGCCG
>CAYPIG010000087.1:0-9104 GCA_964410705.1 uncultured Gallionella sp.
GGAGAGAAAAGTGAAGAAACAATTTATTGCAAGCGTAGCCTTGGTCATGGTGACAGGGTTATTCGGTACGGCTCATGCCGCTATCGACGAAGAAGCCGCCAAGTCGCTGGCCAAAAAAAACGACTGCTTCAAGTGTCATGCACTCGACAAGACCAAGAAGGGCCCTTCCTACAAGAAGATCGCCATCAAGTACAAAGGCAAGGCGGATGCTGAGGCAACTCTGATCAAGCAGATCACCAGCGGCCCCAAGGTCAAGATGGAAGACGGCACCGAAGAAAATCACAAGATTATCGAGACCAAAGATCAGGGTGAAATGAAGAATCTGGTCGGCTGGATATTGTCGCTGTAGTTTTAACTGAGATGCGCGTTTTTTGTGCATCCTAAGATGTTGGATTAATGGGAGAAAGAGAAATGAAATTATTTTTAAAAGTTTTTGTCGTGTGCGCCCTGCTGGGCGTACTCTCGCCGGTTGCGATGTCCGCAGACGGCAAGAATATCGGCCATGTGTTTCTGGCTTCTGCCGAACCTGTGGCAAAGGCTGCTGAGGTGGTCAAGGCCGCTGCCAAGGATCTGGTTCTAAAGGGCGATGCAAAATGTACCGTCTGTCACGATGAATCAGACTCTCCAAAGTTGCTATCCATCAGTCAGACACGCCACGGTGTAAATGCGGATGGTCGCACACCAAGCTGCACCAGCTGCCACGGCGAGAGCGTAGCTCATATGGGCCACAAGGGCAGCGCCAAGCCGCCTAAACCTGATCACGTTTTCGGTAAAAATTCCGCAACTCCCGCGGCTGAACGCAATCAGGCTTGTCTTACTTGTCATGCCAAGGACAGCAAGCGCCATCTGTGGACTGGCAGTGCCCATCAAACCAACGATGTTGCCTGCACTTCCTGCCATCAGGTACACACGGCTCATGACAAGGTGCGCGACAAACGTACCCAGCCTGAAGTGTGCTACACCTGCCACAAGGAGCAACGCGCTCAGGAAAACCGTATTTCTCACCACCCTATCGGTGAAGGCAAGGTGGCCTGTTCGGATTGCCATAACTCCCATGGTTCAGCAGGCCCCAAGTTGCTGAAGAAAAATACTCTCAATGAGACGTGCTACACCTGCCATGCTGAAAAACGCGGTCCTTTCCTGTGGGAGCATCAGCCTGTGTCGGAAGATTGCAGTACCTGCCATACCCCGCACGGTTCAAATATTTCGCCATTGCTGAAGTCTCGCGCACCGTTCCTGTGTTCGGAATGCCACAACGGACCGCATAACAGCAAGGTTCCAGCTGCTGCAAATGCTGCCGGTATTCAGGGCGGCATTACGGCGACAACTGCAACAAATCCGAGTGAAAGTTACACAGGACGCGGTTGCCAGAACTGCCACTCCATGGTGCATGGTTCGAACCATCCTGCCGGCGCACTGTTGCATCGCTAAACTAATGAATCGGAGATGATTATGAAAATGCATAATGAAAATATCAAAATTGATGTGCTGACATTAGCTGTGCAAGGCGCTTTGCTTGCCATGTTTGCCATGCCAGTTCATGCCGCTGATGAAGTAAGCGACGAAGTTGCTGCCTTGAAGCGCCCTGCCAATTCAGTCGAGATCGGCGTGGGAAATGTCTCACAACAGTCCGCCAAATTCGGTGAATACAGCGGCTTGAATACTTCCGGTGCCAGCATTGTCGGTAACTTTGATATTCGCGGAGGCAATGCTTATAACGGAGTGGCGGATGGTATGCGCTGGAATATCAACGGTCGCGATCTGGGTACAACCTCACGTTCCCTGGGCGGCTCGCTGAGCAACCAGGGTAAGTGGGATTTGAGCATAGGATACGACGAGCTGCGCCACAACATCACCGACACTTATCAAACGCCGCAACAAGGTGCGATGGGGGGTAATACCTTTACCATGCCGGCGACTTTTGGTACGGTAAATGGTAATCCTGTAAACATGAATGTACCCGGGGTAACAGGTAGTACGCGCGTTTTGACCGCAATTCAGCGTGCAGCTTTCCATACCGAAAAAGTGGGTACGACGCGTAAAAATACGTCATTTGCGGCAAATTACATCTTCAATGAACAGTTTAGCGTCAATTTTGATTACAACCATCTCAATCAGACTGGTGCAAAACTGATCGCAGGTGCTTCACAAACGGGTTTGATTACGGCCCCGGTTACAAGTACGTGGCGCGCCGAAGCTGTTAGTGTATTGATGAATCCGACCAATTACAAAACGGATAACTTCAATCTGGCACTTAACTGGCTCGGAGATAATGGTCATCTGACGGGCGCTTATTACGGTTCGATCTTCCGTGATGGTTACAACAGCCTGAGTTGGCAAAATCCTGTTGCAAATAACGCGACATCGGTTTCGACTTGCGCTTCCGGTGGTGCCTGTACCTACCAGCAATTATCCATGAGTACCGCGCCGAGCAACGAATTTCATCAGATCAATCTGACCGGTGGCTATGCCTTTTCATCTGCTACCAAGCTGGCTGGTGGTTTTTCCTATGGACGTAACACCCAGAATGACAGCTATGCCAGTGCACTGATGTTTGGTGGCGCGTTACCTCCTCAGGCATCACTTAACGGTTTGGTGGTTACAACGCATGCAGACTTGAAGCTGACCAACCAGACGACCAAGGAACTGACCTTGAGTGCGGCATTCAAGTATAACGATCGCGATAATCGCACTGCATCGAATACCTACCGCTATCAGCCGCTCAATATGGCGCCAAATGCGTTGACATCATATACCGGCGTGAATGCTCCCTACAGCAACCGGAAGACACAGCTTGAATTGGCTGCTGATTACCGCATCGCCAAGGGGCAAAACCTGCGTGTAGCCTACGAGCGTGAAGACATCAAGCGCGGCTGTAACAATGTGGTGGGCGGTGCTCAGTGCGTTGCCAGTCCTTCAAGTACTGAAGATAAACTGGCATTGGCCTATCGGATGAAGGCCGCTGATAGTGTGAGTCTCAATGCAGGCTACAACTATGCCAGTCGCAAGGCTGTGTTTGACCATAATTTCCTGTCGAATGTGGGCAACAGGGCAAACATATTGGCAGGTGCCCTTAATGGCGTTATCAACGGTGGAGATTTTGTCGGATTTGTTGCCTATCCTTATGCTACGCGCAAGCAGGATATGCTGAAGGCGGGTGTTAACTGGCAACTGGCAGGCATCTGACAAGCTAGAGCTGGGTTTGAATGGTCGTTACACCAGTGATAAGTACAATGCCGTGCTGGGTGTTCAGGATGGTCAGAATACCAGTATCAATCTGGATGCAACTTACAGCTACAGCGAGGAGAGCAGCGTTGCCGCTTATACTTCCTGGCAGAATGGACGGAGAAATATGCGTAGCGGAGCGAATGCCACATTCGCAGGCAACGGTGGTACGGCTAATGTAGTACCCGTTAATACTTATACCAATCAGTTAACTGATATCAGCAATGCAGTTGGTCTGAATACCAAGCATACCGGGCTGATGGGCGGAAAGTTTGAATTGTTGGGTGATTTATCCTACTCGCTGGATAAATCGCGCTATTCAACTCAAGTTCCGGCGTTGTTAACTTGTGCCTCTACCTTTATAACTAACTCCACGCTGGTTTGCGGTGACACACCCGACATCAAGACTAATGTGATTACCCTCAAGTTGACCGGAAATTATCAGGTCAATAAAGCAGGGAAAGTCACGCTGGGTTATCTGTTTCAACAGATGCGCAGCAGCGATTTCTTCTACAACGGCGAAGCGTTTGGCTTTACCTCTGGTCGTATGATGCCAACAGGCATGCAGTCACCCAACTACTCGGTCCACGCGCTGGCTGCGAGTTACAGCTACCTGTTCTAAATGCAGTAGATTCTGGTAATACTTAAAAACCTGCCCTCGGGCAGGTTTTTTTTCGACTGAAAATATGCGGCTATGAAGTCATGTTCCAACCGTGATTTTTTTCACCGGGCTGTATGTTGTTCCCATACCGCTCTTGTCATGCCAGCGCAGGCGATATTCGCGGATTTCCGGCGTGCCGGGTGTTTGCAGTGAGCGCTCGTCATACCAGGGTTTGGCAAGGGCAATGCCTAAGTTTTCCCATGGGCTATTGTTGCGTCGTGATTCAATAGAAACCGCATCATGCCCCAGCTTGGTAAAATTTACCTTGATTCTTATGCCGTCCGGACCATGTTCATGAACGAGATGATATTCGGGCACGGGATGTTCGATATTGTCGCTCCCGCCTATAACACTCAGATCCATTCCGATGGACTGGCTGTATCCACTGCTCAGTTTGATGCGCTTAACCAGATTGAAAATGCGCGGCAACATACCTGCCGGGCGCAATTCTGGCATATTTTCGTAGCTGTCGCGGACTGGAAGAGGTTGCATGCCGGCCGATGTATCCATCAGCATGGTATGTTTGAATGCGGATGATTCCAGCCCGCTTTGCCGCGTCGATGGACTCCAGTCCTGCATGAGCCATCGGGCGCAATGAGCGTCAGCCACGGCTGATTTGACTTCTTCATCGCTCAAACCAAGTTGTGAGGCATGAATAGGCAGTTTGTTGGCAAAAGCCGCCAGCCAGACTATGCGCGCGGCTTCCGTGGTGGGGAAATAGTTCTGATACGTCATGTTTGATTCTCCTCAAATGAATGGCAGAACTTGCAAACAATACGATCGGGGGGGATGTCTGAGAGATATTCGGATGCAGACACATCATAAACTTTGCGACGAGTTGCATAATTTTCTGCAACGCGTTCAGCATAGCGCATAAGCATGCTTTGCTGGTAAAAAATTTAATGTTTTTTTCAACTTTTGAATTTCACCGCTATATTCAGAGTCGTCGTGCCTGGTATTCGGGTTTTGCAATGGATTTTATCGGGCTGATATGACGCATCTGAGTTTGCGTGACGTATTCATCAGTCTCATATGACGCATCTGAGTTTGTGTGGCGGTTTCATCAGACTGATGCGACGCATTTGAGTTTGTGAGCCGGTTTCATCAGTCTCATATGACGCATCTGAGTTTGTGAGCCGGTTTTATCAGGCTGATATGACGCATCTGAGTTTGTGTGGCGGGTTTTACAGTTTGAATATTCCGCGTAATAGTTTGCATGCCGGATTTATGCTGATCCGGATTCTTCACCGTTAAAACTGATATGTCTATCTGGATTGCTTCGCCGATGATATCGGCTCGCAAAGACGAAGTTCTTGAATTTATCCGGATTGTTGCGGCTTACATACGCCAGATCAGCAGGGTAGAGTGATGCAGATCGTCTATCTGCAGATTCTGGCAGGGTTGTTGATCGGGAATGTTGAAAGTACTGCTGATCAATAGCGTGCCCGGACGCATCTCCCGACGGGCTTTGAGCCATAGTCTTTCCATGGGAACCGGGGAGAGGTAGGCGAATACGACATCGTATTGCGCAAGATTGCATGCCGGCAGATTTTCATTCCAGATGCTGCCCCAGTATACCTTGCAGTTGCGATAGGGTTTGCAGCGAAACCAGCTCAAAAGCAGCGGCAGCGGCGCAGATTCTACCCCGATATAGTGGCCGTCAGGGCGCACGCGCGCCAGATGCGTCAGCACGCCACCCAGACCCGAGCCCAGATCGATGAATTTAAATCCCCCGGTCCCTCCCCCGGAGTGGGCGGGGAGCAGATCTTCCAGCGCCTGCCACACTTTGTTGCTGGAAAGGTAGAGCGGAACCTGAGTCCTGAAGGTGCTCCAGTACACTGCCAGCATGATTAAAAAGGCCGCGAGAAAAAGCTCAGGAGGGATATCGAGGGTGAGCATCAGCAGCAGAGCCGGTGTGAAGAACAGCTGGATGATCAGCCACCAGGCAGCTTGTGCCGCCAGGTAACTGAACAGGCTGGCCAATATGCCGCAGGCAAAGGTGAAGTAAAGCGGCTCGATGGGGGTGCCGAATACGCGAACTGCCGAAAATGTCAGCATACAGGCCGCAGTTTGCAGCAGCAGAGCGACGACTGAGGGCGGAAGCTTTTTCAGCAATTAACGCACCAGAGCGGCTTCAACCTCGTCCCGCTTGGCCTTGCCAACCAGCCTTTCGGCAAGCGTCAGCGCAAAATCCATCGCCGTTCCCGGGCCGCGCGAGGTGATGAGGTGGCCGTCTTCGACGATGGCCGCCGTTTGCAGTTTGACCTTGGGATATCCATCGAGGCAACCTGGATAACAGGTCGCATTTTTTCCATCCAGCAATCCGGCTTCCGCCAGCACCGAGGGTGCGGCACAGATGGCGGCGATGCATTTTCCTGCATCCGCCATCTGCCGCAGCAGCTTCAACAGGCGATTGTCAGCCTTCATGTTGCGGGTTCCCGGTTGTCCGCCGGGCAGCACTATCATGTCGAAATTTCCGTGCAGCACCGTATCCATCGCGGCGTCAGGGACGAGGGTGATGCCTCTGGCGCCTTGCAGTGCGCCTGTCGTTAAACCCGCCAGCGTGACTGCAACGCCTGCGCGACGCAGGATGTTGACGATGCTGACCGCTTCGAGTTCTTCGCTGCCTGGTGCAAATAAAACCAGTGCGGTTTTTATGATTTTCTCCCCAGACTGTAGGCTTCAAAGAGTGCGCGTTTTAATGCCGGGTGCTGATCAAGATCGCTGATGCCAAGATCGGTGGCGGCAAGAGATTGTACCTGCAGCTGAGTTCTGTTTTTTGTCCAGTCATCGTCCAGCGCTTCCAGATCGAATTTTCCGTCTTTCATGTAACGGGTCGCATACCCTTGAGGATTGCTGAATTCGAGATCCGCCTCCAGCATCACTTCGAACAGGTAAGAGTAAGTGTCTATGCCGTGCTGGTGAGCCAGCAGTTCGTGGATGACAGGCAAATCTTCATGCTGATGCAGCAGTTGATCCAGATCCAGACAGGTCTTGCACAGATAGTCCTCGCCCTTGAACGAAAACTCGGTCATCACATCGATGCAGTTTTTAGGCGTGTCCATCAGTCGCGGAAGTTCTGGTATTGCAGCGGGAAGTCGGTGATGGTCTTCTTGATGAAGGCGATCGCGTCCTGCAGGTCATCGCGATTCTTGCCGGTCACACGCACGGTGTCGCCCTGTATGCTGGCCTGCACCTTCATCTTGCTGTCCTTGATCTGTTTGACGATCTTCTTGGCAAGTTCGATCTCGACGCCGACTTTGACTTCGCATTCGCGTTTGACCTTGTTGCCGCTGACTTTTTCGATCTTTTCGCTGATCTCCAGACACTTGATGTCCACGCCGCGCTTGGTCAGTTTACCGTTCAGGATGTCCTGCGCCTGTTCGAGCTGGAATTCATTGTCGGCCCAGACGGTCAGTTTTAATTCGGCCTGTTCTACGCGTACGTTCGAACCTTTGAAGTCGAAGCGAGTGGAGACTTCCTTGTTGGTCTGCTCGACCGCATTCTTGACTTCGGTCTTGTCTACTTCTGAAACGATATCGAATGAGGGCATGAGTGTTTCCTTAAATTATTAGCCGAAACAAGCCGCGGTTTGTTTCGGCGAGTTCAACATAAAGATGAGTTCTAGCCAAAGCTGCAAACATAGTTAACCACGTCATCGGCTTCGATAACGAAGCTGCCGTTAGCCGGGACGTAAAACTGACTGCCTTCAGCATAGGTGGTAAATTCTGTCGCATCACCCAGTTTTACGCGGCAGGTGCCGGAGGTGATTTCCATGACTTCCGGTACGCCTACGTTGAAGGTGAGGGTGCTGGGCAGAATTACACCTACGGTTTTTCGTGTGCCGTCGGCAAACAGCACCGAGTGCGATACACACTTGCCGTCGAAGAATACATTGCCCTTTTTTACTACGCTGACGTTATCGAATTGCGACATGGTTTTTCCTTATTTCGTGGGTTCAATGGCTTTTACGCCCTTTTTATAGCCGGTATAAAGATAGACGGGGATAGCAAGTTCGCCCAGCTGATGTTGAATCAGCGGTTTGACTTCGTCCCAGTTTAATCCTGTAACCCCGCAGGCTAAGCGGGGCAGGGCGATGCTGGAGATATTTTCTTTTTCAACAAAAGCGCGAAGCGCATGCAGAGCATGGTTCACATGGGAGAGGCTGGCTTTACCCGGGTGACTGCCGTGGTTGTATGCGCCTTCCTGTGTGAACAGGCTGACGATGAGGCGTCCATCGGGGCTGGTCCAGTCCCAGAGCGTCCCGGATTTGGGATGGCGGGTCTGGCAGTGATGGCGGAAATCCTTGTACATTGCCGGCATGCGTTCGCGCAGCTGCTGTGCCAGCCCGTGCTGAAAATCGTCGTTGGGAGCGACCCCGTGAGCGATGAGTTTTGCACCGCTCAGTAAAATGTCGCCGTTCAGTTCATGAATCATGACAGCCCCCTTTGGTGTTGTTACTTCTGGTTCAGTTTTGCCGCGATGCGTAGCCTCAAGGCATTGAGCTTGATGAAGCCTGCCGCATCTTTCTGGTCGTATGCGCCTTTGTCGTCTTCGAAAGTGGCGATATTGGGATCGAACAGCGAGTTAGTCTTGGAATCTCTGCCTACCACGATCACATTGCCCTTATATAATTTGACGCGTACCCAACCGTTGACGACCTGCTGGGTCTGGTCTATCAGAGTCTGCAACGCGATGCGCTCAGGTGCCCACCAGTAGCCGTTGTAGATCATGGAAGCGTAACGCGGCATCAGATCATCTTTCAGATGGGCGACTTCGCGGTCCAGCGTGATCGATTCGATGGCGCGGTGTGCTTTCAACAGTATGGTGCCGCCGGGGGTCTCGTAACAGCCGCGCGACTTCATGCCGACGTAGCGGTTTTCCACCAGATCGAGGCGTCCGATGCCGTGCTTGCCGCCTAACTCGTTGAGTTTGGCCAGAATGGCGGCCGGGCTCATCGCCGTGCCGTTGAGCGCAACGATGTCGCCTTTGACGAATTCGATATCGAGGTATTCGGCAGCATCAGGTGCCGCTTCGGGCGATACCGTCCAGCGCCACATCGATTCTTCGGCTTCGGCAGCCGGATCTTCCAGATGGCGGCCTTCGTAGCTGATATGCAGCAGATTGGCATCCATAGAGTAAGGCGAGCCGCCCTGTTTGTGCTTCATCTCGACCGGGATGCCGTGCTGTTCGGCGTAAGCCATTAGCTTTTCGCGGG
>CAYPIG010000088.1:0-9068 GCA_964410705.1 uncultured Gallionella sp.
CTTGTAGCCGAGCCGGGCGAGATGGTCGATATCGGGCTGGTCGGCGACATCAACAAGATCGATCCCTCCATTATTTCCTTCCTCGATTCGGGTGATTTCATTCCGGTGATCGCTCCCATAGGGGTGGGGCCTGACGGCGAGACGCTGAATATCAACGCCGATGTGGTCGCAGGAAAGTTGGCCGAAGTGTTGAACGCCGAAAAACTGGTGCTGCTGACCAATACCCCCGGGGTGCTGGACAAGAATGGTGCGCTGCTCACGGGACTGACGCCGACTCAAATCGACGAAATGGTCAACGACGGTACCCTGTCCGGCGGCATGCTGCCGAAAATCAGTTCGGCTCTGGATGCGGCGCGCAGCGGCGTGCGTTCGGTGCACATCATCGATGGCCGCGTACAGCATGCGCTGCTGTTGGAAATTCTCACCGATGAAGGCGTCGGTACGCTGATCAAGAGCAAGTAGTGAGCCGCAGGCTGTGGATTTTTGATCTGGACAATACGCTGCACGATGCCGGTGCGCATATCTTTCCGCACATCAATAAAAGCATGACGGCCTATCTGCAGGAATACCTGCAGTTGACCGAGCAGGATGCCAATGCCTTGCGCCAGCATTACTGGCACAAGTACGGTGCGACATTAAGCGGTCTGATGCGCCATCACGGCACCGATCCTGACCATTTTTTATGGCATACCCACCAGTTTCCCGATCTGGATAGCATGGTAATCAGGGCGCCGCGCCTGCGCTCCGTGTTGCGCGCCTTGCCAGGCAGGAAAATCGTATTTTCAAATGCCCCGCAGCACTATGCGGTGGCGGTATTGAAGCTGCTGAAGGTGGCGGATTTATTCGATGATGTGGTCTCGGTTGAGCGTGCGCGCTACCGGCCTAAACCCGATTTTTACGGATTTCGCCATGTGATGAAGCGGCATGCAGTGCGGCCCGCGCAATGCGTCATGGTCGAGGACAGTCTGGAAAATCTTCAGGCGGCGAAGCGGTTGGGGATGAGCACGGTCTGGGTGAACTCCGGCAGCCGATATCCCGCCTGTGTGGATGTGAAGATCGGCGATATCGTGCAATTGCCGGGTGCCGTTCACCGCCTGCCCTGATATTTTTAAGGACCTTCCCATGATACTGATACTAAGTTCCAATGTTTCCGAAAACCAGCATCGTGCGCTGCTCTCGCATCTGGCGTCGATGCCGGGTATCAAGACACGCGTCCATGTCGAGCGCGGCGAGGAGCAGACGGTCACCGAGATTTACCTGATCGGCAATACTCAGCAACTGGATATCAGTGACATGCAGAGCCTGCCCGGCGTCGAGCGCGTGGTCAGGGTCTCGGAAGAGTACCGCATACTGGGTAGGCACAAGGACGATCAGCGCCCTACCCATTTTGATTACAATGGTGTGCGCTTCGGACATGACACCTTAAATGTCTTTGCCGGACTGTGTGCGGTGGATAATAAAGAACACGTCGAAATCATGTTGAAAGCCTTGCAGGACAACGGTCAGGTTTGCACTCGCATGGGCGCTTACAAGCCACGCACCAGCCCTTATGCCTTTCAGGGGCACGGCAAGAACTGTCTGCCCTATGTGTTCGAACTGGCAGGCAAGTATGGCATCAAAGTGATGGCGATGGAGATCACCCACGAATCGCATCTGGACGAGATCAACGAGGCCTTGCATTTGACCGGTGAGCCGACCGGTGTGATGTTGCAAATCGGCACGCGCAATACGCAGAATTTCGAATTGCTCAAAATCGTCGGGCGACAGACGAAGATGCCGGTATTGTTAAAACGCGGTTTTGGCATCACGCTGGACGAGTCGCTCAATGCGGCCGAATATCTCGCCTCCGAAGGCAATCGCAATGTGGTGTTCTGTCTGCGCGGCATGAAGACCAATATGGCCGATCCGCACCGGAATTTTGTCGATTTTGCGCATGTTCCGGTGGTCAAACGCTTAACGCGCATGCCGGTATGCGTGGATCCTTCTCATTCGGTGGGTTCGCGCGCTGCATCTCCTGATGGAATCATGGATATGATGCATGTGACAGCCCAGGGCGTGCTGGCAGGGGCGAATATGGTGCTGGTGGATTTTCATCCTCAGCCTCCCAAGGCGCTGGTGGATGGTCCGCAGGCCATGTTGCTCAAGGAACTGCCTTATTTTCTGGAGGACGTGGAGATTGCCAGAGAGGCGTATCTCAAACGCGTCGCTTTGCGAAAACGTCAGGATTAGCCTGGTTTGCACTAAAGATAACGCCACCTAAAACCGGTTTAACTGCGTATATATGCTGATAATTGTGTAACAATTCCCGTCAAGCCGAGTATTTGTTGACTACGGCGGAAGGGCGCAATATCATGCAACGCTGTAAGGATTTATTTTTGAGTACTCACTAGGGAGATCGCGATCATGGTAGAAGAAAAGAAGAAGCCCGCAGCGAAAAAAGCGGTTGCCGAAAAAGCAACCGGCAGCGATGTGAAAGTCAAGAAGGCGCCGGTTAAAAAGGCGGTCACAGCAGAAGCCGCCGTGTGGCCTTTCCCGCAGGTCGAAACAGAAACCAAGCCCGTTGCCAAGAAGCCTGCTGTAAAAAAGGCCGCAGCCCCCAAGGCTAAAGCTGCCGAGAAACAGGAAGTTGCTCAGCCATCCGCTCAGGAGCGCTACCGCATGGTAGAGACGGCGGCATACTATATCGCCGAACGTTCGGGTTTTCAGGGCTGCACCACCGATCACTGGGCCGCAGCTGAAATTGAGATTGCCGCTAAACTGGGCAATTAACCGTTGCTGATCAAAAAAACCGCACGATGTGCGGTTTTTTTTACTCCGGCGTTACGGTGATGATTTCAGAACCGCTGTCGTATTTTTGTAAATACTGGCCTATGGTTTCGAAGGTCGCTGTGACGGGTTTGCCTGGCTGGTCTGAAGTTGCTTTGATAGCCGGTTTTGGCAAGACGTAAGGCTGTAAAGCCGTAGATCAACACCCTTATGGACGGTCTGCTGTAATTTTCGTGCTATCTTCCTTATAACTATATCCTGTCTTTAGTTCTGTCATGAGCCTGTTTTCACTGATCATCGCGCTGTTGCTCGAGCAACTCAAGCCGCTATATAAGCGCGGGCCTCTGCAGGGCTGGCTGACGGCTTATGTCGAGTTTTTTCAGCAGCACTTCAATTCCGGAGAGTACAGCCACGGCAAGGCGGCATGGTGGCTGGCCGTTTTGCCGGTTGCCACCGGTGCAGTGCTGCTGTTCTGGGGTTTGCATTATCTGCATCCGCTGCTGGCTGTGATATTTAATGTCGCAGCCCTGTATTTGAGCATGGGATTTGGCCAGTATAGCCGCTGTTTTACCGATATTCAGCAGGCATTGCACAATCTTAAGCTGGATGAGGCACGCGTACTTTTGTCTACGCTGTGGCAAGGTCGGCCGGAGGAGTTGAATCGGGAAGAGGTTGCCAGGCTGACGATCGAAATATCGCTGCTTTCGATGCTTCATCATCTGTTCGGTGTGATCGTCTGGTTTTCTCTGTTCGGGTTGTTGGGGCTGGGAGGCGGCGCGGGGGCGCTGCTTTACTGTCTGGTATTGCTGTCGGGGCGTAACTGGCGGGCTGAACTCACAGCAGATGAGTCTGGCGAGGCGCGTTTTGATGAGTTTGCGCGTGCCATGTCGGAAAAATTTGACTGGTTGCCGATACGCTTGACTGCAGCAACCTTTGCCATAGTCGGAAACTTCGAGGATACGGTATTTTGTTGGCGCTCTCAGGCGTCCAGCTGGCATGATGGCGAAGAGGGAATACTGCTGGCGAGTGCAGCAGGGGCGTCCGGTGTGCGTTTGGGTTTAACTTACACTCAGCAAGGCCAGTTGCAACAAAGACCCGAACTGGGTGTGTCCGACAAGGGAGCTGAAGCCGCGATGCAATGTACCCGACGTTTGGTGCGGCGCTCCGTGTTGTTTGCGCTGGTATTGCTGTTCATGCTGACGCTGGCCGGATTGATGCATTAACCCTGCTACTCGCTTCTCAACGCTTCGACCGGATCGAGCCTTGCGGCGCGGCGTGCTGGCATCACGCCCGCGGCAAGACCTATGCCCATGGCGCTGACTTCAGCCAGGACTGCAAACAGCCAGGGCGTGTGTACAGGCAGGGCAGGAGACAGCCAGTGCAAACCTTGAGCGATGCCTACTCCCAATACGAGGCCTGCCAGCCCTCCGAGTGAGGACAGCAGTATTGCCTCAAACAAAAACAGCATCAGCACCTGATTTTCCTGTGCACCCAGCGCGCGCAGCAGTCCGATCTCATTGGTGCGCTCGGAGACCGCCATAGTCATGATGGTTAAAATTCCGACGCCTCCCACCAGCAACGAAATCCCCCCTAATGCACCTACCGCGAAGGTGATGACATCCAGTACCGAGCCCATCACCTCCAGCGCCTTTTCCTGCGGGATCAGCGTGAAGTCCTCGCGTCCGTGCCGCTCGATGAGCCTCGCAGTGATCGATTTGACGACTCCTTGCAGATTGGCGCCTGCCTTGTAGCTAAGCTGGATTTCCATCAGTCCGGGGCGGTTGAACAGTTCCAGTGCTCGGGACGCCGGGATGAACACGGTATCGTCCAGATCAAAACCCAACATCTGCCCTTTGGGTTCCATCACCCCAACCACCCGGTAGCGTTGTCCGCCGATGCGAAGATAGTTGCCCAGAGGATTGACTCCGGCGAACAGTTCCTGACGCACTTTTGAACCCAGCACAACGAAGGCGCGCGCATTGGTCGGATCATCGTCCGGTAAAAAACTTCCCATCTGCACGCGGCTTGTCAGCACTCGCGGCAGATCGTGCCCGGAGCCGATCACGGTGGTGCGGCGGGTTCTGCCCTCGAAACGCACTTCAGAGTTCCCCGTGATGCTGGGATTGACGTATTCGACATTGGGCAGGTGCCGCAACGCTTCGGCATCCTCGATCGAGATGGTTCTGACCGAGCCGAAAATGCCGACATTGCCACCTTGAGTCTGCGTCTTGCCGGGCTGAATGGCGATGAGATTGGTGCCGAACTGTGAGAATTCAGACAGGACGAACTGATGCAGCCCTTCGCCGATGGAAGTTAGCAAAATCACCGCCGTGATGCCGATCGCGATCCCCAGCCCCGTTAAAAAACTGCGCATCCGGTAGGCTTTGATGCTGGAAGTGGTAAGCCTGATCAGGTCGGGAAGCTGCATGGCTTATTGCTCGCTATTTCAAGACCGTACATCGCTTGTCCCATAATGCTCTCCTGTAATCGAGTTCTACGGCAGGATGGACTCAATTTTTATTGAGTCAAAGTACTCACAATGCATCAGCCGGTTTGATCGTCATCGTTCCTTTGAAAAGCCGTACATCCAGTCGTCCCAGAAATGACATGCCGAGCAGCGCTTCACCTTCCATGTTCGGAACAATCATAGCAGAAACCCCCTTTACGATAATGCCACCGATCTGTACGCTTTCAAGCCGTGTCGTAAAGCTTACAGTATCGCCGTTGGCGGTGTGCGTCCGCAGAGCTGTGTTGCTCGATATCCCCAGTTGCCGAGCGAGAGTTCCAGGGAGGGATACGTCTGTTGCGCCTGTGTCGATAAGGGCGTCAACTTTACTCCCATTGATAAATACTTCCGCTCGATAATGCCCGCTAGGGTCGCGTTTAAGTAGAATTTCATGTCCTTGTCCGATGGAGTTGCTGGTGTTGGGATGAAGCTTGGACTCGAAAAATATATACAACCCGATGGCCAATAAGAGCAGAATTACGGTGAATCCGATTTGCGAATTTTTCATGAGGTGCTTTCTGTCAGCAGTTTTATCTGTCTTTATTTTGTTGCCGCGATCAGTTTCAGGCTGAGGTGTGTCATCTTCCTGCAAGGGCTGCGACCGGATCAAGTCTTGCAGCGCGGCGCGCAGGCCATACGCTGAATAAAATGCCTGTGCCTAGCGAAGTGAAAATCGCCGCCAGCACAGCCCACCAGGGTGCGACCACCGGCAAAGAAGGATAAAGCCTGCCGATCACCAGTACGCCAGCTTCGCCCAGTACCAGTCCTGCGATGCTGCCGATACCGGACAGCAATACCGCCTCGGTGAAGAACAGTCGGCGTATCTGCGCTGCGGGCGAGCCCAGCGCTTTTAGCAGGCCGATCTCCTTGACCCGTTGCGAGACCGCGATCAGCATCACGTTCATGATCAATATTCCTGCGACGGACAGGCTGATGGCCGCGATGCCGCCGACCGCCAGCGTCAGCGCTCGCAGGATGCGATCGAAGGTTGCCAGCACCGCATCCTGAGTAACCACGGTTACATCCTTCTCGCCGTTGTGGCGGGCGAACAGGATGGTTTCCGCATCCTTTTTGGCCTGTAATATGCTGTCGCGGTTCTTGGCTTCAATAAGAATACGGAACAGGCCGGAGCTGTTGAACAGCATATGGGCGGATGCGACCGGTACGATGACGATCTCGTCGGTATTGAATCCCATCGATTCTCCCTGATTGCTCATCACCCCGACCACGCGAAATCGCCTGTCCCCCAGACGCACCCAGGCACCCACTCCCGATTCGTTGCCGAACAGTTCGCGTTTGATTTTCGCGCCCAGCACGCAGACCGATTCGCTGGAGTGCAGGTTACCAGCGGGCAAAAATTGCCCCAGTCCCAGACTCATGTGGCGCACATGAAGCAGATCGGATGTCGAACCCAGCACGATCACTTCGCGGTTTTTTGCGTCCTTCGATATTTGCGAAGAGCCTATCGTCAGCGGTGCGATGCGACCTACCGCACGGCTTCTTAGCAGCGCCTGTGCATCATCGAGCGAGAGTTCTCGCGGGATTTGCCCGAGCAGCATGCCTGGACCTACTCCCGCCGTTTCGGTGCGACCGGGAAATACGATTACAAGATTGGTGCCCAGCGATGAAAACTCGTTGACCACATAACGTCTGGCACCCTCGCCAAGGGCGGTCAGTATCACCACCGCAGCAACACCGATAGCCATTGCCAGGATCATCAGCGATGTTCTTGCAGGGCTGCCGCGCAGGCTGCTTGATGCAAACCGCACGACGTCCATGAGTTTCATGCCGCGAATCCCGTTTCGCTGACAATCCTGCCGTCCACCATGTGCAGCTGCCGGTGTGCGCGGCCTCCCAGCGCCGGATCATGGGTGACGAGGATGAGGGTGACGTGTTGTTCAGTCAGCTTTTCCAGCAGGTTGATGACTTCGCGGCCAGTCGTCTGATCGAGGTTTCCGGTAGGTTCATCTGCCAGCAGCACAGAGGGGCGCATGCTGGTCGCACGGGCTATCGCTACGCGCTGGCGTTGTCCGCCGGAGAGCTGATCCGGCCTGTGGTCGGCGCGGTCTTTCAGGCCGTAGTTGTCCAGCAACTCGAGAACGCGCTTCTTTCTCTCCTCGGCAGGGATGCCGGCCAGTATCAGCGGCAGTTCGATATTCATCGCAGCTGACAGGCGCGGCACCAGATGAAAGGACTGGAAGACGAAGCCGATCTTTTCGCTGCGAACCTTTGCCTGTTGCGCGTCATTCAGATTGGTGACGTTTCCGCCATCTAGTTTATAGATGCCGGAAGTCGGTCGGTCGAGCAGCCCCAGCAGATTGAGCAGCGTAGATTTTCCGGAGCCCGATGGCCCCATGATGGAGACGTAATCGCCCGCTGCAATGGAAAGGTTAATGCCGCGCAGGGCGGATACCTGCTGATCTCCAACCGTAAAGCTGCGGCTGACATTCTCAAACTGTATCATTTGGCCGTCTTCGCTGTTTCGGGTTGAACCTTAACCCCCGATTTGATACCTGCCTGATCCAGGGTGAGCACGATGCGTTCGCCCTCGGCAAGTCCGCCGGTAATTTCGGTCTGTTCCCAGTTGGCAAGTCCGGTGCTAACGGTTTTTTCCTGCAGCACGCCGCCCTCGCCGTAAACAAGCACGCGACGGCCTTCCTGCAATGCCTGAGTCGGAATGCGCAGCACGTTATCGCGGCGGATGTGAACGATCTCAACATCCGCGCTGTAGCCTGCCAGCAGGTTTTCGGAGGCAGGCGGCTCGGTAAAATCGACTTCGACTTCCACGGTGCGTGCCTGCTTTTCCAGTTCCAGCACATAAGGGGCGATGCGCTTGACGCGGCCAGCATAGGTTTTACCCTTGATCGCGTCCAGCGTGATGCGGGCAACTTGCCCTGTCTTGATGTATGCCGCATCCACTTCATCTATCGGTGCGCTGACATACAAGCAGCGATCGTCAATCAGATCGATCGCGGGCGGTGTGGGGATGCCGGGCGGTGACGGGGTGGCATATTCTCCCAGTTCGCCGCTGATGTCGGCGACGATGCCGTCGAACGGCGCTTTTAGTACCATGCGTTCAAGCCCCGCATGAGCCGCGGCAATGCGAGATTTGCTCTGCTCGATCTGGCTTTTTGCCGCCTCGCATCCGGCGAGTGCAACTTTTGCCGCCGAAGTCTTCTGATCCAGACCTTCATCGGAGATGAATCCCTTGTGTCTTAACTGTACAGCGCGGGAGTATTCCTTTTCAGCAAGATCGGCCTGCAGGCAGGATTGTTTTGCTTGAGAGTGTGCTGTTGCGAGTTGTTCGCGCGCGAGCCTATCCTGTGCCTGCAAATCGTTGTTCCAAAGTTCCAGAAGCACTTGTCCTGCCTTGACACGCTCACCTTTTTTAACCAGAAGGTGCGTGATCTGTCCACCAGCCGGCGCTGACATCTTGGCGCGATGGCAGGCTTTGACGGTGCCGGCGCGCGTGTTGCTGACCGTTGCTTCAACTGTGCCGCGGGATACGCTGAACAGCTGAACGATGGGAAGAGGAGGGCGCGAGTAATACCAAGCGGCTACAGCCAGCAGTGACAGCGCGGCGAGCCAGTAGGGGAGGTGGATTGATTTGAGAATATTCACAAGTATGTCCTCAGCGGTGCGATGTGGAATACAGTTTAACAGCAGTGCATTGTTAACGGTTAATCGAAATGCCATGTATAGGGTATGCAGGGAAAATGAATATATCGTTTGACCAGTCGTGTGCGCTTTGCTATAGTTCGTTTTCTGACGCGGGGTGGAGCAGCTCGGTAGCTCG
>CAYPIG010000089.1:0-8916 GCA_964410705.1 uncultured Gallionella sp.
TTCTGCCAACGTTACTTAAACTAAACTGCCTCTACGAAACCCGGGGCGATTCACTAGATACAATTACCTATATGACAAAGGGTTTTTATGTTACGATTTTCCCTAGCTAAAGCATCCGTTAATGCAGGGGCGCGACATGAAGATCTTTCACGAAAGAAGCATCGAATTCCAGCTTAAAGTGGTTGTCGGACTGCTAGGCGACAATGCCGACGCGGCGCTTTATGCACGAATACAGGAAACCCTTTGCACAGTACTGCAAAAACATTCCGGCAAAGCGCGCCTCAAAACCAAATTCCCCGCGCCCTGGATGCGAGAAGGAATCCGCTATGACACCGACACGAAGATTTTTCGTAAACACAATCTGTCTCTTGCCATGGAAGCGACCGAAAAACTGACCAAGTACAAGTGTAAACAGCATAACTTCATCGCCGAACTGCTCTACGACAAACCGAAATCAGCGCTGTGCTATCCCAAAAACAAGGGCAGCGATGTCAAGCTGAAACTGGAGCAGGACATCCATTTCAACAACTGCAAATTCTGCGCTTCAGGATCGCTTTTCCTCAAAGGATGCAGAACCGTTCATCCGCATGTAGCCGATTTTTCAGCCCTGTTCCCGGGCATCGAACAGATCGCAGCGCCCGACACCCCGCTTTCTCCGGTATCGCACTGGAGTGAGACGGTATGCGGAAAAATGGTCACGTCCTGGCGCGATATCACGCTGGAGTGGGATCTGGTCAACCGCAGGGATTATCAGACTCATGAACTGCTCGAATCCGAACTGTCCTTCAAGATCATCAAGTCGATGAAGGATCCTTGGGATTATCGATTGCTAGAACTGGCTTCAGCAGTCTATCTCGATCTCAAAGCTTCCGGGATATTCCGGCAGCATCCGCCCATATTTTATTTCGACGATCCTGTTTCATCCGTCGAAATCCAGCCCGGCTGAGCCTGCCATGCCCCCTGCCCTCAAATACCTCAGCACCCTGGCTGCCCTGACCTTCAGCCTTTTCGTGCAGGCGGACACGCTGCGTTTTGCCACTTATGCCAGCGAACGCCCCTCGGAAGAGCTCAAAAAAATGGCACCCTTCCATAGTTATCTGGAACAGGCGCTCACTTCACAGGGTACGCCAACCACCCTCGCGATGCGCATTTTCCCCACCTACGAAGACGCCGTCGATGCGATTGCCAGCGGTGAAACCGATATCGCAAGATTGGGGCCAGCAAACTATGTCATCGCAAAAAAGCAAAATCCGAAAATCCAGTTGCTGGCTATGGAGAGCAGTCACGGCAGAAAATCCTTCAACGGCGTGATCATCATCCCTGCCTACTCGGACATTTTCACGCTCTCCGACCTCAAGGGCAAGCGCTTCGCCTTCGGGGAGGCAAATTCAACCACCGGACGCTATCTTGCGCAAAAAACCCTGATGCAGGCCGGAATCAGCGGCCGCGATCTGGCTGAATACGATTATGTCGGCCGTCACGACAAGGTCGCTTTCGCGGTGAGCGCAGGCACTTATGATGCGGGTGCGGTCAACGAAAACACGCTGGAAAAATACGGCTCCACGAAAAATCTGCGCAAACTGGCCTCATTCCCCAGCCCGACTCACGCCTGGGTCGCAAGAGCGGGGCTCGATGCCAGCATAATCGAAAAAGTGAAAAAAGCGCTCTTTGAAATGAAAGGTTCAGCTTTGATCTATATCGGACGGGACGGTTTTCTACCTGCCAGCGACAGCGACTACGACGATCTACGCAACAGCATGAGCCAGATCAAATCTTTCGGAGACTAGCCATGCACCTGTCCAGCAGGGTCACACTGAGCATCATCGTTGTCCCCGCCGTATTGGTGAGTTTTTTCGGCGCGTTATCGATCGATGAAGAGCGACAGGCCCTGCAGGACATTCTACGCAGACAAGGCAGTCTCACCGCGCATTCGATTGCCTCCTACAGTGTCGAAGCTCTGATCTCCGAAGACTATCCGGCGCTGGATCAGGTCTTGTACACCGTAGGTAGCGGCAGCGACGACATCGTTCAGATTGAAGTAACGCACGACAAGCACGTCGTTGCCCGTTACGACGGCACGGCTACAGAGGAAGACACCCAGACTGAACGCATCACGCAAGCTGTGTTTTCCAATAAGCAAAAAATAGGCGAGGTCATCCTGACGCTGTCGGGACACGAAAACGAAGCGTTTATCGAAAATCGCGTCAAACATCTGGTCCTGCATCTGTCCGTTGCATTTGTCCTGTTCAGTCTGCTGTTGCATCACCTGCTGAGCAAAATGGTCGTCTCCCGGATCGAGAAGCTCAAAGCGATCACGGAACAGGTGATCGCCACCGAACTGCCGGACAATCAAGCCAACCGGGATGGCTACACTAACGCAAAGGATGAAATCGACTTGCTCCACGAGCGCTTTGTCAGCATGATCGAAGGTCTGCGTTTAAAAGATACCGCGCGGGAAGCCATGCTGACTGAACTGGCCGCCGCCCGCATTCTGCTCGAAGATGTCGCCAATGCGATGCACTCGGCGCTGATCGTCGTCACTCTGGAAGGAAACATTTCATTTTGCAACCGTGCGGCGCAGGCAGAAGAGTCTGCAATCGGGCAGCCTTTGAGCACCGTTTTGAGCTTCCCCGAAGAAGATCTCGCAACCATACTCAGCGAAGTTCACAATCAGCGCACGGTCGAACGGATGACGATAAAGCACCGGCAGCACGAACAACTGCATTATTTTGAAGTTGCCATTTATCCCTTGAGCCAGAGCGCGGAAGGCGGCTCACTGATACGCATAGACGATGTCACCGAACGGGTACACATACAAGAGGCGATTGTGCAGACCGAAAAACTGGCCTCGGTGGGCGGACTGGCCGCCGGAGTCGCACACGAGATCAACAATCCGCTGGGCGTGATGGTGCAGGCGGCGCAGAATATCGAACGTCGCCTGTCAGAAAGCCTGGAAGCCAACCACCGCGCGGCGCAAGAGTGCGGCACCACGGTCGGCACGATACGGGCCTACCTTGAAAAACGCAGCATCCTGAATTTTCTGGACGACATCAAATCGGACGGCGAGCGCGCATCCAAGATCGTGCGCAACCTGCTCGAATTCAGCCGCAAGAGCGAATCGACTCCGTCTTTAGCAATGATAGACGAGGTGTTTGAACAGACTGTAGAGCTGGCAAGAAAAGACTACGATCTCAAAAAAAATATCGATTTTCGTCAGATCAGGATAAGCACCGAAATAGATTCCGACCTGCCGCCCGTCCCCATGCTGCGCAGCCAGATCGAACAGGTATTGCTCAACCTGCTCAAAAACAGCGCTCAGGCGCTGTCTGAAAAACTGGCTGCCGACGCTGCGTTCGAGCCTAAAATCAGCCTGCGCGCAAGACTGGACGAAGGTTGCGTTCGTATCGAAGTACACGACAACGGCCCCGGATTCAGCATCGATGCGCGCCGTCGCGCCTTCGAACCCTTTTTTACCACCAAGGCTCCCGGCATGGGCACCGGGCTCGGCTTGTGGATTTCCTATGCCATCGTCGTCGATAAGCACGGCGGGAAATTCACGCTGGATTCGACACCCGGTCAGGGCGCCACCTTTACGCTGATGCTGCCGCTCAATCGGGGAGAAAAAAATGCCTAGAATTCTGGTACTAGTTCTGGATGACCATCCCAGCCTGCGTCGCAACCTGATGGCGCTCCTCGAAGACGAAGGCTTTGACGTAATCGGCGCTGAAAGCGGAGAGCATGCCATGCAGCTGATGCGTGACATCGATATCGCCATCGTCGACATCCGCCTGCCGGGCATGAGCGGCAACGAGTTTATCCTCGCCGCCCACGCACAGCACCCGGAACTGAAATTTATCATCCATACCGGCGTCGTCGGATACAGCCTGCCCGATGCGCTGCGGAATATCGGCCTGACCGATGAGAGCGTATTTGCCAAACCCCTTGCCGATCCCGATGCGCTGTTCATGCATCTGCGCAAAATCCACAGCCGGAGATAATCATGCCGAACACCAATTATTCAGATCCCTTTTCACTGCTGACTATAGACGACGATGACCGCTTAAGGCGCAGCATCCGCACCTATTTTGAAGACTCAGGAGTAGAGGTATTCGAAGCGAACAACGGCGAGTCGGGACTGGCGATGTTCCGCATCCATCAACCCGACATCGTGCTGGTCGATCTGACCATGCCGGTGATGGACGGGCTCGCCTTCATCGACGCGCTGCGTCAGATCTGTCCGGATCAGCCGGTCATCGTCGTGTCCGGCACCGGAAATCTGCAAAATGCGGTCGATGCACTGCATAAAGGCGTATGGGATTTCGTCACCAAACCCATACTCAACATGGCGGCCCTGGAACACTCGGTGCGCAGCTGCGTAGAGCGCGCCCGTCTGAAACGGGAAAATACCCTTTACCGTTTTCATCTTGAACAGCTGGTCGATGAACGCACCAAGGAACTTACACGAACGCGCAAACAGATCGTGGAGCGGCTGGGGCGCGCCTCGGAGTACCGGGACAATGAAACAGGCATGCACGTGATGCGCATGAGCCGCTATTCGCGCCAACTCGCACTGGCAGCGGGTATGAGTCAGGAGGAAGCGAGCCTGCTGCTTTTGGCGGCCTCCATGCACGATGTCGGCAAGCTCGGCATCCCCGATGCCATCCTGCTCAAACCCGGAAAACTGAACGAGCCTGAATGGCGGATCATGATCAGGCACGTCGAAATAGGCGGTTCCATCATAGGAGACGACCCGTCCGATCTGATGCAGATGGCTCTGACCGTCGCGCTGATGCATCACGAAAAATGGGACGGCACAGGATATCCGAATGGCATTGCAGGCGAGGACATTCCGCTGGTCGGACGCATCGTCGCCATCGCCGATGTATTCGATGCGCTGACCAGCCATCGCCCCTATAAAAAGCCCTGGCCGCTGGAGGATACGCTGGAGTACTTACGCGCTCAGGCCGGTATTCAGTTCGATCCTGCGCTCGTCGAGCTGTTCATGGGCATAGTTCCGGAAATTCTGGACATACAGGAAAGATACTGCGACTGACGGCGAAATTAGATTTTTCCCGCCTGCAAGCCCCGCTTTGCGATACCATCACGGCTATTTTTTTGCACGCTCATGCCATGTCCGATGAAGTATTCCGTTTCTTTTCAGAACAAAGCCCGCTAGCCTCCGAGGTATCCTCGTTCCGGCCACGAGAACAGCAGCGGCAGATGGCGATGGCGGTCGCCGATGCGATCAAAAACAATTCGATACTGGTAGCCGAAGCCGGCACCGGAACCGGCAAGACCTTCGCCTATCTGGTACCCGCGCTGCTGGGCGGCGGCAAAGTGATCATCTCCACCGGCACCAAGAATTTACAGGACCAGCTGTTTCAAAAAGACCTGCCCATGGTGCGGGATGCCTTGAAAGCGCCGGTTTCGATCGCGCTGCTCAAGGGGCGGGCCAACTATATCTGCCACTATCACCTGGAACGTGCGGCACAGGATGGCCGCTTCGCCACGCGAGAGGACATCCGGCATCTGGGAAAAATCAAAAAATACGCCAAAATCAGCCATACCGGCGACAAGAGCGGGGTGGCCGATGTGCCCGAAAATGCTCCGATCTGGCTGCAGGTAACCTCCACCCGCGACAATTGCCTGGGACAAGAATGCCCCAGTCACAAGGAATGCTTCGTGCTGCACGCCCGCACCGAAGCGATGAAGTCGGACATCGTGGTGGTCAACCATCACCTGTTTTTTGCCGATGTGATGCTAAAGGACGATGGCGTGGCGGAACTGCTGCCCGCCTGCAACACGGTGATCTTCGACGAAGCCCATCAGCTGCCCGAGACCGCCAGCCTGTTCTTCGGCGAAAATCTCTCCACCTCGCAGCTGCTCGATCTGGCGCAGGACACGCGCATCGAGGCGCTGACTTCGGCCAAGGATTTTGCAGCCCTGCCTAAAGCCTGCGACGAACTGGACAAGGCGGCACGGGATCTGCGGCTGGTGTTCAAAAAAGAAGGCCGCATGCCGTCCGTTGCGACCGAAAGCTTCAAGGATTTCGCGCCCGCGCTGCAAAACCTGACAGAAAAACTCTCGCAAATCAACGGCATGCTGGAGAGTCAGGCCCAGCGCAGCGAAGAGCTGGAAAACTGCTGGCAGCGCGTGCAGAGCTTTAGCCAGCTTTTGAAAAACTGGCAACAAGACCGGCCCGACGATCAGGTGCGCTGGCTGGAAGTCTATCACCACTCGCTGCAGCTCAATTCCACCCCGCTGTCGATCGCCGAGATTTTCGAAAAACAGATAGGCAACAACGCTCGCGCCTGGATATTCACCTCGGCCACTCTGGCGGTGAAACAGGATTTTTCACACTATCAGTCCGAGATGGGACTGCTAAAGGCCAAAACCGCCTGCTGGGACAGCCCTTTCGATTATCAGAAGCAGGCTCTGCTGTATGTGCCTGCCGGATTGCCCGAACCCAACAGCGCAGGCTATACCGAGGCGGTAATACAGGCGGCTTTGCCGATGATAGAGGCAAGCCGCGGCCGCGCTTTTTTGCTGTTCACCAGTTTACGCGCGATGCAGCTGGCCTATGAGATCTTGCAGGCCGAATTCGACCGCAGAGGATGGAGCTATCCGCTGCTGCTGCAAGGCGAGGGTTCGCGCAACGAACTATTGGGGCGTTTTCGCGAACACGGCAATGCGGTATTGCTGGGCAGTCAGTCATTCTGGGAAGGTGTGGACGTAAGAGGCGAGGCTTTGTCGCTGGTCATCATAGATAAGCTGCCCTTCGCGCCGCCCGACGACCCGGTGCTGGCCGCACGCATCGCACAGATAGCCAAACAGGGGCGCAACGCCTTCATGGAGTATCAGTTGCCGCGCACCATCATCACGCTGAAACAGGGGGCCGGACGCCTGATACGCGACGTCACCGACCGGGGCGTGCTGATGATTTGCGATCCGCGCCTCATCACCAAACAGTACGGCAAACGCATCTGGCAGAGCCTGCCGCCGATGAAACGCACCAGAGTGGAATCGGAAGCCGTGGCCTTTTTCAACCAGGCAGACTCCTGCGAGGAATAAATATTTTTTGCAGCGGATAGCAATAAAACCTTAACCCCCGTATATTTACCGCCTGAGGCAGATTTTTATCATAAAAACAAACCATAAGGAGAGATCATGAAACTTGCATCCGCAGCATTTTTTGTTCTGGCTTTAGGCATCAGCGGGGCGGCCAATGCAGCCGGTGAAATCATCATCAAGTTCAGCCATGTAGTCGCTCCTGACACCCCTAAAGGACAGGCCGCCGAAAAATTCAAACAGCTCGCCGAGAAACTGACCAAAGGAAAAGTCAAAGTCGAGATCTATCCGAACAGCCAGCTGTACAAGGATCGCGAGGAAATCGAAGCCTTGCAAAGCGGCGCGGTGCAGATGCTGGCGCCCTCCATGGCCAAATTCGGCCCTATGGGTGCACGCGAATTTGAACTGTTCGACATGCCCTTCCTGTTTCCCAATCAGGAGGCGCTGCACCGAATCATGGACGGCGAAGTGGGCAAGAAGCTTTTTGCAAAACTCGACACCAAGGGCGTAACCGGGCTTGCCTTCTGGGACAACGGCTTTAAGCAGATGAGTTCGAACAAACCCATGCATGCGGTCTCTGACCTTAGCGGCCTAAAGATGCGCATACAGTCTTCCAAAGTGCTGAGTGCACAGATGAAGGCGCTGGGTGCCAATCCCCAGGTGATGGCCTTCAGCGAAGTTTATACCGCACTGCAACAAGGCGTGGTGGATGGAACCGAAAACCCGGTGTCCAATTTTTACACCCAGAAGATGCACGAAGTCCAGAAACACATGACTATTTCCAATCACGGCTATCTGGGCTATGCGGTGATCGTCAACAAGAACTTTTGGGAAAACCTGCCGGCCGATATACGCGCATCGCTGACTCAAGCCATGAAGGAAGCGACGGTCTATGAGCGCGAAATCGCGCAAAAGGACAACGATGAAGCGCTGGCCAAAGTCATCGCCGCCAAGACCACCACCGTCTATACGCTGAGCCCGGCGGAAAAAGCGGAATGGAAAAAGGTGCTGCTGCCGCTGCAAAAGGAATTTGAGTCCGTCATCGGCGCTGAACTGATTCAGGCCGCCAATGCGGCTCAGACTGCCAAAGAACCGGCGAAGAAATAAGCTGTTTTTCCGTCGTCCGTGATCAACCGATACTTGAATCACCTCGAAGAGTTTCTGATCGCCAGCTTCATGGCGATGGCCACTCTCGTCACCTTCGCCGCCGTGGTGATGCGCTATACCACGGGTTCAGGGATAGACTGGGCGCAGGAATTGACCATCTATCTTTTCATCTGGATGGCCAAGTTCGGAGCGGCTTACGGCGTGCGCACCGGCATCCACATCGGCGTGGACTTCGTCGTCAACTGGGTGCGCCCGTCGATACGCCGCAAGATGATCATGACCGCGCTGGCCCTGGGCATGATCTTCACCGGCGCCATCGCTTTTTTCGGCGTGCGCTGGGTGATTTTCATCCACGGCACGGGGCAGGAATCGCCAGATCTTGAGATGCCGATGTGGATCGTCTATCTGGCGATCCCCCTGGGTTCTGGCCTGATGTGCTATCGCTTCATACAGGTGATGGTCTCTTTTTTCAAAACGGATAAACTGCCCGCACACAGCTTCGGCGACGAGAAAGCACACGCATGACCGCCCTGCTCATCATCAGCATCCTGTTGCTCTTGCTGCTCACCAGCACGCCGATCTCCATCGCGCTCGGCACCACGGTGCTGATCTATCTGCTGGGCTTTTCCTCATTTTCGATCAGCACGGTCAACATCATCTCGCAGCGCCTTTTCACCGGCCTTGAGAGCTTCTCCATCATGGCCGTGCCGTTTTTCGTGCTGTCCGGGCAATTTCTGATCG
>CAYPIG010000090.1:0-8070 GCA_964410705.1 uncultured Gallionella sp.
TATTCCGCCGTATCGGGCGCAAAACCCGAGATGCGCAACTCGGATCACTATTTCTTCAAACTTTCAGCCGACATCTGCCAGCAATTTTTGCGCCAGTGGACCCGTAGCGGTACGCTGCAAGCGGAGGCGGCCAACAAGATGCAGGAATGGCTGGGGGCAGAGGGCGAAAACAGGCTCACCGACTGGGACATCTCGCGCGACGCACCCTATTTCGGCTTCGAAATCCCGGATGCCCCGGGCAAATACTTCTATGTCTGGCTGGACGCACCGGTAGGCTACATGGGCAGCTTCAAACAGCTGTGCAAACTGCAGGATTCAGGAGGCAGGATTCAGAATTCAGGAGGCGGGATCGACTTCGACGAATACTGGAAACCGGATTCGACCACGGAGCTTTATCACTTCATCGGCAAGGATATTTTGTATTTCCACGCCTTGTTCTGGCCGGCGATGCTGGAGCATTCGGGCTTTCGCACGCCCACCCGCCTGTTCGCGCACGGATTTTTGACCGTCAACGGCGAGAAGATGAGCAAGTCGCGCGGCACCTTCATCACCGCGAAGAGCTATGTGGACAACATCAAGGATACCGAATACCTGCGCTATTACTACGCGGCCAAGATCAACGGCACCATGGAGGATCTGGATCTGAACCTGGACGATTTCGTCGCCAAGGTAAACTCGGATCTGGTCGGAAAATACATCAACATCGCCAGCCGCTGTGCGGGTTTTATCGCCAAAAAATTCGACGGCAAACTGGGCAAGAGCGATCTTCCCGCTATCGTCGAATTTCAATCCGCCTACAAGGGCGGCGAGATTGCCCGCTGTTTCGAAGCACGCGACTTTTCCCGCGCGCTGCGCGAGATCATGCGGCTGGCCGATCTGGCCAACCAGTACATCGCCGAACAAAAACCCTGGGAGCTGGCAAAACAGGAAGGACGTGAAGCCGAACTGCATGCCGCCTGTTCGACCGCGATGACGCTGTTCCGCGATCTGACCCTGTATCTAAAACCCGTACTGCCGGTGCTGGCGCAAAAGGTCGAAGCTTTCCTCAACATCGCGCCACTTTGCTGGACTGGCGAGTGGCATCCGCTGCCCGAGGGGCACTGCATCAACAGCTACCAGCATCTGGCGACCCGTCTGGATCCCAAACTGATCGAAGCCATGCTGAGCGCCAACCGCGAAGCGCTGCCGGTCGAAAAACACTCCGAGCAGCGCCATGCGGCGCATCAGCAGCACTCGGCAAACACCGAAGCCGCACAGGCGGAAAAGGACTTTGAGCCGTTTATCGGCATCGAGGATTTTGCCAAGATCGATCTGTGCGTCGCGAAAATCGTCAACGCGGAACAGGTGGAAGGCGCCGCCAAGCTGCTGAAACTCACGCTCGACATCGGCGAAGAAAAGCCGCGCACCGTCTTTGCCGGAATCAAATCGGCGTATGATCCTGAAAAACTGATCGGCAGACTGACCGTGATGGTTGCCAATCTGACGCCCCGCAAGATGAAATTTGGCATGAGTGAGGGCATGGTGCTGGCGGCCTCTAACAGCGAGCCCGGGCTTTATCTGCTGTCGCCGGATCAAGGCGCAAAACCCGGCATGCGCATCAAATAAGACGGGGCGCATTTTCTGACCTAACTTGCAGGAGTGCATCATTATGCTGAAATGGGATCACAAATACGAACTCGGCCATGAAAGAATCGACGCCGAACATCGAATCTTTCTGGGTCTGGTGATCGACTTTCACGATGCCGTTGAGCAGAAAAAATCCAAGGAAAAACTGATCAGAATACTCAGGGAAATCGGAAAATACGCCGAATTTCACTTTGTCAGCGAAGAGAACATCATGGCCGATTATGGCTATCCTGAGCAAACAGAGCACGCTCAATTGCACGACATACTGCTGAGCGATGTCAGGGACAAATACTCAAAATTTATGCTCGATGAGATCAGCGCCGATGAGGTTTTCGATTTTTTGTTCAGCTGGTTTGCCATCCACACCTCCACCGAAGATAAGAAACTCGTCGGACACCTGAAAAATCGGGTAATCGATTAAAGCTCAGCGATGGAACACACCCCATCCTTCTATCTGAAAAACCGCCGCATCCTGATCGGCGGCGTGGCGGCGGCCATGATTTTCATCGTCACCGTAACCTCGCTGGCACTGGCTTACCTGCACCGGCAAACTGAACTGCGCACCGCTGCCTACACGCAGAATCTAGCCAGTTCCATGGAACTGACCTTCGAGGGTCTGATCGACACGGTCGATATCGCGCTGATGAATTCGGCGGATGAAATAAGCGGGCAGCAAACCGGCAATACCGCGGCCATTACCCGCTACCTGAATCAGCAGACCGAGCGACTCAGCCATATATCTGCAATACGCGCCGCAAATGCGGACGGCAAAGTCATCTACGGCCCAGGCGTCATGTCCCCGCCTCACAGCAATGCCGACCGCGACTACTTCATCTATCTGCGCGATCACCCGAAGGCGGGTTTGTTTATCAGCCAGCCTGTCATCGGTCGAATCGACAAACGCTGGATATGGATGTTTGCCAGACGCATAACCTTGCCTGACGGTTCATTCGGCGGTGTGGTTTTCGCGGTGCTCAATATCGACGAAATCAATAAAATACTGGCCAAAATGCCCATCGGGCCAGGCGATTCGATCACGCTGCGCGATACCCGACTTCATCTGGTTGCCAGAAATGCCGTCCAATCCGAAAAAACCATCCCCATCGGCAGTCAGTCGATATCAAAACCCTTTGAGGCGGCATTACAGTCCAATCCGAAGCTGGGCAGCTATACCAGCGGGAGATCCAGCATCGATGACATCAGCCGCATCCATACTTATCGTCAGAGTCCAAAATACGGTTTCACGATTAATGTCGGCGCATCTGTCAAGACCGCATTCTCTGACTGGTATAAGCTTGCCGGTTTCGCCATCGCTCTGCTGCTGGCCTTTACACTGGCCGCAATCGCCTTCATCAGAACCATCACCCGGCTTTGGCAACGGCAGAAAAGGGACACGGCAGAACTCGAAACTCGCCAGCAGATGCTCCTGGATAGCGAGTCGCGGCTGCGCGATTCTATTTTAAGCTCGCCTGACCCTATCATGGTTTATGCCGGTGACGGCGAAGTCTTGATGCTCAGCAAGGCGTGGACCACCATGAGCGGCTATGATCTGAAAACAACGCCTGACATCCGCAGCTGGGCCTATCAGGCAGACCCCACTCAGAGCGGTATGCTGCAAGCCTATTTCGATAGGCAATCTACCCCGGATGCATCACAAGGCGAATTATCAATAAAAACCGCTTCAGGCGAGATTCGCCTTTGGCATTTTCAAAGCCAGATGCTGCAAAACCTGCCGGATGGCAGGCAGGTGATACTCACCCGTGCAAGAGATGTCACCGAAGTCAAAAAAGTTGAAAGCGACCTGCGCATTGCCGCGACAGCCTTTGAGGCCAAGGAAGGCATGCTGGTCACAGACAGTACAGGCAGGATTCTGCGCGCCAATCCTGCCTTCTGCCGAATCACCGGCTACTCGGAAGATGAAGTCATCGGAAAGAACCCGCGCATATTCAGCTCGGGGCGTCACGATGCCGATTTTTATGCCGCAATGTGGTCGAGCATCAATCACACCGGCAGCTGGGAGGGCGAAATCTGGAACCGGCGCAAGAACGGCGAAATCTATCCAGAGCATATCACCATCACCGCCGTATACAGTCCGGACGGAACAATCGCAAATTACGTCGGCACCATAGCCGACATCACCGCCAACAAGCTGGCTGAGAATAAAATCCAGCATCTGGCATTTTTTGATCCGCTCACCCGGCTGCCCAACCGCAGACTGCTGATGGACAGGCTCCGGCATGCGCTGTCTGTGCGCGACAAAAAATACGGCGCCCTGCTGTTTATTGACCTCGACAACTTCAAGATCCTGAACGACACGCTGGGCCATGATATCGGCGACATCCTTCTGCAACAGGTAGCCGATCGCCTGACATCCTGTGTGCGCGATGGCGACACCGTTGCGCGTCTGGGCGGCGATGAATTTATCGTGATGCTGAGCGAACTGAGCGGCAATGCGATCGAAGCGGGAGCGCAAACAGAACGGGTCGGCGAAAAAATCCTCGCCGCGCTCAACCAGTCTTTCCTGCTGAAATCCCATCATTGCCACAGCACCCCCAGCATAGGGGCCGTCCTGTTCAACGACGGCCATCAGAGCATAGATGAACTGTTGAAGCAGGCCGATATCGCCATGTATCAGGCCAAGAGCGCGGGACGCAACACGGTGCGTTTCTTCGATTCCAGCATGCAGGACGCCATCAATGACAGAGCTAGCCTCGAGGGCGAATTGCGCAAGGCGCTCGAAGAGGGGCAGTTCCGCCTGTACTATCAGATACAGGTGGACAGTGAGAACCTTGTTCACGGCGCCGAGACCCTGATTCGCTGGATACATCCGGAACTGGGTCTAGTCTCTCCGGCACGATTCATCCCGCTTGCAGAAGAGACTGGGCTGATATTGCCGATTGGCCAGTGGGTCATGGATACCGCCTGCGCTCAGCTCAAAACCTGGCAGGAAAGTCCCGCCACATGCGATCTGATTCTGTCGGTGAATGTCAGCGCAAAACAGTTCCGGCAACCGGATTTCGCGATCCAGGTTCAAAAAACCCTGAGCCGCCATGCCATCAATCCGTCGCGGCTCAAGCTTGAGCTAACCGAAAGCCTGCTGCTCGACAGCATCGAAGATTTCATCGCGACCATGAACACCCTGAATGCGCTCGGAATCCAGTTTTCACTGGACGATTTCGGCACAGGCTACTCCTCTTTACAGTATCTCAAACGTTTGCCGCTCGATCAGCTCAAGATAGACCAGTCGTTCGTGCGCGACATCTGCACCGACAGCAACGACCGCGCCATCGTACAGACCATCATTGCAATGGCACACAACCTGGGGTTGGATGTCATTGCCGAAGGTGTAGAAACCGAGCAGCAGCGACAAATCCTGCTGGAAAAAGGCTGTACCAACTATCAGGGCTATCTGTTCGGAAAACCCATGTCCATCGAACAGTTTGAGACGCTGCTGGCTGATAAATCCGCCCTATGAACAAGCCGGAAACATCATCGCACTACTTCCGGCCCCGGCTGATCGAAGCGCTGCGAGGCTACGACAGGGCGCGCTTTGCAACCGATGTCACGGCGGGCATCACCGTCGGCATCATCGCGCTGCCCCTTGCCATCGCCTTTGCCATCGCCTCGGGTGCAAAACCTGAAGCGGGTATCTTTACCGCGATCATCGCAGGGTTTCTGATTTCCCTGCTGGGCGGCTCGCGGGTACAGATAGGCGGGCCTACCGGCGCCTTCATCGTCATCGTCTACGGCATCATCGCCCAGTACGGCTACGCCAATCTGCTGATCTGCACCATCATGGCGGGCGTAATGCTGGTTGCCATGGGGGCCTTTAAACTGGGCAGCCTGATCAAGTATTTCCCTCGCCCGCTGATCATAGGTTTTACCAACGGCATCGCGGTGCTGATCGCGCTCTCCGAGATCAAGGACTTTCTTGGACTGCAAACGGCAGCACTGCCCGCCGAATTCTTTCACAAACTGGCCATGCTCTGGCGCGCGCTGCCCAGCGTCGATATCTTTACGCTGACACTGGCGACCTTGAGCGCCCTGCTGATCTGGTATTACCCGAAAAGCTGGGCGCAGCGGCTCCCCTCGCCCATCATGGCGCTGCTGCTGGGAACCGCTGTCGTGGCGCTGTTCGATCTGCCGGTCGAGACCATAGGCTCCAAATTCGGCGGCATCCCGCAAAGCCTGCCGGATTTCACCATGCCGCATTTTTCCATCAGCACGCTGCGCCATCTGATCATGCCAGCCTTCACCATCGCGCTCTTAGGTGCGATCGAATCGCTGCTTTCCGCCTCGGTCGCCGACGGCATGATAGATGACAGGCACGATCCGAATCAGGAACTGATGGCGCAGGGCATCGCCAACATCGTGACGCCCTTTTTCGGTGGACTGCCCGCCACCGGCGCCATCGCCCGCACCGCGGCCAACGTGCGCTCAGGTGCTTCCAGCCCGGTCTCAGGCATGGTGCATGCGCTCACTCTGCTGCTGATCGTACTGATCGCAGCCCCCTGGGCGCAGTACATACCGTTAGCCTCGCTGGCTGCGATACTGATGATCGTCGCCATCAAC
Source organism: uncultured Gallionella sp. (assembly GCA_964410705.1). Taxonomy (GTDB): domain Bacteria; phylum Pseudomonadota; class Gammaproteobacteria; order Burkholderiales; family Gallionellaceae; genus Gallionella. Next base: position 6,199 of record CAYPIG010000090.1, read on the forward strand.
ATGGGCGAATGGGAAGTGTTTTTCAGGCTGAAAAACTATCCGAAGAGCGATACGGTGGTGCTGCTGATCACCTTCTTATTTACGGTGATTTTCGATCTGACCGTGGCGGTGGAAGTCGGCCTGCTGCTGGCCGCCATCTTCTTCATCCGCAACATGACCGAGCTCTCCAGCATACAGATTTCACAGGAGCACTCGCCGATGCCGGATGACGGCGCAGCGACTCTGGCACGCAAGATCGCCCCGCCCGGCGTGCTGATCTATCGCCTGTACGGCGCGCTGTTTTTCGGTGTGGTGGATAAACTGGAGAGCATGCTGCACCAGCAGCACAGCGAGCCTGAAGTGCTGATACTCAACATGACCGAAGTCATCAGCATGGACGCCAGCGCACTGCATGTGCTCGAAGAACTGCACGGAAAGCTCAAGAAACGCGGCAAGCACCTGATCTTATGCGGCCCGCATACCCAGCCTTATTTTCTGATGCATCAGGCCTCCTTCTTCGAAAAACTGGGCAAAGAAAATCTGACCGCCAATCTCAACGATGCGATAAGTCTAGCGAAGGAACTGCTAAAAAAACCTGAACAACAAAACGCCTAGGGGTACACCACTTTCACATTTTCGCACCCCAGTGCGGCATATAAATCCTTCATCAGCTCATCGGCCAGCGTCACCTGCCAGCCCTCTCCCAGCATCATCCGGCAGCGCGCGATGTCGTTGCTGTAGCTGATCGCGACCCGGCAAGCCCCTTCGCTCCAGGGTTTGAGTATTTCAACCAGCCGACCAGCCGTCATGCCGTTATTGCAGTTGAGCTGCAGATGCTGCGCGAAGCGCGATCTTGCCTGCGCGAAATTATAAAGTTCTTCGCCGCTGACCCTGATATTGCCGGAATACTCGTCCAGACTGGCTTTGCCCTCGACCACCAGCAATTCGTCTTCGACTATCCACTGCCGGCTCTTTTCGTATTCCTCGTTAAATACGGTAAGTTCGATCTGCGCGCTGCCATCGTCCAGCGTGATCACCGCCATCCGTCCGCGCCGCGTCTGCTGCAATCTGAGGCCCGAAACGATACCGGCGAGCCTGACCTGCACGCCGCGCTTGGCACCGTAGCCATTACCCTTGCCGACGAATGAAGGCGTTAAATCGCCAAGTTTCACCCTGATGAAGTTCGCCAACTCCTTCTCATATTCCTGATAGGGGTGGCCGCCCAGATAGATGCCTAAACTGGTCTTCTCGTGCGCCAGCTGTTCGCGCAGGCTCCAGCGCGGCACTTCCAGCTTTTGCTCGATCAGCACCGCATCGGCATCGTCCTCGCCGAACAGGCTGTCCTGATTGATCGCGCGCGCCTGCTGATCGGCGCAAGCCAGAGCCGCATCGACGCTCGCCATCAAAGCCGCGCGGTGATCGCTGATCGAATCGAAGGCGCCCGCCCGTATCAGCGTCTCTATGGTACGGCGGTTGACCGCGCGTTTGTCCACCCGGCGGCAAAAATCAAAAAGATCCTTGAACGGACCTGCTGCGCGCGCCTTCACGATGCTGTTGATCGCCGCCTCACCGGTGCCCTTGATTGCGCCCAGCCCGTAACGTATGGTCTTTTCATCGGTGGGCGAAAACGCATAACCTGAGCTGTTCACGTCCGGCAGCAATACCGTAATGCCCTGCTGCAAGGTGTCGGCATAGAAGGTGCGCACCTTTTCGGTGTTGTCCAGATCGCTCGACAAGGTCGCCGCCATGAAGGCCGCCGTGTGGTGTGCTTTAAGATAGGCCGTCTGATAGGCCACCAGCGCGTAGGCTGCCGAGTGCGACTTGTTAAAGCCGTAGCCTGCAAACATCTCCATCAGATCGAAAAGACGGGTGGCAAGATCCTTGTCCACCTCG
>CAYPIG010000091.1:0-7972 GCA_964410705.1 uncultured Gallionella sp.
TCGCGAAGGCGGCCGTACCGTTGGTGCGGGTGTGGTTGCGAAGATCATCGAGTAATAAAAGCAAGTGGCGGGTAGCGGGTAGCAGGTAGCAAATTCAATTGCTGCTAGCTACAAGCTACATGCTACGCGCTGAATTTCATAGGCCAGTAGCTCAATTGGTAGAGTATCGGTCTCCAAAACCGAGGGTTGGGGGTTCGAGACCCTCCTGGCCTGCCAAATAATCGTTAAGCGGAACAGCATGTCGGATAAAATCAAGTTGCTAATAGCGTTCCTGTTGGTAGTGGCCGGCATTGCTGGTTATTACTACCTGCACGACAGTGCGGCCGTACTGAGGCTGATGTCTGTGCTTCTGGGCGTGTTGCTGGGTGCAGGTGTTGCATCGACGAGCGATGCAGGGCGTCAATTTATCGCATTCGGTCGCGACTCTGTAGCCGAAGCGAAGCGCGTGGTCTGGCCGACTCGTAAGGAAACGTTGCAGACGACCGGTGTGGTGATACTGTTTGCCATCACTATGGCGCTGTTCCTCTGGCTGGTCGATGCGAGTTTGATGATGATAGTAAATAAGCTGATGGGGCGGGTTGAATAATGGCGATGAATTGGTATGTTGTTCACACGTACTCACAGTTTGAAAAAAGTGTTTCCCGCGCTTTGGCTGAGCGCATAGCGCGCGAGGGTATGCAGGACAAATTTGGTCAGATTCTGGTGCCTGTAGAAGAGGTTGTGGAATTGAAGGGTGGTCAGAAGGTGACTTCTGAGCGCAAGTTCTTCCCGGGATATGTGCTGGTAGAGATGGAAATGACCGATGAGTCATGGCATCTGGTAAAAAATACCGCTAAAGTGACTGGCTTTTTGGGTGGTTCGGCGATGCGCCCGACACCGATCAGCGAAAAAGAAGTTCAGAACATCATGCAGCAAATGCAGGCAGGGGTTGAAAAACCAAGGCCTAAGGTATTGTTCGAAGTTGGCGAGTCGGTCCGTGTCAAGGAAGGTCCGTTTACTGACTTTACCGGCATGGTTGAAGAAGTCAATTATGACAAGAATAAGATACGGGTTGCAGTGACGATTTTCGGTCGTGCAACACCGGTAGAACTGGATTTCGGCCAGGTAGAAAAAGGCTGATAAGTGGGAAGTGCAGATGGGGAATGCAGCTTAAGCAGGCTTAAGCGCGTTTCCCGTTCGCTGTTTCTCGTATTTGGGGAGAGACCTTCGTCTCGTACACCCGTTTGACAGGAGAGTAACATGGCAAAAAAAGTCATAGGCTATATCAAGCTGCAAGTGCCAGCTGGTAAGGCTAATCCAAGTCCACCGATCGGCCCGGCATTGGGTCAGCGTGGATTGAACATCATGGAATTCTGTAAGGCGTTCAACGCTGCCACTCAGGGCGTTGAAGTCGGTTTGCCTATCCCGGTGGTCATCACCGCGTTTGCAGACAAGAGCTTCACCTTCATCATGAAGACCCCGCCTGCAACCATTCTGATCAAGAAGGCTGCCGGAATACAAAAGGGTAGTGCTACACCGCACACCGTTAAGGTGGGTCATCTGACTCGTAAGCAGGCAGAAGAAATTGCAACGACCAAGATGCCTGATCTGACAGCGGCGAATATGGATGCGGCAGTACGCATCATCGCAGGTTCAGCACGCAGTATCGGTATCACCGTGGAGGGCGAATAATGTCTAAGCGTTATAAAGCAATTGCAACTAAAGTCGATCGCAACAAGCTTTATGCATTGACCGATGCGCTGGCGCTGGTCAAGGAAAATGCGGTTGCAAAGTTCGATGAATCCATCGACGTGGCTGTAAATCTGGGCATCGACGCACGTAAATCCGATCAGCTGGTTCGCGGTTCGGTAGTATTGCCGCGCGGCACCGGTAAAACAGTTCGTGTCGCCGTATTTGCACAGGGTGCCAAGGCTGAAGAAGCTAAAGCTGCCGGTGCGGATATTGTGGGTTTCGATGATCTGGCTGAATCGATCAAAAAGGGCGAAATGAATTTCGACGTAGTGATCGCAAGTCCGGATGCAATGCGTCTGGTAGGTCAGCTGGGTCAGATTCTGGGTCCTCGCGGCCTGATGCCTAACCCTAAGGTCGGTACGGTAACTCCTGATGTGGCAGGTGCGGTACGCAACGCCAAGGCAGGTCAGGTTCAGTATCGCAATGACAAGAACGGTATCATACAGTGCACTATCGGCCGTGCTTCGTTCACGCCAGAAGCGCTGCGTGAAAACCTTCTGGCATTGATCGATGCGTTGGCCAAGGCTAAGCCTGCAACATCCAAAGGTGTATTCATGCGTAAAGTTTCTCTGTCTAGCACCATGGGTGTGGGCGTACGCGTGGATCAGACCAGCTACAACGCTTAAAGCTTCAAACAAGGCGGCAAGGTTATCCTTGCCGCCAAAATTCTTTGTACTGCTGGCGGTAGTCAGCATCAAAGACCGGTGGGGCAGCCAAAATTCAGGATTCAGGATTCAGGATTCAGGATTCAGGATTCAGGATTCAGGCAGCTTAATTGAAGGTTAGGTGTCAGGTTTTAGGTTGTGCTGAATCCAGCATCCCGCATCCTGATAGCTTGCCTTAACCCCCCGCAGATGGTGTGCCCGCGAGCAGGAATAGCTGTTCTCCTGACTCATGGTCGCTGTTGTAAATGATGGAATGCAATGCATTCCGGATAATGGAGGAAGACTTGAGTCTCAATCTGCAAGAAAAACAAGCCGTGGTAGCGGAAGTAAGTGCACAGGTAGCGCAATCGCAGACCATTGTTTTGGCAGAGTATCGCGGCATCAAAGTTGCCGATATCACGGTTTTGCGTGCCAATGCGCGTAAGTCCGGTGTGTATCTACATGTGTTGAAAAACTCATTGGCACGTCGTGCGGTACAAGGTACTTCATTTGAAACGCTGGCTGACAGCATGGTAGGTCCTCTTGTGTATAGCATGAGTGCCGACGCTGTTGCCGCCGCTAAAGTGATGAACGACTTTGCTAAAACAAATCCCAAGCTGGTGATTAAAGCCGGTTCGATGTCAGGCACCCTGATGTCCGCCGAGCAAGTTGCCGTACTGGCTGCGACACCAACCCGCGATGAACTGATCTCTATGCTGATGTCGACAATGAATGGAATCACTTCCAAATTTGTTCGTACACTGGCTGCGATCCGCGATGCTAAAGCACCTGCTGATGTTGAAGTGGCCCCTGCCGCTGAAACTGTTTAAATTTTTTGAATTAACTGAACAAGGAGAACAATATGGCTATTACTAATGCTGAATTGATGGATGCAGTTGCTGGTATGACTGTGCTGGAACTGTCTGAACTGATCAAGCAAATGGAAGAAAAGTTCGGCGTAACTGCTGCTGTTGCTGCTGCTGGTCCTGCTGCTGCTGGTCCTGCTGCTGCCGTTGCTGAACAATCTGAATTTGACGTTTTCCTGACCGCTGTTGGCGACAACAAGGTTAGCGTCATCAAGGCCGTTCGTGCCATCACCGGTCTGGGCCTGAAAGAAGCCAAGGATCTGGTTGACGCAGCACCTAAGGTTATCAAGGAAGGCGTTTCCAAAGCCGATGCAGATGCGATCGCTAAGCAGCTGATCGAAGCTGGTGCAACGACTGAAGTCAAGTAAGTCTTTGTAATGTCAGGAGGCTGACGGCTAACCGTCAGCCTTTTGGCGCTTTAAGAAGCCAATGGACGAAATGTCTGATTCGGGTATTTCGCCCCCTGTCTTTTTGCCTAGTCGTGGAGATTATATGAGCTACTCTTTTACCGAAAAAAAACGTATTCGTAAAAGTTTTGGCAAGCGTATCGGTGCACTGCCGGTCCCTTTCCTTTTATCCACCCAATTGGAAGCTTTCGCTGCTTTTTTACAGGCTGAAACTGCGCCTGAAAAACGCAAGAACGAAGGTTTGCAAGCTGCATTCAACGGGATATTTCCGATTGAAAGCCATTCCAAGAACGCAAGGCTGGATTTCGTCAGCTATATGCTGGGCATGCCGGCATTTGACGTCAAGGAATGTCAGCAGCGCGGTCTGACTTACGCTTCGCCACTGCGCGCGCGCGTGCGTCTGACCATCATGGACAAGGAAGCTTCCAAACCTACGGTAAAGGAAGTCAAGGAGCAGGAAGTCTACATGGGCGAAATGCCCCTGATGACCAATACCGGCTCTTTTGTGATCAACGGCACCGAGCGCGTCATCGTCTCTCAGCTGCACCGCTCTCCAGGCGTATTTTTCGAGCACGACCGCGGCAAAACCCACTCTTCGGGCAAGCTGCTGTTCTCGGCACGCATCATTCCTTACCGTGGTTCTTGGCTGGATTTTGAATTCGATGCCAAGGATTACGTCTACTTCCGTATCGATCGCCGCCGCAAGATGCCGGTCACCATCCTGCTGCGTTCGCTGGGTTTTACCAACGAACAAATGCTGGACATGTTCTATGAATTCGATACCTTCCAGCTGGGCAAAAAGGGTGGAATACAGTTCGAAGTGGTTGCCGAGCGTCTGCGCGGAGAAATCGCGCGCTTCGACATCAATGACAAGTCTGGCAAGGTTATCGTCGCTCAAGACAAGCGTATCACGGTTCGCCACATCCGTCAGATGCAGGAAGCGGGTATCGACAAGCTGGCAGTCGCCGATGATTTCCTGCTGGGCCGCGTGGTTGCGAACAACGTCGTTGACAAGGAAAGCGGTGAGATCATCGCCAATGCCAATGATGTGATTACCGACGAGTTGCTGCGTAAGCTGCAGAATGCGGGCATCACCAAGCTGCATACGCTTTATACCAACGATCTGGATCACGGCGCTTACATCTCGCAGACGCTGCGTACCGATGAGACGACCGATGAATGGACTGCACGCGTTGCGATCTACCGCATGATGCGCCCAGGCGAGCCGCCAACCGAGGAATCGGTGGAAGGGCTGTTCAACGGTTTGTTCTTCAGCGAAGAGCGCTACGATCTGTCTGTCGTAGGTCGCATGAAATTCAACCGTCGCGTGGGCAGGGAAGAGCTGACAGGCTCTCCTATCCTGTCCAATGATGACATCGTCGCCGTGGTTAAGATTCTGGTGGAACTGCGCAATGGTCGCGGTGAAATCGACGATATCGACCATCTGGGCAATCGCCGCGTGCGTGCGGTGGGCGAACTGGCAGAAAACCAGTTCCGCGTCGGGCTGGCTCGCGTCGAGCGTGCGGTCAAAGAGCGTCTGGGGCAGGCTGAAGCCGATAACCTGATGCCGCATGATCTGATCAACGCGAAGCCGATCTCGGCTGCCATCAAGGAGTTCTTCGGTTCCAGCCAGCTGTCCCAGTTTATGGACCAGACCAATCCATTGTCCGAAGTCACGCACAAGCGTCGTATTTCAGCATTGGGACCCGGCGGTCTGACGCGCGAGCGTGCCAGTTTCGAGGTTCGCGACGTTCATCCGACTCATTACGGCCGCGTCTGCCCTATCGAGACACCGGAAGGTCCGAACATCGGCCTGATCAACTCGCTGGCACTGTACGCCCGTACCAACGAATACGGTTTCATTGAGACTCCGTACCGCAAGGTCACCAACGGCAAGGTCTCCAATGATGTGAGTTACCTGTCCGCGATCGAAGAGAGCACCTACACCATCGCTCAGGCGAATGCGGCACTGGACAAGAAGGGGCATTTTGCCGATGACATCGTCTCTGCGCGCCGCCACAATGAATTCGTGCTGGCAGAGCCTGAATCGATCAACTACATGGACGTGTCGCCCTCACAGGTCGTATCGGTTGCGGCTTGTCTGATCCCGTTCCTGGAACACGACGACGCGAACCGCGCCTTGATGGGTGCCAACATGTCCCGTCAGGCCGTACCCTGTCTGCGTGCTGAAAAGCCGCTGGTGGGCACCGGCATCGAACGCACCGTTGCGCTCGATTCGGGCACAGCGGTTCAGGCGGTTCGCGGTGGTCGTATCGACTATGTCGATGCAGCCCGTATCGTGGTTCGTGTAAACGACGAAGAGACGACCGCCGGCGAAGTCGGTGTGGATATCTACAACCTGATCAAGTACACCCGTTCCAATCAGAACACCAACATCAATCAGCGTCCGCTGGTCAAGGTGGGCGATGTGATCGCCAAAGGCGACGTGGTGGCTGACGGTGCTTCGACCGATATGGGCGAGCTGGCTCTGGGTCAGAACGTGCTGGTCGCATTTATGCCTTGGAACGGTTACAACTACGAGGATTCGATCCTAATTTCAGAGCGCATCATCGCTCAGGATCGCTTCACTTCGATCCACATCGAAGAGCTGACGGTGGTTGCACGCGATACCAAGCTGGGAACCGAAGAAATCACCCGTGATATTCCCAATCTGTCCGAAGTACAGCTGGGGCGCCTGGATGACTGCGGTATCGTGCATATCGGCGCTGAAGTCGCGGTCGGTGACGTGCTGGTCGGCAAGGTTACCCCTAAGGGCGAGACTCAGCTGACACCGGAAGAAAAATTGTTGCGCGCCATCTTCGGCGAGAAGGCATCGGACGTGAAGGACACCAGTCTGCGCGTTTCAGCCGGCAGTTCCGGTACCGTGATCGATGTGCAGGTATTCACCCGTGAAGGCTTGCAGCGCGATAAGCGTGCACAGCAGATCGTCGATGACGAACTGAATCGCTACAAGAAGGATCTGGCCGATCAGATGCGCATCGTAGAGAGCGATGCCTTCACCCGTCTGGAAAAACTGCTAGAAGGCAAGGCTGCTAACGGTGGTCCTAAGAAGCTGGCCAAAGGCAGTCTGTTGACTCGCGAATATCTGTCCAGCGTAGAGCATCATCAGTGGTTCGATATCCGGGTTGCCGATGATGAAGTCGCAGCGCAGATGGAACAGGTCAAGGATGGTCTGGCTCAGAAGCGTATCGAATTTGACGCAGCGTTTGAGCTCAAGAAGAAGAAGATGACGCAGGGCGATGAGTTGCAAGCTGGCGTACAGAAAATGGTCAAGGTCTACGTGGCAGTAAAACGCCGCCTGCAGCCGGGTGACAAGATGGCCGGTCGTCACGGTAACAAGGGTGTGATTTCGCGCATCGTCCCGGTTGAAGATATGCCGTACATGGCGGACGGTACCCCAGTTGACGTGGTGCTGAACCCCTTGGGCGTTCCTTCCCGTATGAATATCGGTCAGATTCTTGAGACGCATCTGGGCTGGGCTGCCAATGGCCTGGGCAAGAAGATAGATCAGATGTTGCAGACCAATGCCAAGATCACCGAACTGCGGGGATTCCTCGACAAGATCTACAATCACAACAATGGTCAGTCGGTAGACTTTACCGCGTTCAGCGACAATGAAATCATCGAGTTGTGCCGCAATCTGCGTAAGGGTGTTCCCTTCGCAACGCCGGTATTCGACGGTGCTTCTGAAGAAGAAATCAAGTACATGCTGGCGCTGGCTGATCTGCCGCTGTCGGGTCAGACAACCTTGCACGACGGTCGTACCGGTGAGGCGTTTGATCGTCCAGTGACGGTAGGCTACAAGCATGTGCTGAAACTGCACCATCTGGTTGATGACAAGATGCACGCGCGTTCCACCGGTCCGTACAGTCTGGTTACCCAGCAGCCGCTGGGTGGTAAGGCACAGTTCGGTGGTCAGCGCTTCGGTGAAATGGAAGTCTGGGCACCCGAAGCTTACGGCGCAGCCTATACCCTGCAGGAAATGCTGACCGTCAAGTCGGACGATGTGGCGGGGCGTACCCAGGTGTACGGGAATATCGTTCAGGGCGATCACAAGATCGATGCGGGCATGCCGGAATCCTTTAACGTGGTGATCAAGGAAATTCGATCACTGGCGATAGATATGGATTTGGAGCGCAACTAAGAAGCAGGATTGAGGAACGGGGATTGAGCTAGGCCCGTTCTTCGATCCTCGATCCTCGATCCTCGATCCTAGATCCTAAAGGAGTTACACATGAAGTCATTGTTAGATTTGTTTAAGCAGGTCACACAAAAAGAAGAATTCGACGCGATCAAGATCGGT
>CAYPIG010000092.1:0-7729 GCA_964410705.1 uncultured Gallionella sp.
AAAGGTGGGTACCACCGCCCTGATCAACATGCTGGAGGGGGAAAACGAGGGGGAGGATGCGGTGACGCTGTCCACGCTGCACGCCTCGAAGGGACTGGAGTTTCCTCATGTGTTTATCATAGGTGCAGAAGAAGACATCCTGCCCTTTCGCGACAGCGATGCAAAAGGCATAGAAGAGGAGCGGCGTCTGATGTATGTCGGCGTGACCCGTGCCGAGCGCACGCTGCAGATCAGTTACTGCACGAGGCGTCGTCGCGGCAAGGACTGGGGATTGTGCGAGCCCAGCCGCTTTCTCGACGAGATGCCGGTCGATGAACTGGTCTATGCCGGCGGACATGCTGAAGCGGCTCAGGTAGTGACCAAGGGCGAGGGCATGGACAAACTCGCCAGATTGAAGGCAATGCTGAACAAGGCGGAATGATGGAAGATGACTGGCATGAATTGAGGCGCGCTGCGCGGCACTGGTTTGCAGAACGGGATCCGGCGCGCAAGGCGGCCGGGGTGCGGGAGCTCGCTTCAAACTGGAAGACGGGCGCGCTAGCGCTGGACTGTCAGGCGGTGCTTGCGCCTGAGCTGCCCGGCATTCCGGATAAACCCGAACGGGTTGCGCCGGGTCAGGTTCTGCATCGATCGATGAAGACGGTGGAGGGGCGGGCGATACTGATCCATGCGCTGGTGCACATCGAATTTAACGCGATCAATCTCGCGCTCGATGCAATCTGGCGTTTTTCCGGGATGCCGAATGAGTTTTATACGGACTGGCTGCAGGTGGCCGATGAAGAGGCGCTGCATTTTTCTTTGCTGGCGGATCACTTGCGCGGGATGGGGTATGACTACGGAGATTTTCCTGCACACGGCAGTCTGTGGGAGATGGCTGAAAAAACCGGGGGCGATGTGCTGGCACGCATGGCACTGGTGCCAAGAACGCTGGAAGCTCGCGGGCTGGATGCGGTGCCTGTCTTACGGGATAAGTTCGTTCAGGCCGGAGACAAGGCTGTTGTCGCAATACTGGATATCATTTTGAAAGACGAAATCGGGCATGTGGCGATCGGCAACCGCTGGTACGGTCATCTTTGCAGCAAGCTTGGTCTGGAGCCGCTTGCGACCTATTCCGAACTTGCGTTACAGCACAAAGCGCCCGTGCTGCGCGGTCCGTTCAATCTGCATGCGCGCCGTGCGGCCGGGTTTACCGAAGCCGAGCTCTGTTCGCTCGGCATGCAGTGATGAGCGCCGGATCCGGCGATCAGCTGTCCGCATTGATAGGCATGATCTACGAGGCGGCGGCTGACCTGTCTTTGTGGCCGCAACTGCTGGAAAATATGTCGGCTTATCTGGAATCGTACCCTGAACTGGGTAGTTCCTCCGGGCAGAAGATGAATTTTCTGGTGCCGCATTTTGAGCGGGCGCATGCGATTCATCAGCAGCTAAGCGAGGTCACCGAGGAGCGCAATCTGCTCGAGAGCGTGATGAACCGCCTGCCATTGGGGGCTGCGATCATCGACGGGAAGTGCAATGCGATCAGCATGAACCGCGCGATGGTGGCTCAGCTGCAGGGCAATACCCTGCTCGGTCTGCTGGAAGGTAAACTGGTCGCGTTTGAATCTGCGGTGCTTGCGGAAGCGGTCAGTAACATCATGCTGGGTAATGGCAGCGACGGGTTGATCCGCATCGGCGAGGGAGGTAGTGCGCTTGCGATCTGGATAGGACGGGGGCTGGTCGGCAGCAGTGAGAGCTGCAGCAGGCTGATGGTGCTGATTGCCAGCCGCACCAGTCAGGCCTTGTCTGAGCACGGTCTGATAGCCTTGTTTGGACTGACCCCGGCTGAGGCGAGGCTTACCCAGAAGGTGGCGCTGGGCTGCACCCTGGAAGAGTCGGCGGCACTGCTCGGCATTGCCAGAAATACCGCCAAGACCCATCTGGCCCGGGTATTTACCAAGGTCGGCGTGAAGCGACAGATCGATTTGATGCAGGCCATTTACGCCAGCCCGTTGTGGCTGCAGGACAAAGCGGCCGGGGGGATGTCCGTATCCCTTTCCTGCGAGGGACAACGTCTGCGCTTATCCGATGGGCGCTGGCTATATTTTTCGGACAGCGGCGATCCGCAGGGGCATCCGGTGATTCTGATGCACGGCATCGCCGGTTCGCGCAACCTGCGTCATCCTGACGATGGCATATTGCTGAGGGAGGGGGTGAGGCTGATCATCCCGGAGCGTCCCGGCAGCGGCGACTCGGATATTCTGGCTGACCGGGCGATTTCAGACTGGCCGAAAGACATCGCCGAACTGTCCGATCATCTGGGTTTGCAGTCCTTCACCGTGCTGGGCTATTCGGCGGGAACGGCCTATGCCTTTGCCGTTGCCGCCGCCTTTCCCGACCGGGTCAGCTCCGTGCATATCGTCGCCGCACTGCCGCCGATAGACGGTCTGGAGGACTTGCGCGCCTACAATCCGGTATTTCGCATGACCTTGTTCCTGGCCAAGTACACGCCCGCCCTGCTGCCGGCCCTGATGCGGGTGATGGTCAAGGATATACGCAAGAACGTCTTTTATTACCTCGAAACCCTGTTGCAGGACGCGCCGGAACAGGACAGGGAAGTGCTGGCACACCCGAAATTGCGGGCAAATATCGCGACCGGAATGCGGGCGAGCGTTCGATGCGGCGAGCATGAGATTGCACAGGAGGTCTTGCTCGTTGCGCGCAACTGGAATATCGATCTGTCCGGATTGTCTGTGCCGGTCAGCGTCTGGCACGGAGAGCGGGATCCGTTGGTTTCCATCGATGGCGCAAGAAAGCTGGTGAGCCTGTTGCCCGGGGCGAAGCTCTTCTCCATACCCGATGCCGGCCATTATCTGCTTTACTCTCACTGGCAGGCTCTGCTGCGTTCGATCAGCAACACAGCATGAGTTATCACCCAATTGGGTGATGGTGTTGCCGAGAATTTGCTTCATCATCTGGTTTCGGCGATTTTAGATTGCAGAAATACAAATGGAATTGCAACAACAGACAGATTCGTTCCTGCTCGCCTTGCTGGAGGCGGTAGGGGCGCATCAGCAGCACGGCAAGCCCTTGTGTGTGGCCAGGGTGGAAATCCGGCATGCCGATGGCAGTGATGCACAAGGTGCGCTCAGAGCAAGCCTCAATATCAGTGCATGCGTCGGTTCGGATGACGGTAACCTGGAAATTTATGCCGATACGCCGCTGGATAAGGCGATAGATATTCTCGATGCTGTGCAAAGGCGCGTTGAAAATATGCCCGGCGGCCTGAGCTGTCGCTATGCGGCGGTGCAATATCAGGCCTGGGAATCCATCTCGGATTTGTTGAGACGTCTTGAACATCGGTTCGACCGCTGAGCGCATCACCCGTTTGGAGGATGCGCAATTTTGCGACTGCATGCACAATGGGTCCTGTGCCGTGTTGCGGCATGGTAATCTCCTCCTTTCAGAGCGGCGTTCATGCCGCTCTTTTTTTCCTCATGGTCACAGGTTTACCGGATAGCTAAGTCGTCGCGTGCGTGGCACAATTGCATCCGGTCAATAAATACAGAACTTCATGCTAAGTTACCGTCACGCCTTTCATGCAGGCAATCACGCCGATGTCCTCAAGCACTTCGTAGAGGTGCAGCTGCTGCGCTATCTTGGCCAGAAGGACAAACCGTTCTGGTATATCGACACCCATGCCGGAGCGGGTTGCTATTCGCTCGATAAAGGCTATGCGATGCAGAATGCCGAATACGAGAGCGGGATCGCGAGGCTCTGGGATCGCCAGGATATGCCAGAGCCGCTTGCCGATTACGTGTCGCAGGTCAAAGGCATCAATCCCGACGGGAATATGAGGCTCTACCCGGGTTCTCCACTGATCGCTTCCGGGCTGCTGCGCGAGGGCGACAGGATGCGTTTATTCGAGTTGCATCCGTCCGATGCCGAGCTTCTGAAGGAAAATTTTGCAGATTACGGATCGCGGGCGCTGGTGCAGATCTTTGACGGATTCGGGGCGCTGAAGGCGCTGCTGCCGCCGCCGCCGCGCCGCGCGCTGGGGCTGACCGATCCCCGTGATGCGGGTATGCGGGATTATCCGCGCGTACTTGCCGTCCTGAGGGAAGGCTTGACGCGCTTGCCCGGCGGTGTTTATGCAATCTGGGATCCGCAGCTGCAGCGCAATGACGCGTGCCAGCTGCCCGAACAGCTCAAACAGTTGCCGGTCAAAAGCTGGCTGCATGTTGCGCTCAGTGTGCAAGCTCCGGGCGAAGACGGCTTTGGCATGCACGGCAGCGGCATGTTCATCCTGAATCCGCCCTTCGTGCTGCACGCGGTATTGCAACAGGTGATGCCATATCTGGTCAAAGCGCTGGGTCAGGACGCGCAGGCATCGTTTACGCTCGAACAACAGGCAGCTTGATGGCTATTACCGATATGAAAACTAAACACACATGGAATTTCTTCCGCGCAGGCGGTTTTGATCAGGTCAAAATCGAAACCGGGGCGGATATGCTGGCGCTCAAAGAGCTGGATCAGAAACTCTGGGTCGCGCTGAGCTGCCCGGCGCGCGGCATCGAGTTTGACAGCCGCACGCTGGAGTTGATCGACGTTGATGCAGACGGTCATGTCAGGGCCAATGAGGTGCTCTCCGCCATCGCATGGGCAGGCGGTCTGCTCAAAAATGCCGACCTGCTGGTCTCGGGCAGCGGGGAACTCGCGTTATCCGACATCGATGAAAGCAGCGAGGAGGGAGCGCGGGTGCTGCGCTCGGCCCGGCATGTCCTGAAGAATCTGGGCAGGATGGATGCGGAAAAAATCTCCATGTCGGACATGAGCGACATTGAAAATCTGCTCGCGCATCAGAAATACAACGGCGACGGCGTGGTCTGCGCGTCCCAGGTCGACGATGCAGTGCTGCGCTCAATTCTTGAAGACATCGTCCGCTGTGCGGGGTCCGTTCCGGATATGAGCGGGGATAGCGGTATCGATCAGGGAATCGCCGACACGTATTTTGCACAGATCGCCGCCTATACCGACTGGTATGCAAAAGGCGAGGGCGACGCTGCCATCCTGTTGCTCGCAGGCAATACTCAGGGTGCGGCGGATGCTTTTCATGCGGTCAGAAGCAAGATAGACGACTATTTCACCCGCTGCCAGTTGGCGGCTTTCGATCCTCGCGCCGCAGCCCCTTTGAGTCGCTCGGTCGAGGACTATCAGCAGATGGCGGTACAGAGTCTGTCACCGGAAAGTGTCGAAGTGGCGAATTTTCCGCTGTCTTCCATCGCCGCCAACAAGCCGCTGTCGCTGGTGGCGGGTATCAACCCCGCCTGGCAGGAAAGAGTCGATGCGCTGTCTGAAAAGGTGATCAAGCCGCTTTTGGGCGAATTGAACGAGTTGGGAGCGCATGACTGGATGGCGCTATGCCGCCGTTTTACCGCATTCGATGCCTGGCAGGCGCAAAAGCCTGCATGCTGTGCGGAATCGCTCGGCTTGGACCGCTTGCGTGAGACGAGTTTGTACAAGGCGCAGATAGACGGGCTGATCGTGCAGGACAAGGCGGTTGAGGCCGAAGTGAGTGCGATTCATTCGGTCGAGCGCCTGCTGCGCTACCAGCGGGATTTGTTCTCGCTGGTGAACAATTTCGTCTCGTTCCGGAATTTCTATACCGGGCGCGAAAAGGGGATCTTTCAGGTCGGTACCCTGTATCTGGACGGACGCAGCTGCGAACTGGTGGTCAGGGTCGAGGATGTCGCCAAACACGCCGGTTATGCCACCATGAGCGGCGTGTGTCTGGTGTATTGCGACTGCGTGCGCGGCAGCGAAAAAATGAGCATCGCGGCGGGTTTTACGGCGGGGGATTCGGACTATCTGATGGTCGGTCGCAACGGTATCTTCTACGACCGCAAGGGCGGGGACTGGGATGCGACCATCGTGCGCATCATCGATCATCCTATCGGCATCCGCCAGGCATTCTGGTCGCCATACAAGAAACTCTCCAAGGTGATCAGCGAGCAGTTGCAGAAGATCGCCACCGCCAAGGCCAGTTCGGCTGAATCCGGCATGATCAAGGCGGTTGTCGAAAACGGCAGGGCGGTCGCTGCCGCGCCGACCGCAGCAAAGCCTGCATTCGACGTCGGAAAATTCGCCGGTATTTTTGCGGCGATCGGTCTTGCCATCGGGGCGATCGGCGGGATACTCGCTTCCATCGTCGGCGGCATACTGGGGCTGAAATTCTGGCAGATACCGCTTGCGCTGGCGGGGTTGATGCTGGCGATCTCGGGGCCTTCCATGGTGCTGGCCTGGTTCAAGCTCAAGCGCCGCAATCTGGCGCCGATACTGGATGCCAACGGCTGGGCGGTCAATGCCCGCGCCCGCATCAACATTCCCTTCGGCACCTCGCTGACTTCCCTTGCCAGTCTGCCCGAAGGCGCCAACCGTTCGCTGTTCGATCCCTTCGCCGAGAAAAAGACCGTTTGGCCTTATTATGTCCTGATCCTTGCGGCGATCCTCGCGCTGGCCGCCCTCTGGTATTTCGGATTTTTCGGGCACGACCGCGTTGTCTGAACCGTTCGATCCTAAACCGGTGCTGGCGACGTTGCCGCTGCTGCCGGGGGTGTATCGCTATTACGATGCGCGTGGCGCGGTGCTTTACGTCGGCAAGGCCTTGCAGCTGAAAAAACGCGTCTCTTCGTATTTTCAGAAGACCAATGTCTCGCCGCGCATCCGGCTGATGGTATCGCACATAGCGCGCATAGAAACTACGGTGACGCGCTCTGAGGCTGAGGCCTTGCTGCTGGAAAACAATCTGATCAAGTCCTTAAAGCCGCGCTACAACATCCTGTTTCGCGACGATAAATCTTATCCCTATATCGTGCTCACCGGCGAAAAGTACCCGCGCCTGACCTATTATCGCGGCACGCCCAGTAAACAGCATCAGTATTTCGGCCCGTATCCGAATTCGTATGCGGCCAAAGAGTCTATTCAGCTCTTGCAGCGGATCTTCCGCATCCGCACCTGCGAGGACAGCGTGTACAACAACCGTACTCGGCCCTGCCTGCTGCATCAGATCAACCGCTGCACGGCGCCCTGTGTCGGTCTGATTTCTGACGCGGACTATCAGGCCGATATACACCGTGCCGTGCTGCTGTTGCAGGGGCGGCACGGCGAGGTCGAGCAGGGTCTGCTGGCCGCGATGGAGCATGCTGCCGAGGCGCTGCACTTTGAGCAGGCCGCCGTGCTGCGCGATCAGTTACGTGCGCTGCACACCGTTCAGCAAAAACAGTTCGTCGAATCAACCGGTGGCACGACCGATGCGGACATCATCGCGCTGGCGCAGTCAGCCGGGGTGGTCTGTGTGAATCTGGCGATGGTGCGGGGCGGGCGTCATCTGGGCGACAAGAGTTTTTTCCCGGAACACGCCGAAGACATGGGCGCCGATGAGATCGTGTCCGCTTTCATCGCGCAGCACTACATCAGCCGTGCCGTGCCGCCACTGCTGGTGCTCTCCACAGAATGCACCGACGAATCCCTGGCCGGGCTGCTTTCCGAGCAGGCGGGGCATCCGGTTAAAATCAGCGCGGCGGCTTCGGGCGAGCGTCGTCAGTGGCTGGAGATGGCGCAGCGCAACGCCGAGCTGGCGCTGGGGCAGCGGCTGATGCAGCAGGGCGGGCAGTTGCTGCGCCTGCAGCGGTTGCGCGACTGGCTGGGTATGCCGGAGCTCAATCGCATCGATGGTTTCGACATCAGTCACACC
>CAYPIG010000093.1:0-7514 GCA_964410705.1 uncultured Gallionella sp.
CTTGCCCTGCGCCATCAGCGGGACCACTTCGTCCACATGCGGGTATGGATACACGTAATGCAGGCGCACCCACGCGCCAAGTTCGCCCATCGCCGCAGCCAGCTCGGTCATGCGGCTCTTGAGCGGCCTGCCGCCCCAGAAGCCGGTGCGGTATTTTATGTCCACGCCGTAGGCGGAAGTATCCTGCGAGATCACCAGCAGTTCCTTCACGCCCGCGTTGACCAGGTTCTGCGCTTCCTGCATCACATCGCCGACCGGGCGGCTGACCAGATCGCCGCGCAGGCTGGGGATGATGCAGAAGGTGCAGCGGTGGTTGCAGCCCTCGGAAATTTTTACATAGGCGTAATGCTTCGGCGTCAGGCGGATACCTTGTGCAGGAACCAGATCGGAATAGGGATCGTGCGGCTTGGGCAGATGGGCATGCACCGCCTCCATCACCTCGTCGGTGGCATGCGGGCCGGTCACCGCCAGCACCTTGGGGTGCGCCTGCCTGACCACATCGCCTTTGGCCCCCAGACAGCCTGTGACGATCACGCGACCGTTCTCGGCCAGCGCCTCGCCTATGGCATCGAGCGATTCGGCTACCGCGCTGTCGATAAAACCGCAGGTATTGACCACCACCAGATCCGCGTCCTTGTAGGTATCCGAAATCAGATAACCCTCGGCGCGCAGCCGCGTCAAAATATGCTCGGAATCCACCGTTGCCTTGGGGCAACCTAAGGAAACAAAACCGACTTTAGGAATATTCATTTATCAATACTTTCAAAATCAAACGCCAACGGTCAGGTTGACAAAAAATATGGAGGATACGCCTGCAACGATCAACAGCACCTGCTCGACCGTGTCACGCAACCGGGTACGCTGGTGCAAGCCGGGAATCAGATCGGCCACTGCGACGTAAATCATGCTGGCAGCGGCTAGCGCCAGCAGGGTCGGCACCGCACTTTGCAGCGACTGCAGGGCGTAATACGCCAGCACCCCGCCGACTAGGGTCGCCAGACTGGAGAGCAGATTCATCGTCAACGCCTGCGCCTTGCTGTAACCCGAATGCAGCAATATCATGAAATCGCCCACTTCCTGTGGTATCTCATGGGCGATGATCGCAAGCGCCGTGACGATCCCCAGATGCACATCGGTCAAAAAGGCCGCGGCGATGATGATGCCATCGACGAAGTTGTGAAAAGTGTCGCCGACCATGATCATCATGCCGCTGCGTCCGTGCGTGTGCGTATCTTGATGAGGCTCGTGCACCTCACAGTGATCGTGATGACAGTGGCGCCACAACAGCAGCTTTTCCAACGTAAAAAACAGCAGTATACCGGCCAGCACCGTGCCGCTGAGCATCGCCGGATTGCTGGACAGCGTGATCGCTTCGGGCAGTATGTCCAGAAAAACCGCACCCAGCAGCGCCCCTATCGCATAGCTGACCAGCGCGTTGACCCAGTGCGCACGGGCGTTCAGCGCAAACAGTCCCGCGCAGGAAACGCTCAATACGCCGCCCAGCAGGCTGGCCGAAATTATCCACAGCAATACGCTCATGCGATGCATTCAAGAAACAAGGTCTGCGATTATAACGGATTGCACGACAAGCCGACGGCGCGTGATAACATGCGCCTTTGAACGGATTGCGCCATGCCTATACTCTTCTCGCCCCTCGAAGCCCGCGTACTGGGCGTACTGATCGAAAAAGAAAAGACCGTCCCTGACACTTACCCGCTCTCGCTCAACACCCTCACACTGGGCTGCAATCAAAAAACCGCGCGCGACCCTGTCATGTCGGCAACCGAAAGCGACGTACTCGCCGCTATTGATGGACTAAAGGAACACTCGCTGATCATAGAATCGAGCGGCGGCCGCGTGATGCGCTACGCACAAAATGCCCGGCGCGCATTCAAGCTGCCCGAACAATCGGTCGCCCTGCTGGCGATACTGATGCTGCGCGGCGCGCAAACCGCGGCGGAGTTGCGCAGCAACTGCGACCGGCTGCATTCGTTCGGTGACATTTCCTCGGTCGAAGCATTCCTGGAAGAGCTGGCCGAAGCCGATTGGGTCGTCAAACTCCCCAAGCAGCCCGGATCGCGAGAACACCGCTGGATGCATTTGCTGTGCGGAGAGGTCAATATCGATGCGCTCAAGGACTCATCCCTCCCGGCGCGCAATGACGAGCTGGCAGAACTCAGGGCTGAAGTCGCCCGATTGAGTGCAGAAGTTCTGGACTTGCGCGAAATAGTAGAGAAAGTACAGGCAGCACGGTGAAAAGCAGCGGGTAGCCGATAGCGAGACACAAGCTA
This sequence comes from uncultured Gallionella sp., assembly GCA_964410705.1. Lineage (GTDB taxonomy): Bacteria > Pseudomonadota > Gammaproteobacteria > Burkholderiales > Gallionellaceae > Gallionella. The sequence continues at coordinate 2,292 of CAYPIG010000093.1, forward strand.
CTAGCTACTAGCTCGCAGTCATTCCAGCCAGATAAAACTTCCCTGCCGTCCGGTCACCCCGTCTCTGCGGTAGGAGAAAAACTGCGCTTTTTCGCGCCAGGTGCAACGATCACCACCGTAGATTTCCGTGACACCCAGCGCATTTAATCGCTGCCTGGCAAGAGCATAAATATCCGCCAGCCATTTTCCGGACGAAGCTTGCGCGAACGCCGCAGCGGCTTTCGGGTCGGCTGCCACAAATTCCGCGCGCACCTCCTCCCCTACTTCGAAAGCTTGCGGGCCGATCGCAGGACCCAGCCAGACCAGCAACTCTTTGGGCGGCACATCCATTTTATGCACGGTCGCCTCAATCACCCCGCCTGCCAGCCCCCGCCACCCCGCATGAGCCGCACCGACCACGGTTCCCGATTTATCGCAAAGCAACAAGGGCAGACAATCGGCGGTCATCACCGCGCAAATCCTGCCCGATACGCGCGCGATGCTGGCATCGGCAACCGGCACACCCGTAGCCGTCGCCGCATCGGCCACCAAGCTGCCATGCACCTGCTCCAGCCACAACGGCTCAAAAGGCAATGTGAGCGACCGGCGGTTATGCGCAACGGCTAGCGGATCATCTCCCACGTGGGTGCCGAGGTTGAGGCTGTCATAAGGCGCGGCGCTCACCCCGCCCAGCCGACTCGTCTGCAAACATCTAACCCGGGCGGGAGCAGGCCATTCAGGACAAATCTGACTCGGATTCATTCAATATGCTTCTTATGTTCCTGAGCAACTGCTGCATATCGTCGGGCAGCGGCGCATGCCACTCCATGTGCTCACCGGTTACCGGATGATCCAGCGCCAGACGCGTGGCGTGCAGCGCCTGACGCGAAAAACCGCCCAGCAGATCGCGCAACTGCGGCACACACTTTTGCGGTCCGTTCAGGTAGACGGCATCGCCTACCAGCGGATGTTTCAGATAAGTCATGTGCACGCGTATCTGGTGCGTGCGCCCCGTCTCCAGCGTACAACGCAACAGGGTGCAACTGGGGAATGACCTTTCGACCTTATAATGCGTCACAGCCTCCTTGCCGCTCTCGGTCACCGCCATTTTCACGCGATTGGAAGGATGACGACCGATGGGCTGATCCACCGTGCCGCCATGCTGTAACTCTCCATGCACCAACGCCAGATATTCCCGTTTGACACTGCGCTCCTGAAGCTGGCGAACCAGATTGGTTTGAGCCACCAGCGTTTTTGCGACCACCAGCAGTCCGCTGGTATCCTTATCCAGCCGATGCACGATACCGGCGCGCGGCACAAATTCGAGCTTTGGCGCGTAATACAGCAGCGCATTGAGCAAGGTTCCCTGCCAGTTTCCACTGCCCGGGTGCACCACCAAACCTACCGGCTTGTTGATGATCAAAAGCTCGTCGTCCTCATAAACAACATTCAGCGGAATGTCTTCGGCCAGATAAGGCTGTTCGGATTGCTCAAGCTGAGGCAGCACCTCGAGCGTCTCACCGCCCCATACCTTTTGCTTGGACAGCGCCGGAACACCGTCCAGCAGCACCTGCTTTTCAGCAACCCAACCCTGCAGCCTGCTGCGCGAATATTCCGGCATCAGCTTAGCCAGCGCCTGATCGAGACGTAGACCGACACAGTCGGCGGGAATGACGAAATGGATTACATCGTCGGCGGTTGCGCTATAATCGCGCAAATATTTTTCGGATTCAGTCATGCGCCCTATTTTAGCCGTATTTTTGTCACTTACGTTAACTGCTTGCAGCATGTTGAGCCCATTGCCGACCGGCGATGGCTCGGATACCGCGCAAAACTCGTCCGCAGAAGAGCTCTACCATCAGGCGAAAGCCAGTCTGGACGACGGCAGCTATAACGACGCCATCAAGGTGTATGAGAAGCTGCAGTCACGCTACCCTTACGGAAAATACGCACAGCAGTCCATGCTGGAAATGGCTTATGCCTACCATCGCCAGGGTGAACCCGACCCTGCGATCGCCACCGCCGACCGCTTCATCAAACAGTTCCCCAACAACTCACATGTAGACTACGCCTATTACATCAAGGGGCTGGCCACCTTTAACGGAGAAATCAGTCTGCTAAGCTCCGTGTCAGGACAGGATCCTTCCGAGCGCGACCCTCAGGCCGCGCTGGAATCATTCAAAGCATTCAAGGAACTGGTCACCCGCTTCCCTGACAGCAAATACACGCCGGACGCAAAGCTGCGGCTGCATTATCTGACCAATGCACTGGCAAGACACGAGCTGCATGTCGCAAGCTACTATCAGCGTCGTGGCGCCCATATCGCCGCTGTAAACCGTGCACAGGACATACTGAAACAATTTCCGAACAGCCCTTCAACGCGCGAAGCGCTACAGATCATGGTCGAGGCCTACGATGCCATGGGGATGAACGAGCTGCGAGACGACGCAAAACGCATACTGGCGAAGAACAGCGTAGCTGGCAGCACTCGCGGCGAACACGAAACTTCCTGGTGGCAATTCTGGAAATGAAATACTGTCCCGCCTGCGGTGCAACCGTAGCGTTGCGCATACCTGAAAATGACAACAGGCCACGCCACATTTGCACCGCATGCGGCATCATTCACTACCAGAATCCCCGAATGATAATAGGTTCACTCCCTGCATGGGAAGACAAGGTGCTGCTCTGTCGACGCGCAATCGAACCGCGCTACGGCTACTGGACTCTGCCGGGCGGCTTCATGGAGAACGGCGAAAGCGCGGATGCTGCCGCCATGCGCGAGACGCTCGAAGAAGCCGGCGCCAGAATCGAAATCATCGGGCTATACTCCCTGTATAGCCTGCCCTATATCGATCAGGTGCACATGCTGTACAGAGCCAGGCTGCTGGATCTGGATTTTTCCCCGGGACCTGAAAGCCTGGAAGTCCGATTGTTCAGCGAAGATGAAATCCCCTGGAATGAACTGGCTTTTCGCCCGGTGCGCTACAGCCTTGAGCATTACTTTTCCGAACGCAAAAGCGGCTCATACAATCTGCACACGGGTGAACTCACCCCCGCGCGAACCTTGAAACAACTTGATACATGAGAATAAAATGAAACTCACCCGTACGCTTACCGTACTTGCAGCTATTGCCTTGACCGGCTGCGCCGCGACGCCAAAAACCAATCCGGCCGACCCGCTCGAACCGCTCAACCGCAGCGTGTATGCATTCAACGATACGCTGGACAAGGCCATCGTAAAACCCGTTGCTCAAGGCTACAACAAGGTGATGCCAGACACCGGCAAGAGCATGGTGATCAACTTCTTCTCCAACCTCGATGACGTAATCGTCACAGCAAATGATCTGCTGCAGTTTAAATTTACTCAGGCTTTTTCAGACGGCATGCGCGTGCTGGTCAATTCCACGGTAGGTGTGGCCGGACTGATCGATGTAGCCTCCATGAATCTGGAAAAGCACAACGAAGATTTCGGTCAGACGCTGGGCTATTGGGGCCTCAAGAGCGGCCCCTATCTGGTTCTGCCCATACTGGGACCCAGCACGTTGCGGGATACAGCAGGAGACTTGGGCGACAGTCAGGTCAGCATCATTTCGAACACGCGAGATGTCCCCACCCGCAACCAGATGTATCTGACCAAAGGTATCAAGCGTCGCGCCCAACTGCTGGAGAATGAAAGCCTGCTCGAAGGGGCCGTGATCGATCGCTACTCCTTTATCCGCGATGCCTATCTGCAACGCCGCGAGAGCCTGGTCTATGATGGCAACCCACCCGTCCCTGACGAAGAGGATCAGGAATCGACATTACCGCCTTCCTCTGCGGCACCTGTTTCCGAAGTACCCGTGGTGGTGCCAGTTGCAGAAATGTCCGTTGTAACGAACGAAGAGGATATTGCCGCGCGCAAGGCAGCCGATGAACGAGTCGCCCGTCTCAAAGCACGCATGAAAGCCAGCGAAGAAAAACTTCGTGGCAAGAAAAAGGCAAAGCACTAAGCCTTTCCCATTGGCTAGAACACCGATTCGTGTCTTTGCCAGTCGCACGACCTTCCGTCTGCGACTGCCTCACCCAACCTATTTAGCGAATTTCTGATTTATTCCTTATGCGTCCAGACGGAGGGATCTTTAAGCCAGACAGTCGGTTTGATTCCTTGAGATTAGCGGTGGCAAACAGGATTTGAATCGCAACTGCCCGCGTCTGCCTGGCTGAAAGATACGCTGGAAAAACTGCCCGTCTGGACCATGCGGCGTATCGACGAACTCCTACCGATCAAACCGACTTCATAGTAAACGTCCAACCGTCCCATCTTGAAGTCGTTAGCGAAAGCTAAGAGCATAGTGTCCACTTAATTTTTAGTGGACACTTTCATGGTTTTATCTCTCCCCATTCGCCGCAGGCGGCAACACACACCCGAATTCGAGCAGCGCCTGACTGCGCTTTGCCAGCCCGGCACATCCGTTTCGGCGGTCGCCCTGGCACACGGTATAAATTCCAACCTGCTTCGCCGCTGGATCAATCAATATCCGGCTTGCATGCCGTCCAAATCTGTCACGGTACCGTCAATCCCAAAAATGGAAGAAGGGGAAGGCCGCTTCCTCTACCTCACGCAGGAGCAGGCTGCCGACCTAATCATGGAGCTACCACCTCACCTCGCAGCAATGACGCGCTTTGCGCTTGCTACAGGTCTGCGACGCGCTAATGTGACAGGTATGGAGTGGCGCAACATAGACATTAACCGCCGTGTTGCGTGGGTATGGGCAGAAGATGCAAAGGGAAAGCGGAATATCCCAGTGCCATTGAATGATGATGCAATCGCTCTATTGAATGAGCAGCGAGGTCAGGACAAGGAGTTTGTTTTTGTTTATGAAGGCAATCCGATTTTGAATACCACCACCGCAGCATGGAAGAAGGCCATTCTTCGCGCAGGCATAGACCCATCCTTCACATTTCACGGCTTGCGCCACACATGGGCAAGCTGGCACGTTATGGCCGGGACTCCGCTCGATGTATTGCAAAAATTGGGAGGCTGGAAATCGCTGGATATGGTGATGAAATACAGCCATCTCGCCCCCGACTATATCGCCAGTTTTGCGGAAAATTCTGCACGTTCCGCACAAAAACCGGCACAGTCACTTTGCAACGTAGTGGATTTAAAAAGATAAAAACCCGCTAATTCATTGAATTAGCGGGTTTTATTTGGTGGGTCGTGCGGGGATCGAACCTGCGACAAACGGATTAAGAGTCCGCTGC
>CAYPIG010000094.1:0-7118 GCA_964410705.1 uncultured Gallionella sp.
GTCGCCCGCCGGGAAGACGGGTTCTTGGGCGGATTCGGTGAGGAGGTTGTTCATCTTCATCCTGACCACGGAGCCGTTAGGACCGGGACGGATGTATTCCGCCTTCAGGATTACCATAGGCTCTGCACCCCCCATGATGCCGTTGCCGGCGCGTAATTCTGGGGCTGTTTTCATGTTCACTGCTCATCAACTTCGAAGGCGCGCATTGTACCGATTTCCTGAAAAAAATCCAGCAAATTCAATGCCAGATTGTTTTGCGATATTTTTTCCGCCCAGACTCGCGCATGCGGGTTGAGCTTGTCCAGGCAAAGCGCAAAATCCGCCCATTCCCCGTCGCCCGACGTCTCACCGTTCCACCTCTGCCACAAAGCCTCAACCGCACCCGCCGCAAGCGGCGTAAGCCCTGCGCAGTAACGATGCAAGAAAGCCAGCAGCTTGTCCCGGTGAACTTCGTCGTGCTGCGGATAAATCTGCCAGATGAACGGTTTACCCGCCCACTGCGCCCGCACGCAGGAGTCCTCGCCCCTGACAAAGTTTATATCGCAAGCCCAGAGCAGTTCGTCATAGCGTTCCTGTTCTACGAACGGCAGCACGCGCACCGTGAGATTGCCACGCACATATTCCCTCTCCCCGCCCCCCTCTCCCGCCTGCGAGCGAGGGGAATTATATTCGTCAAAATATTGCAACACCTGCGGCAAAATACGACCTTCCGGCACCAGGCACAGCACGGTTTTTTCACCCTGCGCCCAGGTATCGAACAGCCCTTCCAGCGCGGGATTTTCATAGGAAAACAGCGAAATTTTCAACGCATCCGGCGACGGCGTATCCATACCGACAGATCGCCAAAATGCCTGCTGTTGCAGAGGGTCACTCAAAAATGCATCGCGCCGCGCCAGAAGGTCGCGTTCAAGCAACAAGCCGCCGGTTTTTTTTGTGAAGCCCGGAAAGAAAAAATAGCGGGTCAGCGGCGGCTTGGGGGACGGCAGCTTATGGCAACCTTCGACCCAGTCTTCGGCGGACAGATATTCGAGATTGATCCAGACAGGCTCCTGCGCGCGCGCGCTCATCGCGGCCAGATAAACTTCCGGCATTTTGCAGCCGAATGCCTCGATCACCAGATCGGCCACTCCCCTCTCCCCGTCGGTGAGCAGGGGCTGGGAGAGGGGGGTAAATGCGTTGGCATTCCACAGCCGCACCTCCACGCCGCGACGCACCTGAACTTCGAGCATCGCATCGGCCTCCGGGCACAGCCTGGCGAAGCTTTTCAGATCGTCCACCCATAACCGCACGCGAATACCGAACTCGTTCGCCAGCTGCCTCGCCAGCCGCCAGCTCACGCCGATATCGCCGTAGTTGTCGATCACGTTGCAGAAGATGTCGCAACTGCGCGGCTTCGGATTATTTGTCATACGGCGGCTTTCAATCTACGATCTTCGCCAATGCGCGCTCAATTTTCCTCAGCACTTCGAACACATCCACAGCCTCATGCGCCGCCACGTTCGAGTTCCGTCAATTTCTTTTGTGCTTCGGCGGCCAATGCGGCGTAACCATCCCAATCGAACCATTCGGGCGCATCACCCAGCTCACCGGAATCAAATCCGCGTTGAAACTCTGCCGTGGTCATGCCGTGCTGGCGTTCAAATTCGCCCAGCGTCCGCTGATACTCGGCCAGTTTGTGCCGATAGTCGTCGGCGATCAGCTTGTCCAGCGTAGCGTTAACCAGCAGCGAATTGGGTGCTGCCGATTCGATCAGACGTACCTTGCTTGCAACGGCATTCATTTGTGTCCTCCTCAATCAACGCGAACCGGCATTAGACAACACCGGCCGCAAAGCTTCAACCTCTCCGGCAATTTCTGACTCTATCGCCGCCAGTTCGCGGTTTCATCTTCCATGCCGGGCAACGCATGGCGAACTGCGCAAACTCGCTCTCTGTCCATTCGTTATTGTGAAACTCGCGTAACGATTCGTTCGCTCCCATAGGCCGAAATGCATAGACCGTTTGGCATATTGTCCGGCTAGCGTTGAAACATTAAGGTGCCAGCCCTCAATCCACAGGAAAAACACCATGGCAACGCTCACCATCACCCACGCGGACAACGAAATTCTGGCTACCGTAAACGGGGTCATCGTGTATGACAAAAAGACCGAGAACAACCCCACGCTGAACGACCAGATAGATCTGGGCCCTTATCTTGCTTCCGGAATCAATACACTGGTCGTGATCGGCGTCAACTGGGGCGGCCCGGCTGCATTCGCAGGTCTGGTTTCCATCGGCAGTGTGGTGACGCCTTTCTCATTCGGCGCAGCACTGACCCCGAACGGTGTGGCTTTTACGCAGACCTTTGTTATTCCAAAATAACGGGCATGGATAAAACCCACCCCAAATAATGAAGCTCGCCATGCCCGTTCCCTCCCTTGCAGGGCGCGTTTCAGTGGAACTGAAACTGTTCGAAAGGCGCGGAGCAAGCTCCGCGAAACACCTTCCTCACCCCCCGTCCCCCCTCTCCCAGTACCCGCAAGGGGTATCCCCGCCGAGTGCGGCAGCAAAGCTGCTCGCACTGGCGTGAAGGGCGAGGGGTACAGTTCGTCGCTGTGCGTGTTTCACGTTAACGCGCGCGACACGAAAAATCAGCCACCCAGACAAGATCAGGCCAGTTTTTCCAGCAACAGCTCGAATGCCTCAAGCGGCACAGGCTTGCTAAACAGATAGCCCTGAAAGGCGTGACAACCGTGCTCATCCAGGAAATCCCGCTGCGCGCAGGTCTCCACCCCCTCGGCAATCACATTCAGCCCCATCGCCTGCGTCATCGCGATGATGGTCTGCACGATGGCCGCATCATTGGGGTCGCTGGCAATGTCGTTTACGAAGGATTTGTCGATCTTGATCTGATCGAGCGGCAGCCGCTTCAGATATTGCAGCGACGAATAGCCGGTACCGAAATCGTCCATTGAGAAATCCACGCCCAGCATCTTGATCTCCCGCATCTTGGCGATGGTGTCATCGACATTGTCCAGTACGGTGCTCTCGGTCAGCTCCAGCTTGAGTTGCGAGGCTTTTGCCCCGCTTTCCAGCAGCGCGCGCTGCACCTGCGCGACAAAGTCGGCCTGACGGAATTGCTTGGCGCTGACATTCACCGCCAGCGTCAAGTCACGGGTCAACGCACTTTGCTGCCAGAGCTTGAGTTGCGCACAGGCGGTTTTCAGCACCCACAACCCGATCGGCACGATCAGCCCGGTCTCCTCGGCCAGCGGGATGAATTGATCAGGAAACACGAAGCCGCGCTCGGGGTGTTGCCAGCGCAGCAGCACTTCCGCACCGGTTGCATGGCTTCGGCTGTCGACCTGAACCTGATAGTACAGTTGAAATTGCAGCCCCTCGATTGCACGGCGCATATCGGCTTCCATTTCCGCACGCGTATCCAGCGCCATTTGCATCTTCGGGTCGAAGAAGCGAATGGCATTGCGCCCTGCCGACTTGGCCTGATACATCGCGACATCCGCGTGCATCAGCAAATCCTCCACGCTTTCCAGCTGGCCGCGAAACAGACTGATGCCGATACTAGGAGAGGTATTGCACGCATAATCCTTCAACTGATAAGGCTGACTCAGGTGATCGCGAATTTTTTCTGCGACCATCTCAGCATGCATCGCGGCTTCATCCGTTTGCATGCTCAATTCCTCGAGCAGCACGACGAACTCGTCTCCGCCCAGCCGCGCCACGCTGTCACCCTCTCGCACACAGGCTTGCAGGCGGGTCGCGACTTCAATCAGCAGCAAGTCCCCCACGGCATGACCTTGCGTGTCGTTGATGGTCTTGAAGTGATCCAGATCCAGAAACAACACGGCGCCATGGTGGTCACTGCGCAGACTGGCCGACATCGCCTGCTGCAGCCTGTCAAGCAACAGACGGCGGTTTGCCAACTGGGTCAGCGGATCATAGAAAGCCAGCTGGTGTATCTTGTGCTCCGACTCTTTTCTCTGGCTGATATCGGTGAACAGCGCCACATAATTCGTCACCTGATGATGATCATCGTAAATTGCCGTGATGGTCAGATCCTTAGGGTAGATATCGCCATTCTTGCGCTTATCCCATATCTCGCCTGACCATTTCCCGGTTTCGGTCAGTTCAGCCCACATCGCCTGATAAAAAGCGCGATTGTGCCGTCCAGACTGCAGCATGCGCGGATTTTGTCCGACCGCCTCTTCCGCGCTGTAGCCGGTAATCTCCTGAAAAGCCTGATTGACGCGCAGTATCGTCGATTCAGGATCGGTGATCAGGATCGCCTCCTGCGTCTCAAAGGTGGCCGCCGCAATACGCAATACCTCTTCGTTCCGCTTGCGCTCGGTGATGTCGCGCACAAAGGCATTGAATATATAGCCTGCCTTTGCCTTCGTGGCTGCGATGGCAAGCTCGATGGGAAATTCAGAACCATCGGCGCGCATGCCGGTTATCTCGACGCGACGACCGATGATAGAGGCCTTTCCGGTATTAACAAAGCGCTGCATACCCTGATTGTGCGCCTCGCGGTGCTGGGTCGGCACGATGAGTTCCGACAAAAACTGACCGATTGCCTGATCGGCGCTGTAACCGAACATGCGGACAGCTTCCTTGTTCCAGGCGATCACCCGCCCTTCCTGATCGGCGCTGATCACGGCATCCATGGATTCATCCAGAATCAGGCGGTTGCGTTCTTCACTATCATGCAACTCAATCTGGGAGCGCATGCGCTCGGTGATATTCTCATAGACGCCCAGCACACCGAACACCTCGCCATTCATCAGCGGCACCTTGCTGGTGTCCAGCCAGGTGTCCATCCCATCGGCATTGCGTTGCCGTTCGATGATATGCGTCTTAGGCGTGTTGCTGCTGATGACGTGCCTGTCATCGGCGCGGTAGGCTTCGGACTCTGCACGCGTCCAGGGCAGATCGAAATCCGTCTTGCCGACGATCTCGGCCGGATTACTCAGCCCCGCATCCCTGGCAAACGTCTTATTGCAGCCGAGATACACACTGTTGAGATCCTTCCAGAAGATGGATTGCGGCACGGTGTCCAGAATGTAGCTAAGCATGCTGCGGCTGGCGCTCAACTCATGGGTCATTTCTTCGGCAACCCTCAACGCGCGCCGCTCGGACTCCGCATACACAATCTGCAACTGCTCCAGCGCCTTTTGCTTTTGCCAGGCCGTGCGCCGGTCGAACAAGGTTGCAAGCATTCCGCCTGCAAACAGGAACAGCGCACCCATCGACACCAGCACCGCCAGGATGTCAGGTTCGATACGCGACGCGCCAGTAAGGCAGATGCTGCCTGCGGGAAACTGTGCGGCCGACATCGCGGTGTAGTGCATCCCGGCGATGGCCAATCCCATGATCACGCCGCCTGCACCGTAGCGCAACAGGAAATTACGTGCATTCTTTTCGCTGGCATACACGATCAGCAATGCGCCCAGCGCTGCCAGGATCGCGATCAACACGGAGAGCGCAACGATGGGCCAGGAATAAACGACAGGCAGCGACATGTTGAGCGCGCTCATGCCGGTGTAGTGCATAGCACTGATACCCAGCCCCATCAGCACGCTGCCGCCCGCCAGTCTCTCCAGCCTGGATGCAGGCGTGCACAACAGGTAAAATCCCAGCAGCGAAGCCGCAATCGCAGGCAGCAAGGAGACCAGCGTCAAGGGCAGATCATATGAAACGGGGACCGGCAGATGAAAAGCCAGCATACCGATGAAATGCGTGGTCCAGATCGCCATCCCCAGCGTCAGACCGCCGGTCAGCAGCCAGATCCACGAACAGCGTCCCTCACCCTCCCGCATGCGCTGGGCATGGGTCAATGCGGTGAACGAACCTATCATCGCAACCAACAGCGACAGGATGACTAAGGGTGTACTCCAGATTACCGGCATTGCAAATTTCCTATCCTAAAGGTAATGCCAGTTTAATCTAACGGGCATGGAAAAAGTGAACACCCCTGATAATGAATTGATTGTCGCAGGGATATTGCCCTGCGGGCAATAACTCGCAAACCCGCCATGCCCGTTCCCTCACCCCCGTTCCCCCTCTCCCAAAGGGCGAGGGGTACGGTACGTCGCTACGCGAGTTTCACGTTAAAAATGCAGACGGCTGTATTGAGCGGCTAATAATCAGGTTCTCGGCTTGCCGTAACCGGCAAACTGCCGGATGGCATCGGCAAACTCAGCCTCGGTCAGCAGCACCGGTTCGCCGACTGCCAGCGCGCGCAGATAAAGCTCGCTCAGATTCTCAACTTCGACGGTATTTTTATACGCATCGGAAAGATTCTTGCCTGCCGCGATCATGCCGTGGTTAGCCAAGAGACAGGCCTTGCGGTCTTTCATCGCGATCAGCGCATGATCCGACAACTCTTGCGTGCCAAAGGTGGCGTAAGTTGCACAGCGCAGACTATCCCCCCCCAGCAGCGCCAGCATGTAGTGAAACGGAGGAATATCCCGGCGCAGACAAGCAAGCGTGGTTGCCGCATTCGAATGGGTGTGCACAATCGCATTGAGCTCGGGCCGTTCGACATAGATATCGCGGTGGAACAGCCACTCACTGGAAGGCTGCCAGCGCCCCATCGATACACCCGACAGATGCACGAAGACGATATCGTCTTCAGTCAGCCCATCCGCGCCAAAACCCGATGGAGTAATCAAAAATCCGCCATCGCAGCGCACACTCAGGTTTCCCGAAGTGCCGTGACTCAGCCCCAGCTCATCCAGTTTTTTTGTGATCCGTACAAGTTCGGTGCGAAGTTCGTTCATTTACTCTCCTCAATCGGCAAGTGCAGTTCGGATTGCGCCAGCGTTCGCCGCCACCAGTCCCCGCTCGGTGATCAGTCCCGTCACCAGACGCGCGGGGGTGACATCGAATCCATAGTTGGCGGCTTTACTGCCTTGGGGCGTGACTTGCACGAGGCGCACCTGCCCGTCGTCGCATAGCCCTGAGATATGCGTCACCTCTTCCTGCCCACGCTCCTCTATCGGAATTTGTTTCACGCCATCGTCTATCGTCCAGTCCAGCGTCGAAACGGGCATCGCAACATAGAACGGCACGCCATTGTCCATGGCGGCCAGCGCTTTCAGATAAGTGCCGATCTTGTTG
>CAYPIG010000095.1:0-6777 GCA_964410705.1 uncultured Gallionella sp.
CATGCGGCGACGTGCCGGGGCCGGGGGAACAGCTTACGGGGGTATTGCCCGAGGACGTAGTGCCGGATGGCGCAGGCTCCCCGCTTGCCAAAATGCCGGAGTTTTATGAAACGAGCTGCCCAAAATGCGGCGCTGCCGCACGCCGCGAGACCGACACCATGGACACCTTCGTGGAGTCTTCCTGGTATTACGCACGTTACACCAGCCCCGGTTGCAGCACGGGCCTGGTCGATGAACGCGCTAATCACTGGCTGCCGGTGGATCAATACATAGGCGGCATTGAACATGCGATCTTGCACCTCTTGTATGCGCGCTTCTTCCAGAAAATGATGCGCGATGTGGGCGTGTTCGGTGGCGGCGCGGCGACCCCCCCCCCTCACTCCAACTCTCTCCCGGAGGGAGAGAGAGCAAACGATGTGCTGCGCGCACCCAACCCCTTAAATGAGCCGTTCAAAAACCTGATCACCCAAGGGATGGTGATCGCGCCGACTTTCTACCGTCTTGCCGATAACGGCAAGAAGCTGTGGATCAATCCGGCGGAAGTGGATGTAGTGAGCGATGAGCGAGGGCGTCCCGTGGGCGCAAGCTTGCGGGCGGACGGCCAGCCTGTGATCATAGGCGGCACCGAAAAGATGTCGAAATCCAAAAACAACGGCGTCGATCCGCAGGCCATCATAGATGAATACGGTGCCGACACCGCTCGATTGTTCATGATGTTCGCAGCGCCCCCCGAACAGTCGCTCGAATGGTCCGACACGGGAGTGGAAGGCGCGTTCCGCTTCCTCAAACGCGTCTGGAAAGCCGCGCATGATCACGTCGAACAAGGCGTGGTCGCGGCATACCAGAGCGGAGAATTGAGCGCCGATGCCCGCGCTTTGCGGCGCCAACTGCATCAAACCATACAGAAGGTTGACGACGACATCGGTCGGCGCAAGACCTTCAATACCGCCATCGCGGCCAACATGGAACTGCTCAATGCGCTGGCAAAATTCAGCGATGCCACACCCGAAGGGCGCGCCGTCGTTCAGGAAACACTGGAAGCCATCGTGCTGATGCTGTGCCCCATCGTGCCTCATATCTGCCAGAGCTTGTGGACAGAATTGCGGCCGGGTTGCGACATGCTGGATCAGTCATACCCGGGTGTTGATCAGAGCGCGCTGGTGCAGAACGAGGTTGAGCTGATGATACAGATCAACGGCAAACTGCGCGGCAGCGTGACGGTCGCCAAGGACGCGGCGCGTGAACAGATAGAACAACTGGCGCTGTCCCACGAGGCGGTGCAAAAACAGCTGGCGGGCGCTGCGCCCAAAAAAATCATCGTGGTACCGGGTCGTTTAATCAACATCGTCGCCTAGGAGGCTGCATGAAAATTGCTTTAGCGTTTGCCCTTACGATATTTCTGGCGGCCTGCGGTTTTCACCTGCGGGGCGAGGCGCACATGCCTTTTAATGCGCTGTATATTGAGGCTGCGCCTTCGCTGCTGATCGCCGAATTAAAGAGCAGCCTTAAAGCCAATCACGTGCAGCTGACTGAGAAGAGCGACGAGGCCGATGTGATTTTGAACATCGCATCGGAATATCCGGAAAAGCAGATACTGACTCTGGGCGGCAGCGGACGGGTGAGCGAATATCAGCTGCGCTATCGCCTGTCATTGCGGGCTTACGACAAGAATCAACGCGAATGGCTGCCCGCTGCCGAGCTTACGACCAGCCGCGATTTTTCTTATGACGACGCACAGATTCTGGTCAAGGAATCCGAAGAAACGCTCCTCTATCAGAACATGCGCTCGGACATGGTGCAGCAGATCTTGCGCCGCCTGAGCCACGCAAAACCCCGGCCCGCAAAATAATGCAATTGAGCTGCGAATCGCTGCCGGGCCATCTGAGTTCAGGACTCAAGCCGCTTTATGTGGTTTACGGCGATGCTCCGCTGCTGGTCAATGAGGCGACCGACAGCATCCGTGCGGCCGCACGCCGCGCAGGTTACACCGAGCGCGACATCCTGACTGCCGAGCAGCATTTCAAATGGGATGAGTTGAAAAACTGCACCCGCAGCCTGTCTCTTTTTGCGGAACGGAAAATAGTGGATCTGCGCATTCCTTCCGGGAAACCGGGCACCGAGGGAGGAATTGCGCTGCAAAACCATGTCGCCGCCATGAGCGACGAGGTTTTGACCCTGATCACCCTGCCCAAACTGGACTGGACTGTGCAGAAAACCCAGTGGTTCAGCGCGCTGGAACGCAGCGGCGTGATGATCTGCGCAGACGATATTCCCCGCAGCCAGTTGCCGCAATGGCTGGCGCTGCGCCTTGGCCGCCAGCAGCAATCAACCGATGCTGCGACGCTGGATTTTCTGGCCGATCGCTGCGAGGGAAATCTGCTTGCCGCCTTTCAGGAAATACAGAAGCTGGGACTGCTGTTCCCCGCGGGCGAGCTTGGCTTCGAACAGGTCAAGGAATCGGTGATGGATGTTGCCCGCTACGATATTTTCAAGCTGTCCGAAGCGATGCTAAGCGGGGATGCCGCACGCTTTGCGCATATACTGGACGGCCTGCGCGCGGAGGGAACCGCTACGGTACTGATACTCTGGGCCGTCAGTGAAGAAATCCGCACGCTGGGAAAGCTGCTGTACGCCATGCAAAACGGCGGCAACCTGCGCGATGCCATGAGGGATGCGAGGGTGCGACGCGACAAACAGAGCATGATAGAACGCGCTGCTCGCCGCTTGAAACCGGAGCATATAGAGCGCGCCCTCCTCCATGCCGCCCGTCTGGACAAAACGATCAAAGGCTTGCGATCCGGCGATGTTTGGGATGAATTTCTGCAACTGGGATTACGTTTTTCAATATGATGAACGATGTGCTGCTGGTCATGACCAATTTACCCGACGCGGCATCGGCAGAGCACCTTGCACGCTATCTGGTCGAATCAAAGGCTGCCGCCTGCGTAAACCAGCTCGCCCCGTGCCACTCCATCTATTGCTGGCAGGGGAAAATAGAACAAACCTGCGAAATGCCGCTGCTGATTAAAACCACGCGCAAAGCTTACCCGCGCGTAGAGGCGCTGATACGCACCCACCACCCCTACGAACTTCCCGAGATCATCGCACTCCCTGTATCGGCGGGTCTACCCGCCTATCTGGAATGGGTGAAGCTCGAAACCACTCTTTGCGAGGAATGAACATGCGTTTTGTCCTATTGTTTCTGCTTTGCTTTATCTCACCCGCC
Organism: uncultured Gallionella sp.; assembly: GCA_964410705.1. Classification (GTDB taxonomy): domain Bacteria; phylum Pseudomonadota; class Gammaproteobacteria; order Burkholderiales; family Gallionellaceae; genus Gallionella. The sequence goes on from CAYPIG010000095.1 coordinate 3,227, forward strand.
AGCTTTTCAAACAGCTTGCTCGACAAATTACCGGCACTGGGCGGCAAAGCCGTTTTCCTGCCGCCCGATCAGGCCTTCGGGCTGGAGGTTGAGGTGCGCGATGCACAGACACTGCAGGTCAATTTCAGAATTACGCCGGGCTATTATCTGTACCGAGACAAGGTCGCATTCACCGCGGCCGAAGGCAGGATCGCCTCTATCAGTCTGCCGGAAGGTGAGCTCAAGCACGACCCAAACTTCGGGGAAACCCGCGTTTTTCACCACCCGTTTCAAGTCCAGATCAAGCTCAAGGAAAACACATCCACACTGGAGCTCAACGCGTCCTATCAGGGCTGCAGCGAGCAGGGATTATGCTATCCGAGCCAGGATAAGGTGCTGCAAATCGATCTGAGCCGACACAAACAAGCAGCCCAAAGCGGCCTGCAAAAAACAACCGACGCTCAACAGCCCCCGACCGAGAACTCAAAAATAGCGGCTCTGTTTAAAGCCGGAAGTTTCTGGCTGATCATCTCCTTCTTCTTTGGCGCGGGATTGCTGCTGGCACTGACGCCCTGCGTGTTTCCCATGATACCGATTTTGTCCGGCATCATCGTGGGCCGCGGCCACAAGATCACCAAGATGCACGCATTTATCCTTTCTCTGTCCTATGTGCTGGGCATGGCTATCACCTATGCGGCGGCTGGCATCGCCGCAGGACTGTCCGGCGATCTGATTTCAAATGCACTGCAAACGCCCTGGGTGCTGGGCAGCTTCGCCGCAATATTTGTGGTGTTGTCTCTTTCCATGTTCGGCTTTTACGATCTGCAACTGCCCAGCAGCTGGCAGAGCCGTTTGAGCCAGACCAGCAATCAATTACATGGAGGTCATCTGTCCGGGGTTTTTCTGATGGGGGCCTTATCCGCCATCATCATGGGTCCTTGCGTAGCCGCACCGCTGGCAGGAGCCCTGCTATACATCGGTCAGACTCACGATGCCGTTTTAGGCGGGGTTGCGCTGTTTGCACTGGCGATGGGCATGGGCGCGCCGCTGCTGTTGATCGGCACTTCTGCGGGAGTCTTGCTGCCCAAGGCTGGCGCCTGGATGGAAGGGGTCAAGCGATTTTTCGGGGTATTGCTGCTGGGACTGGCGATCTGGATCATACAACCGCTGCTCTCCGCATCGGTTCAAATGCTGCTATGGGGAATATTGCTGGTCTTGTCCGCAAGCTATTTACGTGTCATGGAAAGTCTGCCACATAACGCAAAAGGCATACACAAGTTCATGAAAGGAATAGGACTGCTCGCCCTGCTGCTCGGCATCGCCTATCTGATAGGTGCACTGTCCGGCGCGCGTGACATGTTGCGGCCGCTGGACTCGGTATGCTCCGCGTGTAGGGCCGAAACTCCATCAGGCCAGACATTTACGCGCATCAGAGATCTGAATGAACTCGATGAAAAATTAACCCAGGCCAAGGGCAAAATCGTCATGCTGGATTTTTATGCCGACTGGTGCGTCTCCTGCAAGGAAATGGAAAGATTTACCTTTGCAGATGCTCAGGTGCAACAAAGACTCAGAAACGCTGTCGTGTTGCAGGCAGATGTCACCGCCAACAGCGCTTCAGATAAGGAATTGCTGAAAAAATTCGGTCTGTACGGCCCTCCCGGCATCCTGTTTTTTGACGCAAACAAGCAGGAGATGAGCGATTACAGGGTCGTAGGTTATCAGGATACCGAGCAATTCCTCAACACGCTGAAACGGGCAGGGCTATAACGTTTTTAGATTATCTTTGTAAAAAATGTAGACAATTACCCCGAATTTACGGCAAACTGCGAACATGAAAGCAATTCTAGTACTTCACGGCCCCAACCTGAACCTGCTCGGCACCCGAGAACCGGGTGTATACGGAAGCACCACTTTAGCCGAAATTAACGCGAATTTAATCGAATTAGCCGACAAGGAGGGCGCTACCCTGTCGTGCTTCCAAAGCAATTCAGAGGCCGAACTGATAGATCGCATACACCAGGCCCGCACGGATGGCACAAGGTTTATCGTGATCAATCCTGCCGCTTTTACCCATACCAGCGTGGCGTTGCGCGATGCGCTGGCAGCGGTTGCCATTCCTTTCATCGAAATACACCTGTCCAATGTACATGCGCGGGAAGCCTTTCGCCGCGAGTCGTTTTTTTCCGATTTAGCAGTAGGTGTGATCTGCGGACTGGGTGCCGCAGGATATGAATACGCAGTGCACTGTGCGCTGAACTATAAAAACTAAGCAAGGAGGATATTATGGATTTACGCAAACTAAAAACACTGATTGAACTGGTTGAAGCATCCGGCATTGCCGAACTCGAAATCAGCGAGGGTGAAGAGCGCGTACGCATTACGCGCACCGTTGCCGCCGGACAGCAAATGTATGCGCCAGCTCCTCAACAGCAATTCGTGGCAGCTCCCGTTGTAGCCGACGCACTTCCGATCGCGGCACCGGTACCTGCAGCACCTGCCGCGGAAGAAGGCCATATCGTAAAATCGCCCATGGTCGGCACCTTCTACCGCTCTCCTTCGCCAGGCTCCAAGCAGTTTGTCGATATCGGACAAACCGTGAACAGCGGCGACACCCTGTGCATCATAGAAGCGATGAAATTGCTCAACGAAATCGATGCGGATCACACCGGCGTAATCAAGGCCATACTGGTTGAAAACGGCCAGCCGGTTGAATTTGGCCAGCCTCTGTTTGTCATCGGCTAATCCCGTCATGGAGTGTCCGCGCAACAAGGCGGAATACCACTCCAATATATTCGGAGCATACACATGTTTGAAAAAATTCTGATCGCCAATCGCGGTGACAAGTCGTCGAATGACGGCGCAGCGCCAAATTGCACCGCGGCCTTTGGCCGCAAGGGCGATTTCACAGCGGAGACCTCACATGTTTGAAAAAATTCTGATCGCCAATCGCGGTGAAATCGCCCTGCGTATCCAGCGCGCCTGCCGCGAAATGGGCATTAAGACGGTCGTCGTGCACTCTGAAGCCGATGCAGATGCCAAGTACGTGAAGCTGGCCGATGAGTCCGTCTGTATCGGACCTGCCCCGTCCAACCTCAGCTACCTGAACATCCCCGCCATCATCAGCGCAGCGGAAGTCACCGATGCGCAGGCGATACATCCGGGCTACGGTTTTCTGTCTGAAAACGCCGACTTTTCCGAGCGCGTGGAAAAATGCGGTTTCGTATTCATAGGCCCGCGCGCCGAAACTATCCGCCTGATGGGCGACAAGGTCAGCGCCAAGATCGCCATGAAAAAAGCCGGCGTACCCTGTGTGCCTGGCGTGGAAGGCGCACTGCCTGACAATCCCGCCGAAATCATCAAGATTGCCCGCACTATTGGCTACCCTGTGATCATCAAGGCATCGGGCGGCGGCGGCGGGCGCGGCATGCGCGTGGTTCACACCGAAGCTGCGCTGCTGGGCGCGGTCACCATGACCAAGGCCGAAGCGCAGGCCGCTTTCAACAATCCTACCGTGTACATGGAAAAGTATCTCGAAAATCCGCGTCATATCGAGTTTCAAGTACTGGCCG
>CAYPIG010000096.1:0-5980 GCA_964410705.1 uncultured Gallionella sp.
CGTTGCCGGCGAACAGGTTCTTGCCGTCTTTCCAGATCGACTGGTGCACGTGCATACCGGAGCCGTTGTCGCCAACGATAGGCTTAGGCATGAAAGTTGCAGTCTTGCCGTGCTGGTGAGCTACGTTGTGTACCACGTATTTCAGAGCCTGAGTCTGATCGGCGCGACGCACCAGAGTGTCGAACTTGGTACCGATTTCGCACTGACCGGCAGTTGCCACTTCGTGGTGATGCACTTCGACTTCGATGCCGATGTCTTCCAGAATCAGACACATCGCGGCGCGGATGTCGTTCAGGCTGTCGACCGGAGGAACCGGGAAGTAACCGCCTTTGACCACTGGACGGTGACCGGTGTTGCCACTGTCGTACTTCTCATCGGAAGACCATGCCGCTTCTTCGGAGTGGATCTTGACCGAACAACCGGACATGTCGATCTTCCAGTTTACCGAATCAAAGATGAAGAATTCAGGCTCAGGACCGAAGTAAGCAGTGTCGCCCACGCCGGAGGATTGCAGGTAAGCCTCAGCGCGCTTGGCGATGGAACGCGGATCGCGGTCGTAACCCTTGCCGTCGGTAGGCTCTACCACGTCGCAGGTGATGATCAGGGTAACGTCGTCGGTGAACGGATCGAGGTAAGCCGTTGCAGGATCCGGCATCAACAGCATGTCGGATGCCTGAATACCCTTCCAGCCTGCGATCGATGAACCGTCAAATGCATGACCTTCTTCAAACTTGTCCATGCCGACGTATTTGGCAGGAACGGATACATGCTGCTCTTTACCGCGTGTATCGGTAAAACGGAAATCCACGAACTTGACGTCGTGATCCTTAATCATTTGCAATACATCATTTACCGACAACGACATAACTCTCTCCCAAAGTATCAATCAAACAGTGAACTACTACCCGAAATATCATATACAGAAAGCGTACCTATCCATTCTGCATGTCAAGGCGGCATTGTGCCATAAGCCTGCATTGAAACACAAAAATAAATCGCACCAAACCGGTGCGCGCATGCTCCAGATCAGTGCGCAGCCTGATGAATGTAAATGGCGCGAAACAGCGGATCGCCGCACACCACCTCGTTGCACCGCATCTGCAACTCCCTTGCCCGCCCGTGCGCCTCTGCGGGCAGATACAGTTCGACGTCGACACGCCCTTCGAGGTAGTGAAACACCACGCGGTTGTCGAGCAGGCTCTCATCCCCCAGCCGCTGAGCGAGCATCGCCATCAAAACAGGGCGACCCGGCAGTTTTGCATTGTGACCGGCCTGCATGTCGTCTTCCGGATCGATGTGCACCATCACATCCAGCACGTGATGGTTCTTAAGTACGGCATGGCGCGCCGTCTCTGCAATGTAATGGCCTTCCGAGACGCTGATTCTGGGATCGACCAGTATATGCGCATCCACCAGCGCATTGTCGGCCATCTTACGGGTGCGCAAATCGTGCAGACCCAGCACGCCGTGCGTCTTGAGCAGCGTTTGTCTGATCGCTTCGACTTCTTCTGCATCTAGCCCCGTATCGATCAGCTCCGACAGCGCTTCGAGTGCCAGCTTGCCACCCATATGCGCGATCATGACCCCCACTACCGCCGCCGCTACCAGATCGAGGAAAGTGTAACCCAGCAGGTTGCCGATAATACCGACCACGACCACCAGCGACGAGGCTGCATCCGATCTTGCATGCCAGGCATTGGCCACCAGCATCTGAGAACGCACCCTCAGGGCCACCGCCAGCATGTAGCGGAACATACCCTCCTTGGCAACCAGCGCCAGTACGGCAATCGCAAGCCCCAGCGGACTGACCGCCTGCAAGGTGCCCGGATGCTGCAATCTCATGGCCGCCGCAACCAGCAGCCCCACACCAAGAGCTGCCAGAAATACGCCCAGGATCAGCGTGGCCGCAGTTTCCACCCGCGCATGCCCGTAAGGATGTTTTTCATCGGCATGCCGGTTGCCATGCCGGTTGGCGTAGAGCACCAGCACGTCAGACAGCAGATCGGATAGGGAATGCAGACCGTCGGCCATCAGCGCCTGAGAGTGTGCGAAAAAGCCGCCGACCACCTGAAACAGCGTCAGAAACAGATTGATTACGATGCTCACCCAGGTGCTTTTTTGCGCTGCGGCGAAACGTTCGGGGTTGGCGGGTTCAAAAACCTCTTTGTCCGTATGTGTATGATGCGTGTGATTTTTCATTTCGGTTGGGCTAGTATGCGGCTGTGACGCGCAGCATAGCGCATGATTTATTAAACTGAAACAGGAAGAAACATCATGGGAAAAATTACCGCCATCTTGCAAGCCGCCCAACAGCGCGCAAAAGACAAAAATCTGCCTTATGAAGGCGCTCTGTATCCGGACGAAGCCTTTGAGATACTGCAATCCGCACCGGGCGCAAAACTGGTCGATGTGCGCTGCCGCGCCGAACTGGACTGGGTAGGGCGCATCCCCAATGCCGTCGAGATCGAGTGGATGACTTATCCTGGCATGAAGCCAAATCCGAATTTTTCCGTTTCGCTGGAACAACAGGTAGACAAGGAAGCGCTGGTGCTCTTCATCTGCCGCAGCGGCGCACGCTCGCATGCCGCCGCCGTTGCTGCGATGGGTGCCGGATACCGCGACTGCTACAACATACTGGACGGCTTCGAAGGCGATAAAAACACCAGCGAACATCGCAGCACGGTGAACGGCTGGCGCGAAGCGGGACTGCCCTGGGTGCAGAGCTGATCATACCCCGAAGGACATGGATCAGAGGTCAGCGGCGACGATCTATTTGAATACTATGGTCTTGTTGCCGCACACCAGGACGCGGTCTTCGACGTGGTAGCGCAGACCGCGCGACAGCACCGTCTTCTCGATGTCCCGCCCGTAGCGCACCAGATCATCCACCGTGTCGCCGTGATCGATACGCACCGTATCCTGTTCGATGATGGGCCCCGCGTCCAGTTCATCGGTGACGTAATGGCAGGTCGCGCCTATCAGTTTCACGCCGCGCAGATAGGCCTGATGATAAGGTTTAGCCCCCACAAACGAAGGCAAAAAGCTGTGGTGGATGTTGATGATGCGGCCCGGATATCGCTGGCAAAGAAACGGCGGCAATATCTGCATAAACCTCGCCAGCACCATGGTGTCGCCCCGATATTCGTCGAACAGCGATGCGATGCGCTCGAATGCGGCGGCCTTGTCTTTCATGTCTACATGGATGAAGGGGATCTTGTGCCATTCGACGAAGCTTCTCAGATCTTCGTGATTTGAGATCACGCAGGGAATGTCCACTTGCAATTCGCCGCTGCGCCAGCGGTGCAGCAAATCGTCCAGACAGTGGTCTTGTTTACTTACCAGCACCACCAGACGCTTGTTTTGTGCGGAATCAGCCAGCTGCCAGCGCATGTTGAATTCCTGAGCCAGCGGCGCGAAGCGCAGGCCAAATTCGGCGGCATCAAACGGCAGTGAGTCGGCGCGTATCTCTTGCCTCATAAAAAACTGCTGAGATTCCTGCTCGGTGTGATAGCTCGCCTCGACGATAAAGCCGCCATGCTGAGCGATAAATCCCGTCACTGCGGCGATGATGCCGGCTCTGTCGGGGCAGGAAATGGTCAGTGTGTAATGGCGGGTCATTTGCAGTCTTTCATCGTTGATGCTCGGATTTTATCGCTCTCTCCACAATCGGATGCTCGGCAAGGTTCAGGCGGTCGACGAAAAACGTTGCTGCAGATAGCCGATGATATCGCCGGATTCGTACAGCCACTGTACCTCACCTCGTTCATCGGTGATGCGCAAACAAGGCGTCTGGATTTTTCCGCCACCGGCCAGCAAGTCGGCGCGGTATTCGTGCTGCGCATCGCGCAAGGCGATGGGCAAAGACAGTCTGGCCATTTCGTGGCGCACCTTGATGCAGAACGGGCAGGTGTTGAACTGGTAAAGCGCCAGTTTTTCGCAGTCACGGTCAACCTGTTTCTGAAGCTCGGCGGGACGTACTATACCCTTGGGAAGGGCAAGCCTGGCCCACAACAGCACGAAGGGCGTCAGTATCAGGCGCAGTATTTTAAAGAATATTTTTATCATCGCGGTTATTTAGTTAAATTCAAGTGGTAACGGACAAGCTTCAACGGTACTGCCCCACAGCACCGACATGATGTGCGAGGCGTGCGCTTCATCTCCGCTGGTGAAGAACTCTGCGGCAGGTCGGGTTTCAACCCGACATGCCGGACGATCAGGCAGCTCGGTCAGCAATCGCTTTTTCAAATGGCGTGCGACCGCCTCTCCGGTGTCTATCAGGGCAACGTTATCACCTGCAATTTCGCGGATTAACGGAGCCAGGAAGGGATAGTGCGTACAGCCTAAAATCAGCGTATCCGCACCGCGCTCCAGCAAGGGGGTAGTGTAGCGCTCGATGAGCTCGCGAGTGCGGATGCCGTGCAAATCGCCCAGCTCCACCTGTTCGACCAGCCCCGGGCAGCCCTGAGTTGCGATCTTCACCTCGCCTGCATAACGCTCCAGCAACGCCGCAAATCGGGCGCTCTCCAGCGTGCCTATGGTCGCGAGCACACCAACCACGCCTGTCTTAGTCGCTGCGACGGCCGGTTTGACGGCCGGTTCCATGCCGATGACGGGGATAGCAAATTCGCGCCGCAAAGCCGCGGCAGCCGCAGCGGTAGCGGTATTGCAGGCGATCACGATGGCATCACTACCCTGAGAAATCAGAAAGCGGGTGAGAGACAGTGAACGCTGCTCGATATAGTGCGCCGACTTGTCGCCGTAGGGCACATGGGCCGAATCGGCGACATAAATCAGGCGGGCATCCGGTAATACGTGCCGGATGTGCTGCAGTACTGACAGTCCGCCGACACCGGAATCAAATACGCCGATTACCGCCATGAAGCGCCTTCAGCTGATCAGACCGCCATGCCCTGATCGCGCAGATATTCTTCATAGGTGCCGTGGTAGTCGGTCACGCCCTTGGCCGAAATCTCGATGATTCGGGTGGCAAGCGAAGACACGAACTCGCGGTCATGGCTGACGAACACCACGGTGCCCTTGTATTCGAGCAGCGCGGTGTTGAGCGCCTCGATGGATTCCATGTCCATGTGGTTGGTCGGTTCGTCCATCAGGAGCACATTGTTGCGCTGCAGCATCAGTTTGCCGAACAACAATCGGCCCTTCTCACCCCCCGAGAGCACTTTTACCGGCTTATGCGCATCGTCTCCTGAGAACAGCAAGCGGCCCAGCGTGGCGCGCACGGTCTGATCGTCATCATTCGGGCCGCGCCAGTAGGTCATCCAGTCGGTCATGATCTTGTCTTCGGCGAACTCGCTGTAGCTGTCCTGCGCGTAGTAGCCGACCTTGGCCTTTTCGGTCCACTTGATGGTGCCGTAATCGGGCGCCAGATCTCCCACCAGACAGCGCAGCAGGGTAGTCTTGCCGATACCGTTGGGTCCGATGATGGCGATCTTCTCGCCCGCATCGACGCGGAGATTCACGTTGGAGAACAGCACACGGTCAAAACCCTTGGACAGATTCTCGACCTCCACTGCGGTGCGGTGCAGCTTTTCACGGTCGTCGTATTCGAAGCGGATGAAAGGATACTGGCGGCTGGAAGGCTTGATGTCCTCGATCTTGATCTTGTCGATCTGGCGCGCACGGGAAGTCGCCTGCTTGGCCTTGGAGGCATTGGCCGAGAAGCGCGCCACGAAAGCCCTGAGCTCGGCGACCTTCTCCTTGGCCTTGGCGTTGTCCGCCGATTGCTGTTCGCGCGCCTGGGTGGAGGCGAGCATGTAATCGTCGTAATTGCCGGGATAAGTGGTGATCTTGCCGTAATCCAGATCGGACATGTGGGTGCACACGCTGTTCAAGAAATGCCGGTCGTGCGAGATGATCACCATGGTGCAGGTGCGCGCGTTGAGGATGTTTTCCAGCCAGCGTATGGTGTTGATGTCCAGGTTGTTGGTCGGCTCGTCCAGCAGCAGGATGTCCGGGTTGG
>CAYPIG010000097.1:0-5900 GCA_964410705.1 uncultured Gallionella sp.
AATCGGATATCCAGCCATGACCAGCAATTCCAGCGCATTGTCGAAGCTTGCGGTATCAGACTGGCCTTCAAATATCAGTGGATACAGTTTTTGCAGATCGTCACCGAGTACCGCGGATTTCATGACGCCTTCACGGGCGCGCATCCAGTTGTAGTTGCCGCGCACCGTGTTGATTTCGCCGTTATGCGCAATCATGCGGAAAGGATGAGCCAAATCCCAGCTCGGGAAGGTATTGGTCGAGAAACGCTGATGCACCAGTGCCAGCGCGCTGATCAGGCTCGCATCCTGCAGATCCGGGTAATACTTGCCGACTTGATCGGCCAGCAGCATGCCCTTGTAAACGATGGTGCGCGAAGACATTGAAGGAATGTAAAAATTGCCGGTCAAAGCCTTGACTGCATGCTCAGCGGTCTTGCGGATCACGAACAGTTTGCGCTCGAATGCATCCGCATCGTTCAGATTGCTGCCGATAAATACCTGGCGAACCATCGGTTCGACCAGCTTTACGCTCTCGCCCAGTATCGAGCTGTCAACCGGCACATCGCGCCAGCCCAGCAAAGACTGACCTTCCGCCGCAATCTTCTCGGCGATCACCTGTTCGGCCGCGGCACGCGCTGCAGCTTCTTTCGGCAAAAACAGCATGCCCACGCCGTAACGTCCGGCTTCGGGCAGCGCCACGCCCAGCGCTGCGCATTGCGCGCGCAAAAAAGCATCGGGAATCTGCAACAATATACCGGCGCCGTCACCGGCCAAAGGATCCGCCCCGGTCGCGCCGCGATGGGTCAGATTTTCCAGTATCTGCAAGCCCTGACTGACCATGTCATGGCTTTTCTTCCCCTTGATATGGGCGACGAAACCCACTCCGCAGGCATCGCGCTCCTGGCGCGGATCATACAAACCTTGTTGCATCGGCAAATTAACCACGGTGTACCTCAATCAAATCAATCTGGGTGTTGAAAATCATGCACCATTCAACACGCTGTTAAAGCAAAAAAAGACGACACGCGCCGCCCAGCCTGCTACCTGTACTCAAATACAAAAGCGAAAGGGCTGGAATATTACCTGTAATCAGGCCTTTCGGCAACCCAAGGTATTAGTTCCTTGTTAGCCCAGAGCACCAATGTCCGGTTCCTTTCATGCAGGAATGCCTGCCGGTCAATCCGCACACTACACGCTAGCCCGTAGCGCAGGGCATGGCAGGAGGACATTACAATTGAGGGGAAGCATTGAATCTCCAAAATATTGCATTCGCGTCGTCATTCCCGCAAAGGCGGGAATCCAGCAGATTTTTCAAAGCTCTGAGTTGCACTGCAAAATAAAAAATTCCTGGAGTTTGCAATTTTGCTGAGCTTCAAATTCTTTGCGCTGCGCTGCATTCATTTTTTGTTGCGTGTAATACTGAATATTGGAGGGATGTTTTGTGCTTCAGTGTTTCTTCTTCACTCCAGGAACAATATCGACAAACTTGACACATCATACGCAAGTTGCGTATGATTTTCCGCATGAAAGCTACATTCATTGAATTGCCACCCTTTGAGCGACATCGACAAAGTTATCTGAACGACGAGAGTTTTCGTGGACTTCAGAAAGAACTGTTGGAAAACCCGGAAGCCGGTGATGTAATCGAAGGCACCGGTGGTTTACGCGAAGTACGTCATGCCGACGAAAAACGTGGCAAAGGCAAACGTGGCGGACTGCGGGTAATTTACTTCTGGTGGCTATCTGGAAGACAGTTTTGGCTATTCACCCTATACAACAAAAATGAAATGGATGATCTGACTGCTGCGCAGCGCAAAATCCTCAAGGAATTTCTTAAATCGGAACTGGATACAAGGAATAGAAAATGAAACGCGACTTGTTTGATGAGTTGAAAGAGGGTTTCAATGCCCTGCAATCCGCACGCGAGGGCAAGATCACCCTGCGCCAGCACGCAGTCGAGAAGAAACCTGCGCCATCCATTACCCCGGCAGAATTGATGACCATTCGGGAAAAACTGCACCTGTCCAGAACCGTGTTTGCGAGATATTTGCGCACCAACGAGCGTACATTGGAAAACTGGGAGCAAGGTCGAGCGAGCCCAAATGCTCAGGCAGCAATTTTGATTCGTATGGTTGAACGCTACCCCGACACAGTGGAGCGTCTTTCTTCAATCTAATTCATCGAAAATTTTGCAAAACTTAGCTATCCGCATCGTAGAACGAGCACCACACGGTACGCAAAAACAGCGCTTCACACCTCCTCCAGACCCAGCTCCTGTATCTTGCGAGTGAGGGTATTGCGTCCTATACCCAGCAGGGTCGCAGCCTCAATTCTCCGGCCATGAGTATGCTCCAACGCCTGAACTATCATCGTGCGTTCGAATTGCGCCATGAAGACATCCATGATCCCTTCATCGCCTCGCTGTAAGGCTGCCCGCGCCGCATCCGCCAGCACGCCAGTCCAGTCATCCTGTCCGGCAATCTCCCGCGTTTGTCGCCATTCGGGCGGCAGATCGGCAATCTCGACTTGCTGAGAGGGCGTCATCACCGTCAGCCAGTGACACAGATTTTCCAGCTGCCGCACATTGCCCGGAAACTCCTGTCCGCTCAAATGCTGCAGCGCAGCCTCGCTGAACTGCTTTTTCCCGACCGCCAGCTGCACCGCGCTTTTTTGCAGGAAATATCCGGCAAGAAGCGGAATGTCCTCGCGCCGTTCGCGCAAGGGAGGCAGACGCAGACGTATCACGTTGAGGCGGTGAAACAGATCTTCCCGAAACAAACCCTGCCTGACGCGTTCTTCCAGATTCTGGTGCGTGGCGGTAATGATGCGCACATTGGCTTTGATCGGCTGATGCCCGCCCACCCGGTAGTAATTGCCATCGGAGAGCACGCGGAGCAAACGGGTTTGCAGCTCGGAGGGCATATCACCGATTTCATCCAGAAACAGCGTGCCGCCTTCTGCCTGCTCGAATCGACCGTGGCGGGTGGCGGCCGCCCCGGTGAATGCGCCCCGCTCGTGGCCGAACAGCTCGGATTCGAGCAGATCTTTGGGAATGGCGGCAGTATTTATCGCAATAAAGGGCTTATCTGAGCGCAGGCTGTGGCGATGCAGCGCGTGCGCCACCAGTTCCTTGCCGGTTCCCGACTCTCCGTTGATCAGCACGGTCGCATTGGACTGAGCCAGCCGCCCTATGGCGCGAAACACCTCCTGCATAGCCGGGGCATGACCCAGTATGTCGGCCACGGCCTCGATCTGCCCTGTTTCAGCGGATTTACGGCGGCTTTGCTCCAAGGCACGGCGGATCAGATCGACCGCGTGATTGATATCGAACGGCTTGGGCAGATATTCGAATGCCCCTCCCTGAAAGGCCGACACCGCACTCTCAAGATCGGAATAGGCGGTCATGATGATGACCGGAATCTGAGGATGACGCTGATGCAAGGTCTGCAAGAAATCGAGTCCCGAGCGCCCCGGCATGCGAATATCGCTGACCACCACCTGAGGAGTCTGGTGGTTCAATGCCCGTAGCGCATCATCTGCAGTCTCAAAACTCTCAAATTCGATGGAAGCCCGCGCCAGAGATTTTTCCAGCACCCAGCGTATCGAACGGTCATCGTCAATTATCCAGACAGGTTTCATAGGGTTACCAATCTTTCGCTATATTATTTTTGAAAAGCTTGTAGCTTGTAGCTACAAGCTACTGGCTCGCCTGTAAGGGCAACATCACGGTAAAGCAGGTGCGCCCCGGTTCGCTGTCGAACTCGATGGAGCCGTGATGCTGGCTGATAAAATCCTGCGCCAGCGTCAAACCCAGTCCATGCCCGTCGGCGCGCCCTGAAACCAGCGGATAGAAAATCTTGTCGCGCAATTCCGGGGCGATGCCCGGGCCATCGTCGATAATCTGCACCATCACGGCGAGGCGGTGGCGCTGCCGGAACAAAGTCACCTGGCGCGCGATGCGGGTGCGCAGCGTGATACGCCCTCTGCCCTTCATGGCCTGTGCGGCATTGCGCACTATATTGAGCACGACCTGTATCAGCTGCTCCTTGTCACCAATCAGCGACGGCAAGCTGGTGTCATAATCTCGCATCACGCTCAGGTCCTCCGGCATTTCGGCCAGCACCAGAGAGCGCACCCGTTCGAGAACTTCGTGTATGTTGAGCATACTGTGCCGACTCCCGCCCTGGGGCGTGAGCAGCTTCTCCATCAGGCCGCGCAAGCGGTCCGCCTCCTGTATGATCACCTGGGTGTATTCGGACAGTTCGCGCCGCTCCAGTTCCTGCTCCAACAATTGCGCAGCCCCTCTTATGCCGCCCAGCGGATTTTTGATTTCATGCGCGAGGTTGCGCAGCAGCAGACGACTGGCCTGAGTCTGATCCTGCATCTGCTCTTCTCGTGCCAGCTTCAGAGGCCGATCCATAGGGTGAAATTCCAGCAGCAAACGCACACCGGGTAATGGCGTCACCGTGCACCGCAAGTGCAAGCGGTTGTGCGCATGAGTGGCGAGCATCAGATCGTGCTCGATGCAACTCACCCGGGTGTCTCTGGCCCGCTGCATCGCCCGTGCCAGTTGCGCGCCATCGGCGAACACCGTTTGCAGACTGTTGCCCAGCAGGCTCTTCCCGCTGATCTCGAACAGATTTTCCGCTGCGGGGTTCAGATAGGCGACGCGCAACTGCCCATCCATCAGGATAACGGCGGTGGCAAGATGTTCCAGCGTTAAATGCAGGTTTTCAGTCATGCCGGATATAAAGCAATAAGCATGCCTATTTCAGTCTGGACAGTTCTGTTTTAAGAGCCGCGACATTCCCCTGATGCAGTTCGAACTGTTTGGTCAGCTCCTTAACTCTGTCGGCATCTCTTGGACGGTGCGCCTCGGCCACCTGCAGGCTCTGTTTAGCAGAACTCAGCAACTCTTCCTCCGCCTTGAGTTCATCCTCCAGGATTTTGCGCCGCGACCCGTCTCGGCCCTTCTGGGTTTCTTCGTTCACCTTGGGAAAATCCCGCGGCGTACTGGCCGCACGGGGACGATCAGACTGTACAGGCGCGGAAGGGGCGCTCAGAACTATCTTTTTGGCCCCTTTGATCGGCGCACTCGAATAAGTCACATGCCCGTCCGCGTCGACCGATTTATAGATATCGGCAAAAGCGGATAAGGGAAGCCAACACAACAGCAACAATCCTAGTTTCATGATTTTTCCAGGCAAAAAAGCTGAACGAGTATAGGGCATGCGCCTTTCCGTGACAAATTGTTGCTGACGATTTTGCGAGCGAAAAAAAACGGGGCACCAGGCCCCGTTTCTCGATCACAGCCAAACAGCATTAGATACTGTAGTACATTTCAAACTCAAGAGGATGAGTCGTCATGCGCATGCGTGTAACTTCGTCCATCTTCAATGCGATGTAAGCATCGAGGAAGTCGTTGGAGAACACGCCGCCACGGGTCAGGAACTCGCGATCCTTGTCCAGCGCTGCCAGTGCTTCATCCAGAGAAGTACATACGGTTGGAATCAATGCATCTTCTTCAGGTGGCAGATCGTACAGGTTTTTGTCAGCAGGATCGCCTGGGTGGATCTTGTTGGCGATACCGTCCAGACCCGCCATCATCAGTGCCGCAAAGCACAGGTATGGATTTGCTGTAGGATCAGGGAAGCGAGTCTCGATACGGCGTGCCTTGTCGCTCGCTACGTGAGGAATACGGATCGAAGCGGAACGATTCTTTGCAGAATAGGCCAGCTTGGTCGGTGCTTCGTAGTGAGGAACCAGACGCTTGTAGGAGTTGGTGCCGGGGTTGGTGATCGCGTTCAGTGCCTTGGCGTGCTTGATGATACCGCCGATGTAATACAGCGCGGTTTCGGACAGGCCGGCGTAGCCGTTGCCGGCGAACAGGTTCTTGCCGTCTTTCCAGATCGACTGGTGCA
>CAYPIG010000098.1:0-5336 GCA_964410705.1 uncultured Gallionella sp.
CGACTTCGGTCTTGCCGAACCCCACATCGCCGCAGATCAGCCTGTCCATCGGCTTTCCCGATTGCAGATCGTCGATCACGGCGTTGATGGCGGATGCCTGGTCGGGCGTCTCCTCGAAACCGAATCCTGCGGCAAACTCTTCATAATCGCGCAGGTTGAGTTTGAACGAGTGCCCTTTTCGGGTGGCGCGCTGCGCGTAGATGTTGAGCAGTTCGGCTGCGGTGTCGCGCACCTGCTGCATGGCGCGGCGTTTTGCCTTGTCCCATGCGCCGGAACCCAGCTTGTGCAAGGGGGCTGTGTCGGATGCGCCGCCGCTGTAGCGGCCTATCACGTGCAACTGCGATACCGGCACGTATAACTTATCCGAGCCTGCATATTCGAGCAGCAGAAATTCACCTTCTCCCTCGCCTAGATCCAGGTTTACCAGTCCCTGATAGCGCGCGATGCCGTGCTGTTCGTGCACCACTGGGTCGCCCACCTTGAGTTCGGACAGGTCGCGCAGCATGCCCTCGACGTTGCTCTTCTTGGCGGTGCGGGCGGCGCGGTTGCGCGGGGCTGATGCGTACAGTTCGGTTTCGGTGACGATCGCCAGCTGTTCATCGGGCAATAAAAAGCCGTTTTGCAGCGGACCTATGCCGAGCATGAACGGGCTCTTGCCCTTGATGAAAGCCGAGTAGTCCTCGCAGGATTCGGCCTTCAGTCCGTATTCCTGCAAGTAGCCCGACATGATCTCGCGACGGCCCAGGCTGTCCGCCAGAAGCAACGTGCGTCCTGCAAAACTTTCAAGAAACTGCGCGAAGCTGCGGGTCGGAATATCCGCATGGCGGTTCACCGCAATATTCGGAATCGCGGCGGTGGCGCAGGCGGTGAAATTTTCGCCGTCGGCATCATGAATAATGTCCAGCCTTGCAAATGCCTTCAGTGCGATGAAAAACGCTTCCGCATCCATGAACAGATCGGATAGCGGCAGCAGCGGATGTTGCGGATCGCCTCTTAACAGTTGATAGCGCGATGCGGCATCGATGCCGAACTGCGCGATGGCCGCATCCACATTGCCGTGCAGACAGACGGTGGCCTTTTTCGGCAGGTAGTCGAACAGGGTAGCGGTCCTGTCGAAGAACAGCGGCAGATAGTATTCGATCCCGGCAGGGGCGTTGCCTTTGCTGACCTCCTTGTAGATGCGCGACTTGGAAGGATCGCCCTCGAAACGGTCGCGGAAACTCTGGCGGAATTTCGCCTGACCTTTTTCGTCCAGCGGAAATTCGCGCGCGGGCAGTAATCGGATTTCCGGTACAGGATAAAGCGTGCGCTGCGTGTCCACGTCGAAGGTCGAAATGGTCTCGATCTCGTCATCGAACAGATCGATGCGGTAAGGCAGCACACTGCCCATTGCGAACAGATCGATGATGCCGCCCCGTATGCAATATTCGCCCGGGGACAATACCTGCTGCACATGGCTGTATCCGGCAAAGCTCATCTGCTCGCGTAACGCGGGCAGGTTGAGCTTCTCGCCGCGCTTGATAAAGAAGGTGAAGGCGGCCAGATATTCTGGGGGTGAGAGCGGATAAAGCGCGGTGGTGACCGGCACCACCAGCACGTCGCAGGACTGGCTGCGAACGTGGTGCAAGGTGGCCAGACGCTCCGAGATCAAGTCCTGATGCGGCGAGAAATGGTCATAGGGCAGCGTCTCCCAGTCGGGCAGCAGATGTACGCGCAAATTGGGCGCAAAAAAAGGGATTTCCTCGACCAGGCGCTGCGCCTGATGCGCATTATCCGCAATCACCACCAGAGGGGCGTTTTTTTCCGCAAACTGAGCGAGGGCCAGCGCGTCGGAAGAGCCGGTAAGGCGGGTATAACGTGGACGGGAATGAGCGGATGTGAGCAGCATGGTGCGGGACTTATGACGAATAGCCGCGCATTATAAGTGAAACGTCGCGCCGCGTTCGTCTGGACATGATTTCGGGGGCGTGATTTCCGGGTGATGATGCCCTTGACGACCGGCAAATCCGCAACCTGAAAAATTCATCTGTCTCTAAGAATTCTCCAATATCTATGCGGATGGTTAACTGATACTCTGCAAAAAGTGAATAACCCAGACCGTGGAGCGAAATTTGCAATGTTTTCCGGATAAGCTCATGTCTCAACTGAACGCTGAAGAATTCGCCATTCAGGTCAACATCGAAATCATGCGAGCCTTTGTGCGCCTGCGGCAGATGCTTTTCAGTAATGCCGAGCTCGCGCGCAAGCTCAACACACTGGAAAAGAAATACGACGTGCGATTCAAGGCAGTCTTCGAGGCCATCCATGAATTGATGGCGCTGCCTGAATCCAAAAAGAAACGCCCCATCGGTTTTGCGCCTTGGGATAACCAGCGACTTGGCAGCTTGCTGCCTTAGTCGAATGGCTAGTTGATTTACCAAAAGAAATGACACAGCCATGCAGCAGCAACAGCCATCCCCTACCCATCACTATTCGAGAGATACACCTGTTCACTAAATAGTCTTGAAAATATGAGTACGTGTGTTGCATAGGTAGAAATAAAGGGGCAGCGTCGCAACAGCCATCAACTGCGTCAGGCCATGGAAACCGTAGCAAAGGCTACCGGATTCCCGCCTTAACCGGCCCGCATCCATTACACTCTCGACCTGAAGTCCGACCCGGACGGACGCTAACTCTGCAAAGGTTCACCATGTACCCCGTTTACGACGACGATGCCGCCCTGCTGTTGTCCCTCACCGTTGCGGCCAAGCGTGGAATTCAAAGGGGTCAGCATCACAATAGTTTTGGTAGCTCGCCAAAATGAAGAGTAAAACCGAAGCTGACCCGTTTCGCTGTCAAAAAAATACTGTGGTACACTCGTCCGCATGAAAATCAACGAAATACTTACGCTGCTCACTAAAGACGGTTGGTTTATCGTTGCTACTCGTGGCAGTCATCGCCAATTTAAACATCCGGTCAAACCCGGGCGCGTGACTGTAGCGGGAAAGCCAAGTGACGATCTGGCTCCGGGAACCCTCGGCAGTATTTTGAAGCAGGCTTCTTTGAAAGGTTAATGATTATGCGCTATGCCATTGTTATAGAAAAAGCGGGAAACAATTTCTCTGGTTATGTCCCTGATTTGCCAGGTTGCGTTGCTACTGGTGCGACAGTAGGGGAAACCGAAAATGAACTACTATCTGCGATTCAATTTCACCTTGAGGGCTTACTTGAAGATGGCCTGTCCGTACCTGCATCCGAAAGCATCGTCGAATATATGTTTATTCCGACCCAACCCGGTGTTGCAGCCTACGCTTAATTTGATGAAGGACAGACCCCGATTAATTACTCGAATATGTCTGAACTGGTCGGACGACTGGTGGTGTAGGTCACATTCGGCGCCGAAATCGGTCGGCATCGACGCTTAGGTGGCTACAAAAACTGAGTTCGAAAACAGGATTACAACCTAAATTTCCCTACCGTTGCACGCATATCACTGGCTAGTTTTTCAAGCTGAATAGCGGAGTTTGCCGCCTGCGCTGCCGTTGCAGTATTTTCTTCTGCCAGGCTTGACGAATAAATCAGTATCTCCTTAAGCACCACACTGTAGGTTCTGCCGCTGTGGATGGCTGAGTTCTGTTTGACGGAATCTGTATGTTGGAATAATATCGCCGCATGATTCAGTCCTTTGCCTGTTCCGATACCGAGAGTCTGTATTTCAGTCATGCGGTTGCTCGCTTCAAGAATATTGAAAGGGTGGCCAGACGAAAATTGCTGATGGTGCAGGCTGCGATGCAGTTGGAAGCGTTGGAAGTGCCACCCGGTAATCGGCTGGAGCGCCTTACAGGCAACAGGAACGGACAGCACAGCATCCGTATCAACGATCAGTGGCGGGTTTGTTTTGTGTGGAAAGCCGACGGGGCGCACGATGTCGAAATTGTTGATTATCACTAGGAGGGCGCATGAGTGAAATACTTGAAGAAATTCATCCGGGCGAGATTCTGCTGGAAGAATTCATGAAGCCTAAGGAAATCACCGCGCGCCAGGTGGCCGCGGACATTGATGTGCCGCCCAGCCGGATCAGCGACATTGTGAATGGTCGCCGCCCCATCACGGCGGACACCGCCTTGCGTCTGGGCGTATATTTCCAGATGGATCCGCGTTTCTGGCTCAATCTGCAATCGGAGTTTGATATGCGTATTGCCACGCGCGATCTGTTGCCCAAACTCACGCAGCGTATCAGGGTGTTGCATGACTGAATTTCACGCCTTAGTCCCGGCCGCAGGTTTTGGCGCGCGCATGGGAAATGACATCCCTAAGCAGTACCTGCCGCTGGCAGGGATGCCTATGATCCATCACTCGTTAAAGACGCTGTGCGACTGTGCGAGACTCTCCACGGTATTCGTGGTGCTCTCACCCGATGACACTTTGTTCCATACTTATGACTGGTCTGCGTTCGGTGACAAGTTGCAGCCTTTGTATTGCGGCGGGGAGACCCGTGCCGATACGGTATTGAACGGCCTGTTGGCCTCCGAAGTCGAGCCGGATGACTGGATGCTGGTTCACGATGCGGCGCGTCCGTGCCTTGCTCAGGCGCATCTATTAAAACTGATAGATGAATTAAAAGACGATGCGGTGGGCGGAATACTGGCCGTGCCGGTGGCGGATACCTTAAAGCGTTCCGACGCAGCACAGCGCATCAGCAAAACCGAAAACCGTGAACTTCTCTGGCAGGCACAGACGCCGCAGATGTTCCGGGCGGGTCTTTTGGCGCAGGGTCTGCAGCAGTGCAAAAGCGTGACCGATGAGGCTTCTGCCATCGAGGCGATGGGCCTCTCGCCCAAGTTGGTGGCGGGCGATACAACCAACTTTAAAGTGACGTACCCGCAGGATTTATTGATGGCGGAATTGCTGCTAAAGGAAAGAATATGCGTATAGGTCAGGGATTCGATGTGCATCAGCTGGTGGAAGGCCGTAAGTTGATCATAGGCGGGGTGGATATTCCCTATGAGAAGGGCCTGCTCGGTCATTCGGATGCCGATGTGCTGCTGCACGCGATCTGTGATGCGCTGTTAGGGGCGGCAGCACTGGGCGATATAGGCCGGCATTTTTCCGATACGGATGCCAAATTTAAAAATATCGACAGCCGTATCCTGTTGCGCGAAACGTTGCATCTGGTGCGCGCCCAAGGTTTTAGGGTCGGCAATGTGGACGCGACCATTATCGCGCAAGCCCCTAAGATGGCACCGCATATACACCAGATGGTTGAGCATATCGCGGACGATCTGCGCATCGAGAAGAGCGCGGTGAACGTGAAGGCGACCACCACCGAGAAGCTGGGCTACACCGGACGCGGCGAG
>CAYPIG010000099.1:0-5321 GCA_964410705.1 uncultured Gallionella sp.
CTGCACCACGGCCTGTCCTTCTTTCTGGTGGAATCCGGACAAGTTTGTCGGCCCCTCGGGTCTGCTGCAAGCCTATCGCTTCATTGCGGACACGCGCGATCAGGCAACTTCCGAGCGCCTGGACGATCTGGAAGATCCGTACCGTTTGTTTCGTTGCCACACCATCATGAACTGTGTGGATGTTTGCCCTAAGGAACTCAATCCAACCGAGGCGATTGGTCACATCAAAAACCTGATGGTCAAGCGCATGGTATGAAGAAACAGGAAACAGGATTCAGGAATCAGGAACCAGAAGCGTGCGCGCAGGAGTTGCATCCTGCATCCTGCATCCTGCATCCTGAACTATTGCAGCGCGTTCGCTGGCGTTGCCGGCGCGGTTTGCTCGAACTCGATATCCTGTTCGAGCGTTTTGTCGATACGTATTACGCCAAACTGACTGAATCGGAGCGGCAAACATTTGATGAGTTGCTCGATATGGCAGACAATCCGCTCTGGGATTTGATATCCGGCAAGACCAAAGCCGAAACCGATGCACAAAACAGCTTGCTTTTAAAAATTAACTCGCTATAAACAGTAACTTATGAATTGGAAGCCCGATGGAAAAAGAACTTAGCCAGAAAAAACGCGTCGCAACCCTGACTCTGGATGACGGGCGCACCATAGAATTGCCCATCATGTCGGGCACGATCGGGCCGGATGTGATCGACATACACAATCTCGTCAAACTGGGTGTGTTCACCTATGACCCCGCTTTCTTTTCCACGGCAAGCTGCACTTCCGAGATCACCTTTATCGATGGCGATGCCGGGCTGCTTTACTACCGCGGCTATCCGATCGAGCAGCTTGCCGAAAAATCGGATTTTCTCGAAGTATGTTACCTGCTGCTGGCAGGGCACCTGCCGGATGCAACGCAAAAAGAGGAATTCGTACACAAGGTCAAGTCGCACACCATAGTGCATGACCAGATCATGAAGTTTTTCAACGGCTTCCGTCGCGATGCACATCCGATGGCGGTGATGGTGGGTGTGGTGGGTGCCCTGTCGGCTTTCTATCACGACTCGCTCGACATCAATAATCCGGAACACCGCGATCTTGCGGCGATGCGTCTGCTGGGCAAAGTGCCGACCATCGCGGCGATGGCGTACAAATACCACAACGGTTATCCGTTCATGTATCCGAAGAACAAATTCAGCTACGTGGAAAACTTTTTGTACATGATGTTTGCAACTCCGGCCGAGGACTATGTGCCCAATCCGGTGCTGGTTAAAGCGCTGGAGCGCATCTTCATCCTGCATGCGGATCACGAACAGAATGCCTCCACTTCGACGGTGCGTCTGGCAGGTTCAAGCGGTGCAAATCCTTTCGCCTGTATGGCATCGGGCATCGCAGCACTGTGGGGGCCGGCACACGGCGGCGCCAACGAAGCGGCCTTGAATATGCTCGAAGAGATCGGTGACAGTTCACGCGTCGCGCAGTTCGTGCAGGACGTCAAAGACAAGAAGCGTCTGTTGATGGGCTTTGGTCACCGCGTTTACAAGAATATGGATCCGCGCGCCTCGGTGATGCGGGAGACCTGTTACGAGGTTCTGAAAGAGCAGGGGCTGGAGAACGACAAACTGTTCAAACTGGCGATGGAACTGGAGCAGATCGCACTCAAGGATCCTTATTTCATCGAGCGTAAACTCTATCCTAATGTGGACTTTTATTCCGGCATCGTGCTGCGCGCGCTGGGCATTCCGACCAATATGTTCACCGTGATCTTTGCGGTTGGTCGCACCATAGGCTGGGTGTCGCAATGGAACGAAATGATGGCGGCTTCAGACCGCAAGATCGGTCGCCCCCGTCAACTTTACATCGGCGCGACAAGGCGCGACTTTTTACCAGTGGATGAACGGTGAGCGATAACTACAACAAAACCATGCAGGACAGCTCCGCGCTGTTTGCGGCCCCTTTTGTCGAGGAGCTGTACGAAGCATACCTGCAAAATCGCGACAGCATAAGCGCTGAGTGGCGCGAGTTTTTCGATACGCTGCCGGCCTGGAACAAGCAAGGGAAAGAACAGCCGCACAGTCCGGTACAGCGCGCCTTTGAATCCTTGTCCAAAGCGGCCGCTGCCGCGCCAGATCTGGACCACGAGCGCAAGCAGGTCAAGGTGCTTCAGATGATCAACGCACACCGTTTTTTGGGCATGCGCGTTGCCAATCTCGATCCTTTGAACCGCCATGCCAAGCCGGTGGTTCAGGAGCTGGATCCTGCCTATTACGGCCTCGATGAATCGGACATGGAGACGCACTTTGAGACCGGCTCTCTGGTGGGTGCGTCACGCCTGACGTTGCGCGAAATACTGCAGCTGCTGCGCCAGACTTATTGCGGCAGCATAGGCGCGGAATACATGTACATCAGCGATGTGCAGCAAAAGCGCTGGATGCAGAACCGGCTCGAAGGCGTACGCGGCGTTGCAGGTTACAGCGCGGAACAGCGTAAGCGAATTTTAGGGCGGTTGACTGCGGCTGAGACCCTGGAGCGCTATCTGCACACCAAATTCGTCGGTCAGAAGCGCTTCTCGCTCGAAGGAGGCGATACGCTGGTGCCGCTGCTAGATCATCTGCTGCAAAGGTGTGGAGCCCAAGGCGTTAAGGAAGCCGTGATCGGCATGGCGCACCGCGGCCGATTGAATGTACTGGTAAACATTCTGGGCAAACAGCCCTCCATGCTGTTCGCCGAGTTCGAAGGCATACACGCGGAGCACCTGACCTCGGGGGATGTGAAATACCATCAGGGGTTTTCGGCCGACATCGCCACGCCGGGCGGGGCGCTGCATGTGGCGCTGGCCTTCAATCCCTCCCATCTTGAGATCGTCAATCCGGTGGTGGAAGGCTCGGTCAGGGCGCGCCAGCATCGCCTGAAGGATCTGACCGGCGATATGGTGTTGCCGATACTGCTGCACGGTGATGCGGCTTTTGCGGGGCAAGGCGTGGTGATGGAGACGCTTTCCATGTCGCAGACGCGCGGCTATCGCACCGGCGGCACGGTGCACATCATCATCAACAACCAGATCGGCTTTACCGCTTCGGACAAGCGCGATTCGCGCTCCAGCGAGTATTGCAGCGATGTGGCCAAGATGATAGATGCGCCGATATTTCACGTGAATGCGGACGACCCGGATGCGGTGATGCTGGTCACAGAGATAGCGCTCGATTACCGCATGCAGTTTCACCGCGATGTGGTGATCGACATGGTGTGTTTCCGTAAACTCGGACACAACGAACAGGACGAACCGCTGGTCACCCAGCCCTTCATGTATCGCTACATCCGCCAGCATCCGGGGACGCGCACGGTGTATGCAGACCGTCTGACTGCTGAGGGCGTAATAGCCCCCGGAGAGGCTGACGAGCTGGTCGCCGAATACCGCCGCGCGATGGATGAGGGGCGCAACTCGATACAGCCTGCCATTGAAAAAATCAACAAGCCGACCTCCAACTGGGCAGCGCTAAAGCGTAAGACTCCGTGGAATGCGCCGGTGGATACGACGGTGCCGCTTGCGCGCCTGCAACAGCTGGCCGTGCCATTGACGACAGTTCCGGAAGGGTTTGTGTTGCAGTCCCGCGTGCAAAAGATCGTCGAGGATCGCGTGGCAATGGCGCGCGGCGAAATTCCGCTAGACTGGGGAATGGCGGAAAATCTGGCCTATGCCACGCTGCTCACGGAAGGATATCCGGTCAGACTCTCGGGCCAGGATGCCGGGCGCGGCACCTTCTTCCATCGCCATGCGACCTGGCACGATCAGAACCGCGTGGTATGGTATGAGGGAGCTTATACACCGCTACAGCATCTGGAATCGACCCAGTCGGATTTCGCGGTGATAGACTCGTTGTTATCCGAAGAAGCCGTATTGGGATTCGAATACGGTTACGCCACTGCCGAGCCAAATTCTCTGGTGCTCTGGGAAGCGCAGTTCGGCGATTTTGCCAACGGTGCCCAGGTGGTGATCGATCAGTTCATCGCCTCCGGAGAGGTCAAATGGGGACGCTTATGCGGTCTGGTCATGTTGCTGCCGCACGGCTATGAAGGGCAGGGCGCCGAGCATTCTTCAGGACGCATAGAGCGCTATCTGCAACTTTGCGCCGACTACAACATACAGGTCTGCATCCCTTCGACGCCTGCACAAATGTTCCATCTGCTAAGACGCCAGATGTTACGCCCGACACGTCGGCCACTGATCGTGTTTACGCCCAAGAGTCTGCTGCGCAGCAAAGATGCCGCATCAGCCTTGACCGATTTTACCGGCGGCGCTTTCCAGCCGGTGATCCCCGAAGTCGAAGCGCTCGATGCTGCCCGCGTTCGCCGCATCATCGCCTGCAGCGGCAAAATTTACTACGAGCTGATCAGCGCGCGCCGCAGCAAAGAGATAGAGGACATGGCGATCATCCGTCTGGAGCAGCTCTATCCCTTCCCTCATGCGGATTTTGCGGCTCAGGTGGCGGCATACCCGAACGCGACCGAGATGGTCTGGTGTCAGGAAGAGCCGGGCAATCAGGGGGCATGGCACCGGATTCAGCATTATCTGTCGCGCCATCTGCGCAGCGGGATGCGTCTCGAATACGCGCTGCGCCCCTCATCTGCCGCACCGGCAGCCGGCTATCTTTCCGTGCATATAGAACAGCAGAAGGCAGTGATCAATGCCGCCTTCCGACCCGATCTCGATGTCAAGAACAATCCAGGAGCACATCACAATGAGCATCATTGAAATCAAAGTACCGCAATTATCCGAATCCGTCTCCGAGGCGACGCTGCTGACCTGGCACAAAAAGGTAGGCGATAAGGTGTCGGAAGGGGAAAATCTGATCGACGTCGAGACCGACAAGGTGGTGATGGAATTGCCGGCCTCCAAAAGCGGCGTGCTGTCCAAAATTTTCAAGGGCAATGGCGACAAGGTGGCAAGCTGTGAGTTGATCGCTCTGATCGACACAGATGCGCTCGCAACCCAGCCGTCTCAAGCTCAGGCGGAACTGCCGCATGCCGTACCGCCTTCGGTGCGCAAACTCGCGCATGAACTGGATGTCGATACCGATGCGCTGCAGGGCAGCGGCAAGGCCGGGCGCGTCACCCGTGAAGATGTCTTGCATGCAATCGAACAGGTAGAAGCGGTTAAAGCACCAAAAGTTGCTGCAACGCCAGCTCCCGCAGGAAGCCGTCCCGAACAGCGAGTGCCGATGACGCGCATCCGTCAGCGCATCGCAGAACGCCTGCTGCAATCGCAGCAAAACGCGGCGATCCTCACCACCTTCAACGAAGTGAACATGGCGCCCGTGATGGGGCTG
>CAYPIG010000100.1:0-4948 GCA_964410705.1 uncultured Gallionella sp.
GATCGCATCGAGTTCGCGAGGATCGGGATTTGCCTGAATTTCCTTTGCCAGTCCGATCAGGCGGTTGGTCTCGCCGCTCATCGCGGAGAGCACCACCACCACCTGATGACCTTTTGCCTTGAATTTTTCGACGCGACGAGCGTCATTCTTGATGCGCTCCGTGTTGCCGACCGATGTACCACCGTACTTTTGTACTATTAGCGCCACGATAACTGTCCGACTTAATAAGGTTTGCGGATTTTAGCGCACCTGATCAAAAAAGACGAGTTGATAGTATCTGCATGCTATCTGCATCCTTCCGCACCGGGCGCAAATGTTAAACTGCGCAAAATTACGAAAGCACACCATGATCAGTCCACGCGAAATACAGCCGGTTTTTTTGAAAAATTTACTCGACGGCGGCATCAGCCCTGCGATGGCGAAGATTTTTGCAGCGCGCGGCATCCAGAACACGGCGCAACTTGACACTACTTTCGCTCATCTGCTCACCTTTGACAGGCTGAAAAACGCCCGCGAAATGGCCGTCATGCTGGCCGATGCGATTGCTCAGAAAAAAAAGATGCTGATCATCGCCGACTACGACTGCGACGGCGCGACCGCCTGCGCGGTTGCGGTGCGCGGTTTGCGTATATTCGGCGCTGTGGTGGATTATCTGGTGCCCAACCGTTTCGAATACGGCTACGGCCTGACACCCGAGATCGTACATCTGGCGAGCACGAAAAACCCCGACATACTGATCACGGTCGACAACGGCATCGCCAGCGTGGACGGCGTCGCCGAGGCGAACCGGCTGGGCATACAGGTGCTGGTGACGGATCATCATCTTCCTGGCGATAGTTTGCCAGCGGCAAGCTGCATCGTGAATCCTAACCAGCCCGGCTGCGAGTTCCCCAGCAAGAATCTGGCGGGTGTGGGCGTGATGTTCTATGTATTGCTGGCGCTGCGCGCAGAACTGAGGAATCGGGGCATACTGAGCGATGATGCGGGCCGAAAACTCCCCGAATTGCTCGACCTGGTGGCGCTGGGCACGGTCGCCGATGTGGTAAAACTGGATCAGAACAACCGCATCCTGGTGCAACAGGGACTGCTGCGCATCCGTGCCGGTCGCGCCTGCGCCGGGATCAACGCCTTACTGCAGGTCGCCAAAAAATCAGCGGATAAAGTCGTCAGCATGGATCTTGGCTTTACCGTCGGGCCTCGCCTTAACGCGGCAGGTCGTCTGGACGACATGAGCTTGGGAATAAACGGCCTGCTCGCCGATGATGCGGGCGTCGCTCTTGAAATAGCCGGCGAACTCGACAGCCTCAACCGCGAGCGGCGCAGCATAGAAACCGGCATGCAGGAAGCGGCCATGGCCGCGCTCGAACAGGTCGACCCTCAGCAAGGTTACAGTCTGGCGCTGTTCGACCAATCCTGGCATCAGGGGGTGATAGGCATACTGGCCTCGCGCCTGAAAGACAAGTTTCACCGGCCGGTGATCGCCTTCGCGCAAGCCTCCGGAGGTGAACTGAAAGGCTCGGGGCGCTCGATCGCAGGGCTCCATCTTCGCGATGCGCTGGATCTGGTCAGCAAGCGCCACCCGAAACTTATCAAAAAATTCGGCGGACACAGCGCGGCGGCAGGACTTTCCATAGACGAGAGCCGCCTTGAAGAGTTTGTCGCAGCCTTCGAGCAGGTTGCAGCAGAACTGCTGACCCCGGACGATCTGATGCAGCGTATCGAAACCGACGGCCCGCTGGACTCCAGTGGCATGACGCTCAAAACCGCCCGGCTGCTCGATGAACAGGTATGGGGACAGGGTTTTCCCGCCCCGCAGTTCGACGACGATTTCGAGGTAATCGCTCAGCGCGTGGTCGGCGAAAAACACCTGAAACTGAAACTTGCAACCGACGAAGGAATGGAGATCGACGCCATCCTGTTCGGGCAGTGCGAGCCGCTACCCGAATATATCCATGCGGTCTACAGCCTGTCCGTCAACGAATACAACGGCAATCAGAGCCTGCAACTCATCGTGCGTCACTGGGAATAGTTTTCGCCCTAAGCTCGAAGGCCTCTACCGCCTTCTTGACCGACACGAAAAACTGCTGGCTGCCCAGCGCCTCGGACAAGCCCACTTTGGCCAGCTCCTCGCGAAAGGGTCTGGGCGCATCGGCGATCTTGATCTCCACCCCCCGCTCCTGCATTTCGCGGTGCAATCCGGCAAAGCGCTGGGCGGCGGTCACGTCCATGTCGGTGATCGCCTGAGCGTCTATGATCAGCCATTCCAGACTCGCATCGGCTTCATTGACGATCTGCGTGATGCGCTCCATCACGTAGCGCGCGTTGGCAAAAATCAGCGGCGCATAAAGCCGGTAGACGATCACCCCCGGCACGTCTTCGGCCTCATCGTCTTCCAGGCAGTCGTGAAACTTGCCGTCCCGTACCAGACGCCTTAACAGCGCATCGCGCGGGCGGGAGATTTCGACCAGCACGGCGCTGAGCGAGAGCAGCAAACCTGCGATGATGCCGGTCACCACCCCGGCCAGCAGGATCGCCATCGTCACGCCGACAGCGATGGCGAACTCCTTACGGTCTATCTTGTACAGCGTGCGCAGCGAAGCCAATTCGAGCATACCCACCGCGGTCACGATCAGAATCGCACCCAGCGCAACTTTGGGCAGCAAGGCGATCAGCCCGGTCAAAAACAGCAAAAACAGCAGCAGCCCTCCCGCCGACACCAGTTGCGCCACCTGAGTGTGCCCGCCGGCCGCATCGACGATAGAGGTGCGCGACTGGCTCGCCGAAACGGGAAATCCCTGCCACACCGAGGCTAAAATATTGGCCGAACCTAGCGCGACCAGTTCCTGATTCGGATTAACCTGATAACCGTGTTTTTCGGCGAAGGTTTGCGCCAGCAGTATCCCGTCGGAAAAAGCGAGGAAAGCGACCGCCACCGCAGCCGGGGCCAGCGCGGCGATATCGCTCCAGAGCGGCGCAAAAAATTCCGGCTTCGGAATTCCGGAAGGCACATCGCCGACTAACGCAATGCCATATTGCCCCAGATCAAAGACGACGGTCAGCAAAATTGCCACGGCCGATGCCACCAGCGCCCCGGGCACGCGTGGCATCCATCTTCCCATCGCCACCAGCAGCAAAACCAGCAGAGAGCCGAAAATAAAAGTGGGCCAGTGTGCGCCTGGCATTTCGCTGATCAAGGTAGCGAGCAGCGGAAAAAACTCCTCACCCTGAGTCTTGATCGCAAACATTTTGCCCAGCTGGGTGGCGATCAGCACCAGCGAGGCTCCATTGAGATAACCAACTAAAACGGGACGGGAGAGCAGATCGGCGATCACGCCCAGATGCAGACGGGCAGCGGCGAGCAGCACCACGCCGGAGAGCAGCCCCAGCTCTGCTGCCAGCAGCGCGGTTCGCGACGGATCACCTAAGGCAAGCGGCAGTATTGCAGAACCCGCCAGCAGGCCGATCGCCGCATCCGGCCCTGCGATGACATGACGGGAACTGGCAAACAGCGCATAGCCTATCGATGCGGCAAGCGCGGCATATAAGCCGGTAATCGGCGGCAGATGCACCAGTTCGGCATAAGCGATCACCGAGGGGATCATCACGATGCAGGCGGACAAACCCGCCGCCACATCGTTCCCCAGCCAGTGCAAACGATAATTGCGCAGCGTATCGAACAAGGGCAGCCAGGATTTGAGCTGTCTGCGATGCAGAGTGATCTTCATAAAAACCGTATATCCGATAATTTACCGCAATGGTAAACCATTTGCTAACCGCTTTGTTGGCAAACCAGAAGCCGTTAAGCGCATTTGGCAGGGTGCGCTATAATCGCGCTCTTTAAAGTTAGCTCAGGACAGATCATGGAAGCCGAACAAATCAATGCCATCAACAATCAATTGCAGGATTTAGGCTTGCGCAGCGCCGAACTACGGAGGTATCTTTGACTACGATACCAAAAGCGAACGACTGACCGAAGTATCCGAACTGGCCGAAGATCCCGCCACCTGGCAGGACGCTAAACGCGCTCAGGAACTGGGCCGCGAGCGCAAGATGCTCGAAGGCGTAGTGCTGGGGCTGTCGAAGATACAGCAGGACTTGCAGGACGCCGCCGAACTGTTCGAGATGTCGCTGGCCGAAGACGATGAAGAATCGCTGCACTCTACCGCCGCCGACATTGTAGATATCGAGCGCCGCGTCGCTGAAATGGAATTCCGACGCATGTTCAACCATCCTATGGATCCGAACAGCTGCTTCATCGACATCCAGTCGGGTTCGGGCGGCACCGAGGCGCAGGACTGGGCTTCCATGCTGATGCGCATGTATGTGCGCTATGCCGAACGCAAGGGCTATCAGGTCGAAGTGCTGGAAATCTCCGACGGCGATGTGGCCGGCATCAAGGGTGCCTCGCTCAAGATCGTCGGCGAATACGCCTTCGGCCATCTGCGCACCGAAACGGGCGTACACCGGTTAGTGCGCAAATCGCCCTTCGATTCGGGCAACCGCCGCCACACCTCGTTTTCCAGCGTGTTCGTCTACCCTGAAGTGGATGATTCTATCGAGATCGACATCAACCCGGCGGATCTGCGCGTGGACACCTATCGCGCCTCGGGTGCCGGCGGTCAGCATATCAACAAGACCGATTCGGCGGTGCGCATCACGCACATACCGACCGGCATCGTGGTGCAGTGCCAGAACGACAGATCGCAACACCGCAACCGCGCTGAGGCGATGGCGATGTTGAAATCGCGCATGTACGAAGAGGAATTGCGCAAGCGCAACGAAGAAAAGCAGGCGATGGAAGACGGCAAAACCGATATCGGCTGGGGACACCAGATCCGCTCCTACGTGCTGGATCAGTCGCGCATCAAAGACTTGCGCACCAGCATCGAAACTGGCAATACCCAGGCGGTGCTCGACGGCGGACTGGACGATTTCATCGAAGCAAGTT
>CAYPIG010000101.1:0-4868 GCA_964410705.1 uncultured Gallionella sp.
ACAACAACGGCCGCAAGGCCGACTTCCGCAACGTGGTCATCATCATGACCACCAATGCGGGCGCCGAGGCACTCAACAAGGTGCAGATCGGCTTTACCAAGAGCAGCGCGATGGGCGATGAGATGGCCGACATCAAACGCCTGTTCACTCCGGAATTCAGAAACCGCCTGGATGCGATCGTGTCCTTCGATCCGCTGGATAAGGAGGTCATCCTGCGCGTGGTGGACAAATTCCTGATCCAGCTCGAAGAGCAGCTGCACGAGAAGAAGGTTGATGCCATCTTTACCGAGGCACTCAAGGATCATCTGGCCGAGAAGGGTTTTGATCCGCTGATGGGGGCACGCCCCATGGCGCGGCTGATTCAGGACTGCATACGCTCTGCGCTGGCAGATGAATTGCTGTTCGGGAAGCTGGCCCATGGCGGCAAGGTCACCGTCGATGTGATTGATGGCAAGGTCGTGCTGGAATTTGAGGAAGAAACCATAGCGGCCTGATCATGGCGAAGCCCTCCTACCGGGGTCGCTTCGCCCCCTCTCCCACCGGTCCGTTGCATATGGGATCGCTAATCGCCGCCCTCGGCAGCTATCTGGATGCAAAACAGCACGGCGGCAGCTGGCTGATCAGGATGGAGGATCTGGATACCCCGCGCTGTATGCCGGGCGCTGCCGACGAAATCTTGCGCACCCTGGAAAAACTGGGCCTATGCAGCGATGAATGCGTGCTGTACCAGAGCACGCGCACAAGGCTCTATGCCGCCGCCTTAGAAAAACTAAAAGACAAAAAACTGCTTTATCCTTGCGGCTGCACGCGACGCGAAATCGCGGATTCGGCGCTGCAAGGGCTGGAAGGACCGGTCTATCCTGGCACCTGCCGAAACGGAATACCGGAAGGTCGAGAACCGCGCGCCTGGCGGATAAGAACCTGCGACGAAAGCACAGCGTTTATCGATACGCTGCAAGGAGCTGTCAGCCAGAATTTACAGCGCGAGATCGGCGACTTTGTGCTCAAGCGAGCAGACGGACTGTACGCCTATCAGCTAGCGGTGGTGGTCGATGATGCGGATCAGGGCATCACCGATGTAGTGAGAGGCGCCGACCTATTGAACTCCACCGCCAGGCAGATCTATCTGCAAAGGATGCTGAATCTTGCCACCCCCCGTTATCTGCATCTGCCGGTGCTGGTAAACGAAGAGGGTGAAAAACTCAGCAAGCAGACTCGCGCCCCTGCAGTCGACCTGCGCAACCCTTCAGCCTCACTGACCGAAGCGCTAAGATTGCTGCGCCAGCACCCGCCTGCCGAATTGAGACTTGAAAAGACAGAGACCATCCTGAACTGGGCGGTGCAAAACTGGCAACCTCAAGCGCTGTCTGGAATCAGACAGATCGCTTAGGAACTTGCCAGACGGCGAACCACATCGGCGATGCGCTGCGCGGAACGCTCGACCAGCTCTGCATTTTCACCCTCCACCATCACGCGCAACAGCGGCTCGGTACCCGACGGGCGAAGCAGCACCCGACCACGGCCATCGAGTTCTCGCTCCACTTGTGCGACGGTTGCCACCACTTCTTCGTGTTTGAGGCAATCCATTCCTCTGGCGACCTTCACGTTGATCAGCACCTGCGGATAGAGCTTCAATCCTTCAGAAATTTCAGCCAGGGATTGCCCTTTGGTGCGCAAAGCGCACAGCACTTCCAGCGCCGAGATGATGCCATCTCCCGTACTGTGCTTGTCCAGACAGATGATATGCCCGGAATTTTCCCCACCCAGTTGCCAGCCCTGCTGCTGCAGCAATTCCATCACATAGCGGTCGCCCACTTTGGCGCGCAAAAAGGGGATATCCAGACGCCGCATCGCATGTTCGAAAGCCAGATTGGTCATCAGCGTACCCACCACCCCGCCCACCAATCGCCCCTGCTCCTTGCGATGCCGGGCAATCACATAGATCAGCTGATCGCCATCGTAGAGCACGCCGTCGGCATCCGCCATGATCAGCCTGTCACCATCTCCGTCGAGCGCGATACCCAGATCCGCGCCCTGCTCGACCACCGTTTTTTGCAGATTGGCCGGGGAGGTTGCACCGTAGCCATCATTGATGTTCTTGCCATCCGGCTTGACACCGATAGAGATCACCTCGGCGCCCAGTTCATGCAGTACGTGATTGGCGATGTGATAAGTCGCGCCGTGCGCGCAATCGACTACGATCTTCAGTCCGCGCAGATTCATCGAAGAGGGGAAGGTGCTCTTGCAAAACTCGATGTAACGCCCGGCCGCATCCTCCAGCCGTTTGGCCTTGCCCAGCCCGCCATCGATCACAATCGGCAGCTCAACCCCCGCCTCGATGGCGTGCTCGACATCGTCGGGCAGTTTGGCACCCGTCGCGGAAAAAAACTTGATGCCGTTGTCGTGGTAAGGGTTGTGTGATGCCGATATCACGATACCGGCCTGCAAGCGCAGCGTGCGGGTCAGATAGGCCACTGCAGGGGTAGGAATGGGGCCTGCCAGGAACACGTCGACCCCGGCGGCGATCAATCCTGCCTGCAGGGCGGATTCGAGCATGTAGCCTGAGATGCGCGTGTCCTTGCCGATCAGCACCGCAGAGCGCTCGCCCGGCGTGTGCTCGGCACCCGCCAGCACCCGGCCGGCAGCATATCCCAGGCTCATCACAAACTGAGGCGTGATCGGAAACTCGCCTACATGCCCCCTGATGCCATCGGTGCCGAAATATTTCTTGCTCATCCATTTCCTCCGTTAACTGCCTGCCATATTTTCAATGCATCAACCGTCGCGCGCACATCGTGCACCCGTATGACACCCGCCCCCTTTTGCACCGCGATCAGCGCCGCCGCCACGCTGGCAGACAGGCGGTTAGCGGCATCCTGGCCCGTCAGAGCGCCCAGCATGGATTTGCGCGACAATCCGGCCAGAACCGGCACACCCAAATCGGCAAAAAGATGCAAGCTGCGCAGCAGTGCAAGATTGTGTTCCAGCGTCTTGCCAAAGCCGAAGCCCGGATCGATCAGGATGCGATCGCGTGCTATGCCCGCACTCACTGCCTCCGCTATTCGCTTTTGCAAAAATTCCCTCACCTCATCCACGACATTCCCGTATTCGGGCTGAAGCTGCATGTTGATCGGATTGCCCTGTTTATGCATGAGACAAACGGCAACCTGACTATTTGCAACCAGCTTCATCGCAGACTCGTTCTGCAGCGCATTGATGTCGTTGACCATGCAGGCCCCGGCGCGTATGGCCTCAGCCATGACTTCGGGCTTGAAGGTATCGATGGATAAGGGCACGCCCTGTAACGCTTCGATGACCGGCATCACCCTGTCCAGTTCCTGCTGCACGCCGACCGGGCTTGCCCCGGGGCGGGTAGATTCGCCGCCGATATCGATGATATCCGCCCCGTCCTGCAACAGCTGCCTTGCATAATCAGCATCGCGACCGCCGTCCGAAAAGGAATCCGGGGTCGCGTTGACGATGCCCATCACCAAAGGACGGGATAGATCAAATCGATAAGAGCCGCAGGAGAGCATGGTAGCGGGTAGCGGGTAGCGGGTAGCAAGCACTGTTTCTGCTACTTGCTACAAGCTACCGGCTATTCTTTTCAGGTTTCCTGCGCCGGCTGTGCCGGGGGAGCAGGTTCGACGGCAGGAGCGGTCGGTGCCTGATCTTTGGGAGGCTTGGGGGTTTTGTTGTACAGATTAGGCTTGGGAGCGCGCGGCGGATTCCCTTCCATGATGTCGTTGATCTGATCCGCGTCTATGGTTTCCCACTCCAGCAGGGCGGCGGTCATCGCCTCTATCTTGTCGCGATGAGTTTCTATCAATTCTCGTGCCAGCGCATATTGCTGGTCGATGATACGGCGGATTTCGTTATCCACCTTCTGCATGGTCGCTTCAGAAATATTTTTATGCGTGGTCACCGAGCGGCCCAGGAAGACTTCGCCTTCGGTTTCACCGTATACCATAGGCCCCAGCGCATCGGACATCCCCCATTGTGTCACCATCTTGCGCGCCATATCGGTGGCGCGCTCGAAATCGTTGGAAGCACCCGTCGTCATCTGATTCATGAACACTTCCTCGGCGATGCGGCCGCCGAACAAAACGGCCAACGTGGACAGGATGCGCTCCTTGTCCATGCTGTATCTGTCCTCGGAAGGCAGCTGCATGGTCAGACCCAGCGCACGACCGCGCGGTATGATGGTCACCTTGTGTACAGGATCGGTCTTGGCGCACAGTTTGGCAACCACGGCATGACCCGATTCGTGATAGGCCGTATTGCGGCGCTCTTCTTCGGGCATCACCATGGAACGGCGCTCTGCCCCCATGAAGATCTTGTCTTTGGCCGCCTCAAAGTCGTCCATTTCGACGAAGCGTTTGGCGCGACGCGCCGCAAACAGCGCCGCCTCGTTGACCAGAGTGGCCAGATCCGCGCCCGACATGCCGGGCGTGCCGCGTGCGATCACATTGGCATCGACATCGGCTGCACAAGGGATCTTGCGCATATGCACCATCAGTATCTGTTCACGTCCGCGTATATCCGGCAACGGCACGACCACCTGACGGTCAAAACGTCCGGGACGCAGCAGCGCCGCATCCAGCACGTCAGGCCGGTTGGTCGCCGCGATCACGATGACGCCCGAAGAGCCTTCGAATCCGTCCATTTCAACCAGCAAGGCATTCAGAGTCTGCTCGCGTTCGTCGTTACCGCCGCCCAGTCCCGCACCGCGCTGACGCCCGACCGCGTCGATTTCATCGATGAAGATGATGCAGGGAGACTGTTTCTTGGCCTGTTCGAACATGTCGCGCACGCGGGCCGCGCCCACGCCGACGAACATCTCGACGAAATCCGAACCGGAAATCGAA
>CAYPIG010000102.1:0-4763 GCA_964410705.1 uncultured Gallionella sp.
TTTTCCGGCGGCAGATATTCGGTCAGGATGCCGTATTTAGCGGGAGAATAGGCCGCAGCTCCCAGACCCACCAGTCCGTAGGCCAGCAAGGGATTGACGCCCAGCAGCATGGCAATGCAGCCCAGTATCTTGATGTTGTTGCTCACGAACATCACGCGCCCCTTGGGCAGCGAGTCCGCGAAGGCACCGACGAAAGGGGCCAATACGATATAGGAAAAAATGAAGGCTTCCTGCAGCACCGGGGTGTGCCAGGCGGGAGAGTGCAGGTCTTTGAGCAGGGCGATGGCGGCGAACAGCAACGCATTGTCTGCGAGCGCGGAGGTGAATTGCGCCGCAAGGATGATGTAGAAGCCGATATTCATTAAACTGACGTATTTTTTCTCAGGTCGTTTTATATCATGAAAGCATAGCCCCTGCTATCATTACATAATACGAACAGCGAAGAAACATCAGATTCATGCCGCGTCCCATACAAGCTTATATCGATCAGAATGCCTTGCAGAACAATCTGCACGTGGCAAGGCGGGTGGCCAAATCGCGCATCATGGCCGTCATCAAGGCCAACGGTTACGGTCACGGGCTGCTGCAGGTAGCCGAGGCTCTGGCGGATGCGGACGGCTTTGCCCTGCTCGATATTCAGGATGCGATACGCCTGCGTGAGGCAGGATACAAACAGACCATACTGCTGCTGGAAGGGTGTTTCGAGACTTCTGATCTTGAGCTGGTTGCACAATACAAATTGAGCTGTGTCATCCACAGCCAGTGGCAGATCGAGATGCTCGACGCCTGTCCCGGTCGCGTGGATGTCTGGCTCAAGGTCAACAGCGGAATGAACCGTCTGGGATTTTTGCCAGAACAGCTCGCCGCCTCGATGGAGGCGCTACGCCGTCACCGGGCGGTAGGCGAGATTGTGCTGATGAGTCATTTCGCGCATGCCGACGAGCCGCGCGGGGTCTCGGAGCAACTCGAGCTGCTCAACGAGATCGCGGCGCAATATCGTGTGGCGCGCAGTTTTGCCAATTCCGCCGCGCTGCTGCGCTATCCTGCGACACACGGGGACTGGGTGAGGCCAGGCATCATGCTGTACGGTGCATCCCCCTTCGCCGATGTTGCGGCGCAGCAACTGGGTTTAAGGCCTGCGATGACGCTTATGAGCCGTATCATCGCCGTGCAGGATTTGAAAAGCGGGGATGAGGTCGGCTATGGCGGATTGTTTCGGGCGGAGCGCCCCATGCGCATCGGCATCGTGGCATGCGGCTACGCAGACGGCTATCCGCGCCAGAGCAGAAGGGTGGAGCCGGAGGCTCCGGGTACACACCGGCCTACCGGGTATAGCGGCGGAACGCCGGTGCTGGTGGACGGGAAAAGGACTCGAGTTCTGGGCAGGGTCTCCATGGATATGTTGTGCGTGGATCTGACATCTATTTCAGGTTCGGGAGTGGGGGCGCAAGTGACTCTGTGGGGGGCTGGGTTACCGGTCGAAGAGGTGGCTCACGCCGCAGGAACCATCAGTTATGAACTGATGTGCGCGCTGACCGCGCGCGTCCCGATGAGGACGTAGGCATGGACGACAAATTCCATCCGGTAAGGGAACAGGACATCATACTGGGCATCCCGCTGGCCTGGTCGGTGTACGACAGTTCGGGGCGGCTGTTGCTGCGCGAAGGCTCGGTGGTCGATACGGAGCGGCAGCTCGAAGGGCTCTTGGAGAACGGTCTGTTTCGTGAACGCAAAGGTGTGCATGTGGCCAGAGCAACCGAGCCTGGCGCGGCTGACAAGCATAAACCGACTGAGCAGATCGAAGATTTGCAGTCGATCAAACTCGTCATCGGCGATACCCTGCAATTGCAGGATTTTTCCTCGGACAAGCAGCGCTATTTCGTGAAACTGATGGGTTTCATGAACAAAAAAAGCGTGCTGGTCTCGCATCCGAGAACGGACGAGAAATTGAGTTTCATCAAGGAGGGGCACGCTTTTCTGGTGCGCGGTTTTGCAGGAACCAAGACTTACGAGTTCAGCAGCAATGTGATCAGCGTCTGCCTGACCCCATACCCTTATCTGCATCTGGCCTTTCCGCCGCAAGTCAAGACCACCTGCATGCGCGCAGCGGTGCGCATCAAGCTGCGGCTGGTGTGTACGGTGGAGGCTGCCGGGCAGAAAATATCCGCGATCATCGTGGATATGAGCATCTCAGGTGCGCGAATTCAGGCAAGTCGTGCATTCGGACAGGTGGGCGATACGGTTTTGGTCGGCCTGCGCATGCAGGTGGCGGGCGACACTCAGGTGTTTGTGGTATCCGCCCTGATCCGCAATGTGCGGATGGAAAAAGACGGGCAGTCCGGCGATGCGGTTTATTCGTACGGCATGGAGTTCGTCCAGAACCAGAGCATCGATCTGACGGTCCTGCAGAATTTTATCTATAAATCCATGTTGGAGAGTTAAGTTATGCTGGGAATTATCGGCGGTAGCGGCGTGTATCACATAGAGGGGTTGGAAAATTCGCGCTGGGTTGCGGTCGAATCTGCATTTGGCGAACCTTCGGACGAAATATTGCTGGCTGAACTTGCGGGTAAGCCCATCGCATTTTTGCCTCGCCACGGCAGGGGGCATCGCATCTCGCCCTCCGACATCAATTTCAGAGCCAACATCGATGCGCTAAAGCGGCTGGGGGTGACCGACATCATCTCGGTCAGCGCGGTGGGCTCGTTGCGCGAAGATCTGCCGCCCGGCACCTTTGTGATCGTCGATCAGTTCATAGACCGCACCTTTGCGCGCGAAAAGAGTTTTTTCGGCACCGGGCTGGTGGCTCATGTCTCGATGGCGCATCCGGTATGCAGCCGTCTGGGCGATCATCTTTTTGCCGCTGCCGAACAGCTGAACATCCCGGCAGTTCGCGGCGGTACTTATCTGGTGATGGAAGGGATGCAGTTTTCCAGTCTGGCCGAATCCGAACTTTATCGCTCCTGGCGCTGCGATGTGATCGGCATGACCAATATGCCGGAGGCCAAACTCGCCCGTGAGGCCGAGATTTGCTACGCGACGGTAGCGATGGTCACCGATTTCGACTGCTGGCATCCCGATCACGAAAATGTCACGGTCGATGCCATCATCAACGTGCTGATGGCCAATGCCGACAAGGCGCGCGCACTGGTAAAAGAAGTCGCATCTCCGGTGCGGGATGACCGGCACGCTGGCGGCTGTGCCTGCCGCAGCGCATTGCAGTACGCGATCATCACCGCCCCCGGATCGCGCGATGCGGTCATGCTCGAAAAACTTTCCGCCGTGGCGGGAAGAGTCCTGAATCCTGAATCCTGAACTTATTATGCTCAAATCCCTTATTCGTACCGTTCCTCATTACCCTCATCAGGGCATCATGTTTCGCGACATCACCACCTTGTTAAAAGATCCGGCAGGATTGCGCGACATGGTCGCCAGGATCGTCGCCCGATATAAAGACATGCAGATCGATGTGGTGGCGGGAATCGAATCGCGCGGCTTCATCGTCGGAACTCCTGTGGCGCATGAGCTGAATCTGGGTTTCGTGCCGATCAGAAAGCGCGGCAAGCTGCCCTCGGAAACCATAGGGCGCGACTACGAACTCGAATACGGCAGCGACCGCATCGAAATCCACGTGGATGCGATCAAACCGGGTGATCGCGTGCTGCTGGTGGACGATCTGATCGCAACCGGCGGCACGGCGGAGGCTGCGACCAAACTGATCGAAGATATGGGAGGTATCGTGGTTGAATGCTGCTTTGTGATCGATTTGCCGGAAGTGGGCGGACGTGCGCGTCTGGAGGGGCAGGGGCAGACGGTGTTTGCGCTTTGCGAGTTCGAGGGCGACTAAAGGCAGCTGCTAGTAGCTAGTAGCCAGACTCTGGTTTCTTGTGGTGAGTTGAGCCTTTGTGACTCAGTTAGGAGGAGTGGGGTGAAAAGCTTGGATTGGATTTCTGACAAGTTTTGTTTGCAGTGCGATGATGGGACGCAATTGGAATTCAAATCGAAAGATGTCACCGTCAAAGTGCGCGGTGAATGGTAATTCCCCTGTGCGCCGCCGAGTAGCGGAGGCTGGTCAGGGGTGGTCGGCGAGGACTGTTTGAGCGCTAAGCGCGAGTTCCGCAGCCGCCTGAACAGGCGAGCAACACAGGAAACCGCGCAGCGGCGGCAAACCGGGGTCGCCTTCTTTGGGTTACTTTTCTTGGCGAAACAAGAAAAGTAACCAGCCGCCGGGCTGCCCCGGCTATTTTTTGATACGATCTACATATAATGAAAGTTAACGGAACGCCTTGTCGCACCATCTGGCCGACGGCCGATGGGGCGGTTGAAATCATCGATCAGACCCGTCTGCCGCATGAGTTTGTCACGGTGCGTCTGGAAAATATGCGTGATGCGGAGCACGCGATCCGCTCCATGCAGGTCAGAGGCGCGCCCCTGATCGGGGTGACGGCGGCTTACGGCGTGGCGCTGTCGATGCAGCACCATGCATCGGATGCGGCGCTTATCGCTACCTGCGACATGCTGGAGAAAGCGCGTCCCACGGCGGTGAATCTGCGATGGGCCGTGCAGCACATGCGCGAATTTTTATCGCCGCTGGCAGCCGATGATCGCGCATCGGCGGCATGGCAGGAAGCGGCTCGTATGGCCGATGACGATGTCGAGATCAACCGCGCGATCGGGCAATGCGGGTTAGCGCTTATCCGCGACATCCATCAGCAGAAAAACGATACGGTCAATATCCTGACGCATTGCAATGCCGGATGGCT
>CAYPIG010000103.1:0-4476 GCA_964410705.1 uncultured Gallionella sp.
TGCCGCTGAAGGTCGCGCTGATGGCCTCGTTTCTGATCGCGCTGCCATATATTCTCTATCAGGTATGGCGCTTTGTCGCACCCGGGCTGTATGAGCATGAAAAGCGCATGGTGGTGCCGCTGATCTTCGGCAGTTTTTTGCTGTTTTTCTGCGGCATGTCTTTCGCCTACTTCGTGGTGTTCCCGGTGGTGTTCGGCTTCATCACCGCGGCCGCGCCCATCGGCGTTGCGGTGATGACCGATATCGACAAGTATCTGAGCTTCGTTTTGTCTATGTTCATGGCTTTCGGCATCACCTTTCAGGTGCCGGTTGCGGTGGTGCTGCTGGTGCGCATGGGGGTGGTTTCCGTCGAAAAACTGCGGGAAATTCGCCCCTATGTGATCGTCGGTGCCTTCGTGATCGGCGCCATCTTCACGCCGCCCGATGTGGTGTCGCAGCTGATGCTGGCGCTGCCGCTCTGGCTGCTTTATGAAGCCGGTATCGTGGTTGCCAGCTGGACCAAGCCTGTCGAAAAACCGGAACATCAAGTCAGCCGGTTCTGATGAGCACGCCCAATCTGCTGATCGAACTGATTTCCCAAACCGATCCTGCCAGCCTGATCTGGCAGGGTGTGAGTATCGTCATGATCGCGCTGCTTTCCTGGTCGCTGGATAGACAGATACTCAAAAATCTAGGCTCTGCGGGCAAACTTCAGGATGTCGCGATCCGCGGCGTCAAACGCATCGTTTTTCCGCTGTTTACCCTGCTGGGTGTATTGCTGGTGCGGATATTGTTCAGGCACTTCGAGATGCCCGACAGTCTGCTCAAACTGGCGATTCCGCTGCTGCTGTCGCTGGTATTCATCCGTCTGCTGGTTTTTTTGCTGCGCGCGGTTTTTCCGCAGTCGATCAAGCTCAAATCCTGGGAGCGCAGCATTGCGGTCTTCGCCTGGCTGGTGGTGGCGCTGCATGTCACCGGTATGCTGGAGGTGGTGCTGGCGGGGCTGGAGAGCATAGGATTCGATTTTGGCCATCAGCATGTCTCCGTGCTGGTGGTGCTGCAAGGATTGATCTCAATCGCGGCAACCGTGCTGATCGCCTTGTGGCTGGGGCGCTTCATGGAAACGCGCATCATGGAGATGCAGGAGATGGACGCCAGTTCACGCGTGCTGCTGACCAAGGTGGTGCGCGGCGCGCTGCTGGTGCTGTCGGTGCTCATCGCGCTGTCGCTGGTCGGGATAGACATCCGCGTGCTCTCGGTGTTCGGCGGCGCGCTGGGGGTGGGGCTGGGGTTCGGCCTGCAGCGCATCGCCAGCAATTACATCTCGGGCTTCATCATCCTGCTCGACAAATCGATCAGGCTGGGCGATGTCATCACGCTGGACAACCGTTACGGCACCGTCAGCCGTCTGACCGGTCGCTATATGGTGCTAAGCGGCCAGGATGGTGCCGAATCGCTGATTCCGAATGAAATGGCGATCACTCAGGCGCTGGTCAATCACTCCTACACCGACCGCAAGGTGCGCATCAAGATCAGCATGCAGATATCCTATAGCAGCGATCTGGATCTGGCGATGAAGATCATGCATGATGCGGCGCTAGCTCATCCACGGGTGATTGCAGAACCTCTGCCTTCGGTGAACCTGCTTGAGTTTGCCGACAACGGCATCAGGCTGGAGCTCTCCGTCTGGATAGACGATCCGGATTTGACTCAGACTGCATTGCGCTCCGAGATCAATCTGGCGATCTGGCGGGAATTCAAACGTACCGGAATCGAGATCCCCTGTCCGCAGCGCGAAGTCCGCATCACTCCTGCCCCTGTCTGATGCCAGCAACGGACCCAGGATCTGAATTTAGCTTCTGGGTTTGGGGCGTTTGCCGATTTTAACCTGAGAGACGATTTCAGAACCGTTGCGCAGCAGCTTGAGCGTTGCCATGGTGCCAGGGGGCAGATTGGAGATGGCCTCCAGCATGGCGCTCCAGTTTTTGACCGGCTGGTTATCGATGGAAATCAGCACATCGCCGGTCCTGATTCCTGCGTGGTCGGCCGGGCTGTTGCGGACGATTTCCGTGATCAGCACGCCGTTGTCGATCTTCAAAGAGGCGGTCAGTTCAGGCGAGAGCTCCTGTATGGCCGCACCTATCCAGCCGCGCGTGACCGAACCTGTCTGGATGATCTGCTCCATGGATTTTTTGGCGGTGGTGGCGGGGATGGCAAAGCCTATGCCCAGCGATCCGCCATTGGGCGAATAGATGGCGCTGTTGACCCCGATCAGGTTGCCGTTGACATCCACCAGCGCGCCGCCTGAATTGCCCGGATTGATCGCAGCATCGGTCTGGATGAAGTTCTCGAAGGTATTGAGTCCCAGATGGTCGCGTTTGAGCGCACTGATGATGCCCATGGTGACGGTTTGACCCACGCCAAACGGGTTGCCTATGGCCAGCACCATGTCGCCTACATGGGCGGATTCGGGATGGCCGAAGGTGACGGCAGGCAAGTTGCCCTGCAGTTCGATCTTGATCACGGCAAGGTCGGTTTCAGGATCGGAGCCTATGACATGCGCGCTGGCTTTGCGGCCGTCAGCCAGGGCGACTTCGATCTGATCTGCCGCCTCTACGACATGGTGATTGGTGAGTATAAATCCGTCCGGACTTACGATGACGCCTGAACCCAGACTGGAGCTCTCCTGGGTGCTGTTTTCCTGATCGCCGAAAAAGAACCGGAATCTGGGATCATCCATGAAGGGGTTGATCGGCGTCTTGATCCGCGTGCTGGTGAAGATGTTCACCACCGAAGGCATGGCTTTTTTAGCCGCCGCACTCAGCCCTGTGGCGGGCGCATCGGATGCCGGTGCCGCGCTCTCATACAGGGTAACCACGCCGTTGCGCGCCGCAGAGGGCAGCAACTCGGGTCTTAAAGTGTGGACGATGAACAGCAGCGCGAGCGCGATCGTGACGGTTTGGGTGAACAGCAGCCAGTGTTTACGCATGGTAAGATGATCGTGTTTTGTTTTGAATAGGAATGCCATGAAGCTGGTCGAACTTTTGGATTATAACGCAAGCCTGTTGCAAACCGCTCAATTCAAGGATTACTGCCCGAACGGCATGCAGGTTGAGGGGAAATCCGAGGTGAGGCGCATCGCAACGGCGGTGACGGCGTCCCAACAGGTGATAGACGAGGCAATCGCCTGGGGCGCGGATGCGATACTGGTGCATCACGGCTATTTCTGGCGCGGCGAGGAGGCTAGTATCGTCGGCATCAAGAAGCGGCGCATCGCAAAGCTGCTGCAGCACGATGTGAGCCTGATCGCCTATCATCTGCCTCTGGATGCCCATGCCGTGCTTGGCAACAATGCGCAACTGGCTGATTTGCTGAATTTGCGTGAGACGGGCCGCTTTGGCGACCAGAACATCGCCTGTCACGGTTTGCTCGATACTGAACTCACACTGGATGCTTTGGCCAAACGCATTTCATCGGCCCTGCGGCGTCCCCCTCAGTCGATCGGTGAAGCGG
This sequence comes from uncultured Gallionella sp., assembly GCA_964410705.1. Taxonomy (GTDB): domain Bacteria; phylum Pseudomonadota; class Gammaproteobacteria; order Burkholderiales; family Gallionellaceae; genus Gallionella. The sequence continues at coordinate 3,493 of CAYPIG010000103.1, forward strand.
ATAAACTGATCCGCCGTGTGGCGTGGTGCAGCGGCGGCGCGCAGGGATATTTCGAAGCCGCCATCGCAAACGGGGTGGATGCTTATATCACCGGCGAGATTTCAGAGCAGAACTATCATCTTTCCAATGAGAGCGGCGTGGCGTTCATCGCGGCGGGGCATCACGCCACCGAGCGTTTGGGGATACAGGCGCTGGGTCTGCATCTGGCGGAAAAATACCAGCTGCAGCATCGATTTTTCGATCAGGACAACCCGGTCTAGCCGGTTATAATGCCCAATTTTGAGCGGAACGAATAGATGAAACGCTACAAGGATCTGATCGATGAGGCACTGCTGCGTGTCAGGGAAATTCAGCCCTGGGACCTGGTAAAACAACAGGACTACCTGCTGCTGGATGTGCGTGAACCCGCCGAGTTTGACAGGCTGCATATACCCGGTTCGATCAATGTGCCGCGCGGCATACTGGAGCAATCCTGCGAATGGGACTATGACGAAACGGTGCCGGAGCTGGTGACGGCTCGCAGCCGTCCTGTTGCGGTGATATGCAGATCGGGATACCGTTCGGTGCTGGCGGCCGATGTCATGCAGCAGATGGGGTATACAAACGTGATCTCGCTCAAAACCGGCGTGCGCGGCTGGAATGATGCCGAGTTGCCGCTGCAAAATATCCTGGGGCAGCAGGTGGATGCCGATGCTGCCGATGAAATATTGATGACCAGAGTACGCGCCGATCAGCGCAAACCCAAATAAGGACAACGATGAGCAACTATTCCTGCAATGTGGAAGAAGACAATTTTGATGAACTGGTGGTGGCTCGCTCGCACGAGCTCCCCGTGCTGGTCGATATCAGCGCAGACTGGTGTGCGCCCTGCAAGGTGCTGGCCCCTCTGCTGCACAAGATGGTTACGGCCTATGATGGCAAGTTCGTGCTGGGCATGGTGGATGCCGACGAGAACATGAAGATCGCGGGCCGCCACAAGGTGCG
>CAYPIG010000104.1:0-4463 GCA_964410705.1 uncultured Gallionella sp.
TTCTTGGCCTGTTCGAACATGTCGCGCACGCGGGCCGCGCCCACGCCGACAAACATCTCGACGAAATCCGAACCGGAAATCGAAAAGAACGGCACCTTGGCCTCCCCCGCAATCGCCTTGGCCAGCAGGGTCTTACCGGTACCTGGGCTGCCGACCATCAATACGCCGCGAGGAATGCGTCCGCCCAGATTCTGAAACTTAGTCGGGTCGCTCAAAAATTCGACCAGTTCGGATACTTCTTCTTTAGCCTCGTCGCAACCTGCCACATCGGCGAAGGTCACCCGTTCCTTGGCTTCGTCCAGCAGCCTGGCCTTGCTCTTGCCGAAAGAAAACGCCCCACCCTTGCCGCCGCCTTGCATCTGGCGCATGAAGAAAACCCACACCCCGATCAGCAATATCATCGGGAACCACGAGACGAAAATATTCATCAGGAAGGATTGCTCTTCCTCGGGACGGGCTTCGACATTCACGCCGTTTTTAAGCAGGTCGGATACCATCCAAAGATCGTTGGGCGCATAGGTGCTGATGCGTTTACCTTCGGTCGTTGTGGCGCTGAGCGTGCGCCCTTCGATCACCACCTTGGCGATCTGCCCCTTCTTGACCTCATCGAGGAACTGCGAATAATCCAGATGCCCCTGAGCCGATTGCTGCTGCCTTGTGTTGAACTGATTGAACACCGTCATCAGCACCAGTGCTACAACCATCCAGATCGCAATACTTTTAAAATTGTTCAAGATATTTCCCTTTACGCAAGACACCGCTCAATTGTGCAATTAGACTATGTATCCGCCCATTACTCAAGTTTTCCAACACCCAAAAGATAAACTTCGCTGCTGCGACCGCGTGATGCCTTGGGTTTACGCGCCACAACCCGGCTAAAGCGCGTTTTCATCAGCTTCATATATTCTTCAAAGCCTGTGCCCTGAAACACCTTGACCAGGAAACTGCCGTCCCGGTTCAAATGTTCGAAGGCGAATTCCATCGCAAGTTCTGCCAGATAGATGGAGCGATCCTGATCGACCGCACTCACTCCGCTGAAGTTGGGGGCCATATCGGATAATACAAGCCCGACCGGCTTGTCTTGCAGGGCAAATTCGAGTTTTTTCAGCACTTCTTCTTCTCTGAAGTCGCCCTGTATGAACTCCACGCCGCGCAAAGGTTCCAGCGGCAACAGATCAAGACCGATTATTTTGCCGTGCTCGCCGACAATACCGGCCACCACCTGACACCAGCCGCCCGGCGTCGCCCCCAGATCGACAACCGCCATACCGGGCTTGATCAGATGATCCTTCTCATTGATCTCGATCAGCTTGTAGGCCGCTCGCGAACGATAGCCCTCTTTTTGCGCCATTTGCACAAAAGGATCGTTAACATGCTCGCGCATCCATTGTTTGCTGGTTTTGGAAGGCTTCATCGTTTAGAATCCACACCTTAGAAAATATTGAGAAAATTATGTTATCACTGACCGTCGCAGAACGCCTCACCCTCAAGGGTCGAGCGCACCAATTAAAACCCACTGTCATGATAGGAAATTCAGGCCTGACCGAATCCGTATTGAAGGAAATCGCGCTGAACCTGAAACTCCACGAACTGATCAAAATTCGCGTCATGGCTGAGCGGGAAGATCGCGAAGCCATTTTCAATGAAATCTGCACTCAATTGAATGCGGCACCGGTACAGCATATCGGCAAGATACTGGTCGTTTATCAACCCAATCCCGATGCGAAAAAAATCGAGATCCGCCAGATGCCGCGCCACAAAGGCAAGAAACCCCTAACAAAGAAACAGCTGGGCAACCGGTAAAGCTTGTAGCTTGTAGCTTGTAGCTACTCGCTACCAGCTAGATATACTGAACTTCCATCAACTCGTATTCTCTGACGCCGCCAGGCGTTTTGACTTCGGCGACATCGCCGCTGCTCTTGCCGATCAAGGCACGGGCAATCGGCGAACTGATGGAAATCTTTCGTTCCTTGATGTCTGCCTCGTCGTCGCCCACGATCTGATAGGTCACCACATCCCCGGTATTCAACTCTTCGAGTATGACGGTGGAACCGAACACGCAGCGTCCGTTCGCATTGAGCGCCTTGGGATCGATGATCTGCGCGCTACCCAGCTTGCCTTCGAGTTCGATGATACGCCCCTCGACAAAGCCCTGACGGTCTTTCGCCGCTTCATATTCGGCATTTTCAGACAAATCGCCTTGCGCACGCGCCTCGGAAATCGCGTTGATAACCCAGGGACGTTCGACCGTCTTTAGCTTGTGCAATTCCTGACGCATTTTCTCAGCGCCCACCAAAGTCAAAGGGATCTTGTTCATAGTGAAACTTTCTAAAAATAAAGGCGCCAGGCAAGCAATGCCCGGCGCATGTTAATACTCGTGTCTGTCAGTTCGCAGCAACCGATTGCTGCAGGCTCTGCAAGTCGTAGACCTTCAAATCGTCGAGATGATGCATCCCCACACAGGCGGCGCGAGCGCCGGCAAGCGTAGTGTAGTACGTCACACGGCCCTGCAACGCGGCATGCCTTATCGAATAGGAATCGCGCATCGCCGCAGGCTTGCTGTCTACGGTATTGATGATGAGGCTGACTTCGCCGTTCTTGATCATATCGACGATATGAGGACGACCTTCGGCAACCTTGTTCACCAGCGTCACGGCTACCCCCGCCGCAGAAATCGCCGCCGCAGTGCCACGAGTCGCCAGTATGGTAAAGCCGAGTTCAACCAGCGAGCGTGCAACCTCCACAGCACCGGGCTTGTCCGCTCCGCGCACGCTGATGAAGACCTTGCCGCTCTTGGGCAGTTTGACGGAGGCTGCCAGCTGCGATTTTACGAAGGCTTCGGCAAAAGTCTCACCCACCCCCATCACTTCGCCGGTCGATTTCATTTCAGGACCGAGGATGGTATCGACGCCTGGGAACTTGATGAACGGGAACACCGCTTCCTTGACCGAATAGTATGGCGGCACGATCTCGCGGGTCACGCCCTGCGATTTGAGGCTCTGCCCCGCCATGCAGCGCGCGGCGATCTTCGCCAGCGGCACGCCGGTCGCCTTGGAGACGAAAGGCACGGTGCGCGAGGCGCGCGGATTGACTTCCAGCACATAGACTATCTCGCCCTGTATCGCGAACTGAACGTTCATCAAACCCACCACGTTGAGCGATTTGGCCATCGCCACCGTCTGGCGGCGCAGCTCGTTCTGCATGGCTTCGGGCAGACTGAAAGGCGGCAAGGAACAGGCAGAATCGCCCGAATGCACGCCGGCTTCTTCGATGTGCTCCATGATGCCGCCTATGATCACATCGGTGCCATCGGATACCGCATCCACATCCACCTCAATCGCATCGTTCAAGAAGCGGTCGAGCAATATGGGCAGACGCTCGGGGTAGGTGATGGACATCACTTCCGCATCGCGCATGTAGCGTTCCAGATCGTGCTGCTCATGGATGATTTCCATGGCGCGCCCGCCCAGCACGTTAGAGGGACGCATCACCAGCGGATAACCGATGGCGGCAGCGCCGGCCAGGCCTTCGGCTACCGTGCTTGCCGTGCGATTGGGCGGCTGTTTCAATTCCAGCGCCATCAGCATCTGTTTGAAGCGTTCGCGGTCTTCCGCGCAATCGATCATGTCTGGCGTAGTGCCGATGATGGGCACACCGTTCTTTTCCAGACCGTGAGCCAGGCTCAACGGAGTCTGCCCGCCGTATTGCACGATCACGCCGACAGGCTTTTCCACCGCGACCACTTCGAGCACATCTTCCAGCGTCAGCGGTTCAAAATACAGGCGGTCAGAAGTATCGTAATCGGTGGAAACCGTCTCAGGATTGCAGTTGACCATGATGGTCTCATAGCCGTCCTCGCGCATCGCCAGCGCCGCATGCACGCAGCAGTAGTCGAACTCTATACCCTGACCGATACGGTTGGGGCCTCCGCCCAGCACCATGATCTTCTTGTTGGTGGTCGGATTCGATTCGCATTCCTCTTCATAGGTGGAATACATGTAGGCGGTATCGGTGGAAAACTCCGCCGCGCAGGTATCGACCCGCTTGTAGACGGGGCGCACGCCCAACGCATGACGATAAGCGCGCAGGGCGGCCGCATCGGTGCCCAGCAACTCAGCCAGACGCGCGTCGGCAAAACCGCTGCGCTTTAACACTCGCATCTGATCCGCATCTATGCTTTCCAGCTCGCGGCCACTCAATTGCTGCTCCTGACGGATCAGGTCGCTAATCTGCACTAAAAACCAGCGGTCTATCTTGCTGATATTGAACACCTCATCGACAGAAAGACCGAAGCGGAAGGCGTCCGATACCGCCCAGATGCGAGTCGGCCCCGGATTGCGCAACTCGGCAGTTATCGCATCGAGGTTAACAAATTTGCTGTCCAGCCCGTTCCCGCCCACTTCCAGACCGCCCAACGCCTTCTGGAAAGACCCCCGGAAGGTGCCTCCGCTCGCCATCACCCC
>CAYPIG010000105.1:0-4193 GCA_964410705.1 uncultured Gallionella sp.
CCGCGATCTTGTAGGTGATGATGCCGTCCTTGACGTCGGCCTTGTTCGGCAGGCCCAGGTGCTCCTTGGGCGTGACATAGCACAGCATCGCGGTGCCGTACCAGCCGATCATGGCCGCGCCTATGCCCGAGGTGATGTGGTCGTATCCAGGCGCGATGTCTGTGGTCAGCGGCCCCAGGGTATAGAACGGCGCTTCCTTGCAGTCGCGCAGCTGCAGGTCCATGTTCTCCTTGATCATGTGCATAGGCACGTGGCCCGGACCTTCGATCATCACCTGCACGTCGTGCTTCCAGGCGACATCCGTCAGTTCGCCCAGCGTCTTCAGTTCGCCCAGTTGCGCTTCGTCGTTGGCGTCGAAATTCGAGCCGGGACGCAGCCCGTCGCCCAGCGAAAAAGCGACGTCGTAGGCTTTCATGATGTCGCAGATGTCCTCGAAATGCGTGTATAGAAAGCTCTCCTTGTGATGCGCCAGGCACCACTTCGCCATAATGGAGCCGCCGCGGCTGACGATGCCGGTCATGCGCTTCGCCGTCATCGGCACATAGCGCAGCAGCACGCCGGCGTGGATGGTGAAGTAATCCACGCCCTGTTCGGCCTGTTCGATCAAGGTGTCACGGAATATTTCCCAGGTCAGGTCTTCAGCCTTGCCGTTTACTTTTTCCAGCGCCTGATAAATCGGCACGGTGCCGATCGGCACGGGGGAATTGCGGATGATCCATTCGCGCGTTTCATGGATATGTTTGCCGGTGGACAAATCCATCACCGTGTCGCCACCCCAGCGGATCGCCCAGGTCATCTTCTCGACTTCTTCCTGTATGCTCGAACCTAAAGCCGAGTTGCCGATGTTGGCGTTAATTTTAACGAGAAACTTGCGACCGATAATCATCGGTTCGATTTCAGGGTGGTTGATGTTGGCAGTGATCACGGCGCGGCCTGCGGCGACCTCATCGCGCACGAATTCGGGGGTGATTTTTTTGGGCATGGACATGCCGAAATTTTCGCCCGGATGTTGACGCAGCATCATCTCATTCATGCCGTCGATCTTCTGGTTCTCTCTGATGGCGATGTATTCCATTTCAGGCGTGACGATACCCTGGCGCGCGTAATGCATCTGGGTGACGTTTTTGCCTGCCTTTGCACGGCGCGGCGCGCGGCTTAAGTTAAAGCGCATCTCGGCAAGCTCGGGATCTTCCAGTCGCTTCTGTCCGTACTCGGACGTCAGTTTAGGCAGCACTTCGGTGTCATCACGCTCGACGATCCACGCTTCGCGCATCGGGGCAAGCCCGGAACGGATGTCGATATGCACTGCAGGGTCGGTATAAGGGCCGGAGCAGTCGTAGACGTAGATAGGGGCATTGACTTCAGCGCCCATGCCGTCGGGCGTATCGGCCTGCGAGATTTCGCGCATCGGCACGCGTATATCGGGGCGGCTGCCCTCTACGTAGATCTTGCGCGAATTGGGCAACGGCTTGATGGCGGCGGCATCGACATGCGCCGCGTCTGAAGTGAATCTGGTATTCATCTGATGCTCCTACTAGTAAAGGGAAGCATCATGCTTCCCTACGACGGCATTACCCGTACAGGTTCAAAGGGTGTTTCTCACTTTGCCTGAAACAGAACAAAGACCCCCAGCGAGTGCGGCAAATTACTGGAAAAACAGGATAAAAGCAACCCCGAGCCATGCAGGGGCGATTTTTATACCGGCTTTTGCTTTGAGTATTACGCCTTCTGTGGCATCCTTCGCATCTTGTGCAAATAATTTTTCATGCTCTTAATTATTACAATCAGGGGCGTAAAGCTGGAGGATGACCGCGATGAAATGTGTTGATGATTTCCGCCTGCGCTTCGGGAAGCGCGAAATAGTGCCTATCGTAATCGGGGGCATGGGGGTGGACATTTCCACCTCCGAACTGGCGCTGGAAGCCGCGCGACTGGGCGGGATAGGACACATTTCCGATGCGATGCTGCCCACCGTCACCGACAAGCGTTACAAGACCAAGTTCGTCAGCGAAAAGCAGAAACAGTACAAGCTCAACGTCCTCAAGGCCGACAAATCCATCGTCAAGTTCGATCTGGAACAGGTCGCGGAAGCCTCCCGCATCCATGTGCGGCACACCATGGAAGCCAAGCGCGGTGAAGGCATGATCTTCATCAACTGCATGGAAAAGCTCACCATGAATGCGCCGCGCGAAACGCTGCGCACCCGCATGCTGGCGGCGCTGGACGAAGGCATAGACGGCATCACTCTGGCCGCCGGACTGCATCTGGGCTCTTTTGCCATGATGGAGGATCATCCTCGCTTTCGCGATGCAAAGCTCGGCATCATCGTCTCATCGGTGCGTGCGCTGCAGCTGTTTTTGCGCAAAAACGCCAAGATCAACCGGTTGCCGGACTACATCGTAGTTGAAGGTCCGCTAGCTGGCGGCCACCTGGGCTTTGGCATGGACTGGGCGCAGTACGATCTGCGCACCATTACCGCCGAGGTCATCCAGTTCCTGAAAAATGAGCAGCTGGATATCCCGGTAATCCCGGCCGGCGGCATCTTCACCGGCAGCGATGCGGTCAGCTATCTGGAAACCGGTTCTGCGGCAGTGCAGGTTGCAACGCGCTTTACCGTAGCTCAGGAGTGCGGCATACCGAAGGACGTGCAGCAGGAATACTTCAAGGCCAGCGAACAGGATATAGAGGTGAACACCTTATCTCCTACAGGCTACCCTATGCGCATGATCAAGGGCTGCCCTGCGATCGGTTCAGGCATACGTCCGAACTGCGAGGCTTTCGGCTATGTGCTGGACGGCAACGGACACTGCGGCTATATCGACGCCTACAACCGCGCCGTTGAAGCCAATCCCGATGCGAAGAAGATCTCCGTGCTGGACAAGACCTGTCTTTGCACACACATGCGCAACTACGATCTCTGGACCTGCGGACATTACGCCTATCGCCTCAAGGACACCAGTCACCGCAATGAAGACGGCTCCTATCAGGTTCTGACCGCAGAGCACATCTTCAGAGACTATCAGTTCAGCAAAGACAACAAGATCGCGCTACCCCCGTTAAAATAAATTTCACCTCCGCCCTTGAAATAGCAAGCCGCTATCCCCATTGTTAGCGCTTGCGGGCGGATTCGATTCGCCTCTGCATTTAACTCAACCCCACTGATTCAGGAGATATAAGTATGAAAATTCGTCCTTTGAGCGACCGCGTGATCGTCAAGCGTATGGAAGAAGACGTCAAGACTGCGTCCGGCATCGTGCTGGCAAGTACAGCAGTCGAAAAACCTGATACAGGCGAAGTTATCGCTGTCGGCAACGGTAAAGTGAACAGCGATGGCAAGTTGCAGGCGATGAGCGTCAAGGTCGGCGACAAGGTATTGTTCGGCAAGTATTCCGGCCAGACCTTCAAGATGGACGGCCAGGAATACCTGACCATGCGCGAAGACGACATCATCGGCATCGTCGAAGCTTAATTTTTTAACCCGTTCCGGATCGATCCGGAATGCAGGTACTAATCAACTTCAGGAGCATAAAACATGGCAGCTAAAGACGTAAAGTTCCACGACGCAGCACGCAATAAAATGGTAGTCGGCGTAAACATTCTCGCTGACGCAGTTAAAGTAACTCTGGGTCCTAAAGGCCGTAACGTAGTTCTGGACCGCTCATACGGCTCCCCCACCATCACCAAGGACGGCGTATCCGTCGCCAAGGAAATCGAACTCAAAGACAAGTTCGAAAACATGGGCGCGCAAATGGTCAAGGAAGTAGCCTCCAAGACTTCAGACGTGGCCGGTGACGGCACCACGACTGCGACCGTACTGGCGCAATCGATCGTGATGGAAGGCATGAAGTTTGTTGCCGCCGGCATGAACCCGATGGATCTGAAACGCGGCATCGATCAGGCAGTGATCGCTGCAGTTGCAGAACTGAAGAAGCTTTCCAAGCCTTGCACCACCAGCAAGGAAATCGCTCAGGTCGGCAGCATTTCCGCTAACTCCGACACCGTAATCGGCGAGAAAATCGCTGCTGCGATGGAAAAAGTCGGCAAGGAAGGCGTTATCACCATCGAAGACGGCCAGGGTTTGCAGGACGAACTGGACGTAGTTGAGGGTATGCAGTTCGACCGCGGCTATCTGTCGCCTTACTTCATCAACAATCAGGATCGTCAAATCGCAGCGATGGAAAATCCGTTCATTC
>CAYPIG010000106.1:0-3852 GCA_964410705.1 uncultured Gallionella sp.
CAGCAGCAGCACTTCGATGCCCTTCTTGCGGAACACTTCCAGATGCGGGCTGTTCTTCGCGGCGTTGAATGAATCGGCAGTGATGTAGTAGATCTTGTCCTGACCTTCCTTCATGCGGGCTATGTAGTCCGCCAGCGTCACGGTCTCATCGGAGGTGTCGGTATGGGTGGAAGCAAAGCGCAGCAGGCCCGCGATGCGGTCCTTGTTGGCGTAGTCCATGCCCGTGCCTTCCTTGAGCACCTGGCCGAATTCACCCCAGAACTTGCCGTATTTGTCGGCGTCGTTGGCGGCCATGTCTTCGAGCAGACCCAGTACCTTCTTGGTGCAGCCTTCGCGGATCGCCTTGATGTCCTTGGATTCTTGCAATATTTCGCGGGATACATTCAGCGGCAGGTTGTTCGAATCGACGATACCGCGCACGAAGCGCAGATAGGATGGCAGTAATTGCTCCGCATCGTCCATGATGAATACGCGCTTCACATAAAGCTTGATGCCGTGCTGCGCCTTGTGATCCCACAGGTCGAAAGGTGCGCGGGAAGGAATGTACAGCAGCTGCGTGTATTCCTGACGTCCTTCGACGCGCGCATGAGTCCATGCCAGCGGGTCATCGTAGTCGTGGCCCACATGCTTGTAGAACGCCTTGTATTCGTCATCCGAAATTTCGTTCTTGGAACGCGCCCACAGGGCGGACGCCTGATTGACGGTTTCGTCTTCAGAGGTTACGATCTGTGCGCCGTCTTTCCATTCTTCCTTCTTCATCACGATAGGCTGGATGATGTGATCGGAATACTTGCGGATGATGGAGCGGATCTTGTGGCCGGAGAGCAGATCGTCCTGATCTTCGCGCAGATGCAGGGTGATGGTGGTGCCGCGGGTGGCCTTTTCAACCATTTCGATGGCGAATTCGCCGCCGCCGTCCGACTCCCAGCATACGCCCTGATCGGTGGTCTCGCCTGCACGGCGGGTGGTCACCACGACCTTGTCTGCAACGATGAAGGCGGAATAGAAGCCCACGCCGAACTGACCGATCAGGCCGGCGTCTTTTTGCTGGTCGCCGGAGAGTTTGGAGAAGAATTCGCGTGTGCCGGATTTGGCGATGGTGCCCAGATTATTGATGACCTCGTCGCGGTTCATGCCGATACCGTTGTCCGAGATCGTCAGCGTGCGCGCTTCCTTGTCGTAGCTTAAGTTGATCTTGAGTTCGGAGTCATTTTCGAACATCGCATCGTTGTGCAGCGCCTCGAAGCGCAGCTTGTCGCATGCGTCGGATGCATTGGATACCAGTTCGCGCAGGAAAATTTCGCGGTTGGAATACAGGGAATGTATCATCAATTGCAGAAGTTGCTTAACTTCCGTCTGAAAACCCATGGTTTCGCGATTAGTGCTTGCAGTCATATCCGTCCTTTGATGTGTTGATAACGTGGACGGTAGATGGGGCGGGGATGCTAAATTTCAAGTGCCGTGCGGGCGATGCTGCAAAAATTATGCGTCTTTCAGGGACTCCAGATGCGCTTGTTCGCGTTCCAGTTCGGCGCGTAATTCCTCCTCGCTGGGGAGCAATAGTTTGTATTTGCTGGCGAATAATTGTTCGTTGTCGTTCAGCACAGAATAGCGAACCACCGAGGCGTCTTTCTGTGCGCAAAGGATAATGCCGACCGTTGGATTATCGTCCGGTGCCCGCTTGAATTCGTCGTACATGCGCACATACATGTCCATCTGACCGATGTCTTGATGGGTTAACTCGCCGCGTTTAAGATCGAAAATGACGAAGCATTTGAGCAGATAGTTGTAAAACACCAGATCAATGTAGAAGTCACGACTCTCGGTGCTGATGCGCTGCTGGCGGGCGACAAAGGCAAACCCCTTGCCCAGCTCCAGCAGAAAGCCCTGCAACTGATTCATCAGCGCCTGTTCCAGTTCGCTCTCTAGCACCGCACCCGCATTGGGCAGGCCGAGGAATTCCAGGAGCACCGGATCGCGCACAAATTCGCGCGGGCTGCTGGCAATCGTCTGAAGATTATTTGTTGCCTCATTTTCGACCGCCGCACGATCCTGGCTGGACAGCAGCCGCTCGTAATACAGCGTACCGATCTGCCGCTCCAGCGCCCGTGTCGTCCAGTTTTGTGCGGCGGTTTCATTCATGTACCAGCGCCGTGCAGCCTCATTCTCGATGCGCAGTAAGAGGCGGTAATGCGTCCAGCTCAATTCGGTACGCACTGCGTCCCAAATTGGAAATAGCGAGTAAAAGCTTCGCATGTGGCGCAGATTGCGTTCATCAAAGCCCTTGCCAAATTCTCTGGTGAGCGACTTCGCCAGTTCAGGCAGCAGACGCTTTCCGTAAGCAGCGCGTGCCTCGCCGCCCTGCTCAAACTCAACGATATGCCGACCGATATGCCAGCAGGTCTGCACCTGAATGGTGTCAACCGCACGCAGCGCCTGTTTGCGCGCATCGCGTATCAGCTCACCCAGAGTGCCGAGGAGTGATTGCAGGGCGGGTTAATCGGTAATGGCATATCGCTCATATTGGCTGCTATCGATTTTCCAAATAGGTTACGCTGGCTTATCCAGGGTGTATGGCATACGCCCCTACGGTTTGGTGAATTGCCCGCTGAACTGGATGAGCTGTTCCAGTTTTTCCCTCGCAGTTCCGCTGGCGATGACCTCACCGGCGCGGACGACACCCTCGGCAAGCGTCGTGCATAGACCTGCCGCGTAGATCGCAGCACCGGCGTTGAGTTGCACGATGTCGCGTGCAGCGCCGCTCTGGTTATCGAGCACTCCACGCAGCATTGCGCAGGCCTGCTCGGCATTTTCCACGCGCAGCAGCTCGTTCGATGCGCGCTTTAAGCCGAATTGCTCAGGGGTGACAGTGTATTCTTTGATTTCGCCGTCTTTGAGTTCTGCGATGCAGCTCTCCTGATTGATGGATATTTCATCCATGCCGTCCATGCCATGTACCACCAGTACATGACGGCTGCCCAAGCGCTGCAACACGCGCGCCATGATGCCGACCAGATCGGGATGGAATACGCCCAGCACCTGATTGTCGGCACCGGCCGGGTTGGTCAGCGGCCCCAGCACATTGAACATGGTGCGCACACCCAGCTCGCGGCGCACGGGTGCGGCGTATTTCATCGCGCCGTGGAAGTTGGGCGCGAACATGAAACCTATGCCTATGGTATCCACGCAGCGCCCCACCTGCTCCGGGGTCAGATTGATATTGACGCCCAGTTTTTCCAGCACATCGGCGCTGCCGCAGGTTGAAGACACCGAGCGACCGCCGTGTTTTGCGACTCTTGCGCCTGCTGCGGATGCGACGAAGGCGGCGGTGGTCGAGACGTTGAATGAACTGATGCCGTCTCCTCCGGTGCCGCAGGTGTCGATCAGGTGATCGCGACAGGATACCGGTACTTTGGTGGCGAATTCGCGCATCACGAAGGCCGCGGCCGAAATTTCGCCGACCGTTTCCTTCTTGACCCGCAAGCCGACCAGTATGCCTGCAATCTGGGCGGCTGACACTTCACCGCTCATGATCTGGCGCATCAAGGAGAGCATTTCGTCGTAGAAGATTTCCCGCTGTTCGATCAAGCGGGTCAGGGCTTGTTGAGGCGTAATCATGGCTTTCCTTCCAGAAAATTTTTCAGCATCTCGTGGCCGTGTTCGGTCAGAATGGATTCGGGGTGGAACTGTACCCCGTGTACCGGCAATGTCTTATGGCGCACGCCCATGATCTCGCCGTCTTCCGTCCAGGCCGTGATCTCGAGGCACTCCGGCAGCGTTTCGCGTTCGATTACCAGAGAGTGATAGCGCGTCGCGGTGAAGGGGGAGGGTATCCCTGCAAACAGCCCGGTG
>CAYPIG010000107.1:0-3763 GCA_964410705.1 uncultured Gallionella sp.
CCAGTCCCTTGGGGTACGCCAGCAGCTCTTCCGCCGGCTCAATATCCTGTTCCGGAGTCTTGCCGCGGGGCCTGGTACCTGCGATTGGACGAACCGTGACGGTGTCGCCCTCGAGTCGCGCCAGGATTTCGGGGGAGGAGCCGACCACGTGATGATCGCCCATGTCGTAATAGAACATATAAGGCGAAGGGTTGATGCTGCGCAGCGCCCGGTACAGCGACAAGGGTTCGGCAGGGAAGGGCTGCGTCATGCGCTGCGAGAGCACCACCTGCATGATGTCGCCATCGAAGATGTACTGCTTGGCTTTTTCGACGGCAGCCTTGAAAGGCGTTTCGCCAAATTCCGATTTGGCTTCGCCAATCGGGGTGGCTTTTGCAAAGGGTATGTCGACGGGACGGCGCAGCAGGCCGACCAGTTCGCGCAGACGTTCACGGCCGAGTTGATAGGCGTCGTCCTGCACCGGGTCTGCGTAGACGATGAAGGTGAGCTTGCCGGTCAGGTTGTCGACGACCGCCAGCTGCTCGGTGAGCATCAGCAATATGTCAGGCGTGCCGATGGCGTCTGGTTTTTGTACCCTGGACAGCCTGGGCTCGATATAGCGTATGGTTTCATAGCCGAAATAGCCGGCCAGTCCGCCCGTGTAACGGGGCAGGCCGGATAAGGGGGCAACTTTAAAACGACTCTGATATTCTTCGATGTAATCGAGCGGATTGTTAACCTGACGTGTAATTTCGCCAGCCGGTGTGCTCAAAGTGACCTGCAGGCCGCGCACCGTGATGCGCGTGTTAGCAGGCAGGCCGATGAAGGAGTAGCGGCCGAAGCGTTCGCCGCCTTGCACCGATTCGAGCAGGTATGAAAAAGGCCGGTTGGCCAGCTTAAGGTAAAGGGACAGCGGTGTGTCGAGATCCGCGAAAGTCTCGGCGACCAGCGGAATGCGGTTGTAGCCTTGTTCCGCCAGCGCGTTGAATTCTTGTTCTGTGATCGGGTGCAGCATGGAAAACCTCCAGATCAGGATTCAGGATTCAGGATTCAGGATGCAGGATGCAGGATGCAGGATAGGGTAAAACCCGTGGATTTTCCCATGTCAGCCGGGCTGCTTTTCTGCATCCTCGATCCTCAATCCTGCACTTAGGCCAGTTTCATCAGCGGCAATGCGGCCGTAAGGTTGGCGATCACCGCATCCAGATCCAGCGTTTCAACGGGTTCGCCGTGATTGTAGCCGTAAGGGACGCAGAAAACCGGGCATTCGGCAGCGCGCGCGGCGATGGTGTCGTTGAGTGAATCACCGATCAGCAGCAGCTGGTCTATAGGAACGCCGAAGAACTTCGCGGCGTGCAGCAGCGGCAACGGGTGAGGCTTCTTCTCGGGCAGTGTGTCGCCTGCCAGCACGATTTCGAAATACTTGGCAAGGCCAATTCCTTCGAGCAGTGGGGTGGTGTAACGCTCCACCTTGTTGGTGATGCAGCCTAAACGGTAACCGGCGGCCTTCATGGCTTCCAGACCTTCAATCACGCCGTCGAACACTTTGCTTTCCAGCAGCAGCTCGGTGTAGTGCTTCTCGAAGATGGGCAGTGCGTGATCATACAGTGCGGCATCCGGCGTGGCGTGCATGTCGCCGGTCAGGGCACGCTTGACCAGCCAGCTGATGCCGTTGCCGATGTAGCTTGCCAGGAGTTCCTGAGACACGGGCGCGTAATGGATGTCGCGCAGCATGCGGTTGGCCGCTTCCGACAGCTGGGGGGCCGTATGCAGCAGTGTGCCATCCAGATCGATGACGACGGCCTTGACGCTGACGGGGGTGGTGTATCTCTTGATATTCGGCATGGAATTCCTTAATGCGATTTTTTGGGTTTCTTTTCAGGTTCTGCAGGCTGATCCGCTTCCTCTGTGGCTTCTTCGCCCTTCTTCGAGCCTTTTTTGGAAGGTTTTTCTTCCGTGACTTCGACGGGGGCAGAGGCGGGTTTGATTATCACGGCCATGGACGGATCCGTGCCCATACTGGGATCCAAAGACCTCTCGTTGATGTCCTTGTCGGCGTTTTTCCAGCCGGTCAGAACAGCGGTGGTGCTTTGTGTTTCATTTTCCTTCATGCAGTCTTCGGGTTTTTTCAAAGAAACCCGGCAGGCATAGCCTATCGCCTGAGCATCGGAGGTTTTCTGATCCACCGCGCCTGAGAACATGCCGGTGACTTTGTCGCAACCCGATGTTGCAGACGCAATAAGCAGCACGATAAGGGCGCGGCGGATCAGCATGATTTAGACTTTTGCCAGTTCCGCGCGCATCGCGGCAATCACGGTGTCAAACTGGTTCTTGTCGGTTGCCTGACGCGCATTGAAGATCGCAGAGCCAGCAACGAAAGTGTCCACACCGGCGGCCGCAACTTCGCGGATGTTGGCAGGGCCTACGCCTCCGTCGATTTCCAGCAGGCAGTTGTAACCGCCTGCGTCTATCATCTGGCGAACCTTGCGTGCCTTGTCCAGCACGTAAGGGATGAATTTCTGACCGCCGAAACCGGGGTTGACCGACATCAGCAACACCATGTCCAGCTTAGGCAGCATGTATTCCAGGATGTCCAGCGGGGTGGCAGGGTTGAACACCAGGCCTGCCTTGCAGCCGGATTCCTTGATCAGGCCGATGGTGCGGTCCACGTGTTCGGAGGCTTCAGGGTGAAAAGTGATGAAGGTCGCGCCGGCTTTTGCAAAGTCGGGGATGATGCGATCTACTGGTTTGACCATCAGATGTACGTCGATAGGGGCGGTCACACCGTGGTTGCGCAGAGCATCGCAGACCAGAGGCCCGATGGTGAGATTGGGGACATAGTGGTTGTCCATCACGTCAAAGTGAACGATGTCCGCGCCTGCGGCCAGGACGTTGTCGACTTCTTCTCCCAGTTTGGCGAAATTGGCAGAGAGTATGCTAGGGGCGATCTGATACATGCTGTTTCCTTCAAAAAGTTAATGTCACATTGCGCATTCTAAACCGAATGCGCGATTTGCGGTTATTTGGCAAATGTTAATCCTGCGATCTGACAGAACTTGTCAAGCTCGCTAAGGTCCTCGAAAACCGCTGCTGCACCCGAAAAGTCGTGGTTGCGGGTGTAGTGATTGGTGGTGATGTAGGTCTTGATTCCCGCTGCCAGGCTGGAACGCAGGCCGTTTTCCGAGTCTTCCAGCGCGATGCAGTCTGAGGCTTGCAGTCCCAGTTTTTCCAGTACCCAGAAGTAGATGTCGGGTGCGGGCTTCTTGTGCGGCACGATGTCGCCGCAGCCATTGGCGGAAAACAGATCCGCCCAGTCCTTGCCTAGCCCTACTTCGAGCAGCGCCGAGACGTTTTCAGGCGTGGTGGTGGTGGCGATGGCCAGCGTGATTCCGGCGGCATGAGCATTCAGGATCAGCTGTTTGATGCCGGGGCGCAGCGGCACGCCGCCTTCAGAAATCATGCGGGTGTAGTGCCGGGTTTTGACCGCATGCAGGTTTTTCACGAAGGCATCGAAGTCGGCAGGCTTTTCAAAGTCCGTCAGAAAATCGCTTATGAAGTATTTGATGCGCTCCTTGCCGCCGGTGACTTTGAGCAGCTTGTCGTACAGCGCGACATCCCAGTTCCAGTTAAGGCCCTCGTCGGCAAAGGCTTTGTTGAAAGAAAGCCGGTGACCGTCCTCGGTGTCGGCCAGCGTTCCGTCTACGTCGAAAATAATCGCTTTAGTCATAGTTGATAATTGATAATTGATAATTGATAATTGATAATTGATAATTGATAATTGATA
>CAYPIG010000108.1:0-3441 GCA_964410705.1 uncultured Gallionella sp.
ACAAAACGCGGCGATCCTCACCACCTTAAACGAAGTGAACATGCAGCCGGTGATCGATCTGCGCACTAAATACAAGGATGCCTTTGAGAAAAAACACGGCGTCAAGCTGGGTTTTTCTAGCTTCTTCGTCAAGGCAGCGGTTCATGCACTTAAAAAATTCCCCATCGTCAACGCCTCGATAGACGGCAACGACATCATCTATCACGGTTATTTCGACATCGGCATGGCCATCGGCAGCGAACGCGGTCTGGTGGTGCCGATTATCCGCGATGCGGATACCTTGTCTTTTGCCGACATCGAAAAGCAGATCATCGACTTCGGTGCCCGCGCCAAGGTCGGCAAGATCACCATGGAAGAGCTGACCGGCGGAACGTTTTCGATTTCCAACGGCGGCGTGTTCGGTTCCATGCTCTCCACACCGATTATCAATCCGCCGCAGGCCGCTATTTTAGGCATCCACGCGACCAAAGACCGCGCGGTGGTTGAAAATGGTCAAATCGTGATCCGTCCGATGAACTATCTGGCCGTATCCTATGATCATCGCATCATCGATGGTCGCGAGGCCGTGCAGTTTCTGGTCGCGATCAAGGATGCGCTCGAATCGCCTGAACGATTGCTGCTGGATCTGTAAAAATGACATTTCGCGCTTACCGGATTTTCGAACACGACGGTTCATCCTCAGGACAGTTTGTCGAGCTTGATCTTTCCGAGCTCGATGTCGGAGAAGTGGTCATAAAATCTCACTTTTCCGGCGTGAATTACAAGGATGCGCTGGCCGCGACCGGTGCCGGAAAAGTGATACGACGCTTCCCCTGCGTGGGCGGAATCGATGTTGCCGGTGTAGTGGAAAGTTCGACCGATGAACGCTTTAAGGCGGGAGATCAGGTGCTGGTCACAGGTTACGAGATGGGCGTGGCGCACGACGGCGGTTTTTCCGAGTTTGTTCGCGTACCCGCCGACTGGGTGGTGCCGCTGCCTGCCGGGTTGACGCTATTTAACGCAATGGCACTGGGAACCGCAGGTTTTACCGCCGCGTTATCCATACACAAAATGGAGCAGAACGAATTGCATCCTGATAACGGTCGCGTCATTGTGACCGGGGCAACGGGCGGCGTTTCCAGTCTTGCGATACAGATGCTCTCGCAACTGGGATACCGGGTTGTGGCGCTGACCGGCAAAGAGGATGAACATGAATACCTCAAGACTTTGGGGGCGAGTGAAGTTCTATCCCGCCATGAACTGATCATGGGGCGGCGCCCGATGGAAAAATCGCAGTGGGCAGGCGCGCTCGATTCGGTAGGAGGTGAGACGCTGGCGTGGCTGACCCGCACCATGCAGCAAAACGGCGTGATTGCCGCATTCGGCAATGCAGGCGGCTTCGAACTCAATACCACCGTCCTTCCCTTCATACTGCGCGGAGTGCGTCTGATCGGCGTGGATTCGGCTGCGACTCAAATGCCTTTGCGAAAAACGATCTGGCAGCGGCTGGCTGCGGATCTTTTGCCGGGAAAACTCTCCGGCATCGCGCATCTCGTTCCCTTCGAAAACCTGCCTGATACATTTACACCGTTATTGCAGGGAAAATCGCGCGGACGCACGGTGATACAGTTTTAAGAATAGCGGCTTTAAGCTAGAACTCATCGCGCCATTTACGCAGCGCGGCAAATGCGGCTGAGGCTGAAGTATCGGTCAGCCCCCTGTTTTGCAGCGCCGTGAGGATAGCGTTTTTCTGACAGCGCAAAAAAGGATTGGTGGCTTTTTCAAGCCGCATCGTGGAAGGGATGGTAGCTAGCCCCTGATCGCGCAGTTTCTTTGTGTCGATAACCCGTTTTTGTATGTCTGCATTGCCCGGTTCACAAACAACGGCGAAGCGCAGATTGGACGCGGTGTATTCGTGCGCGCAATAAACCTCTGTATCATCGGGCAGGGCGGCGAGTTTTTGCAGCGACTGATGCAGCTGTTCAACGCTTCCTTCAAAATTTTTACCGCAGCCGGCTCCAAACAGCACATCGCCGCTAAACAGCATCGGAGCTGAATAATATGCGACATGATCGTTTAGATGACCTGGCACGCCGATGACATCGAATGTAAGCCCGAACGCGTCCAGCCTGATTTTTTCGCCGTCTTTCACATCGTGCGTGATGTGCGGATTTTTTTCATGCCTCTGCCCGTAGACCGGAGCGTTGTATACTGTGCGCAATTTTTCTATGCCGCCGATATGATCGTGATGGCGGTGGGTGCAGAATATGCCGGTCAAACGAAGATCACGAGCCGCAAGAAAGCTCATTACGGGTGCGGCCTCACCCGGATCGACGACCAAAGCCTCCGTTTGGTTGTGTATTGCCCAGATATAATTGTCCTGCAAGGCCGCAATGGCGGTGATAGTAAACATGAGTCCTGAACCAGTGGGTGTTGAGCGATGACGGATTGTAATTCAACGGCGAAAAGTTTGAGCGAGTGGTTTTCCTCAGATCAGGGGCGCTATCTGCTCGGATATGAACAGGACTATTTCGATCGCACCGTGAACGACATATTCGGTTATAACGCGCTACAGCTGGGGTTGCCTGAATATAATTTTTTGCGCAACAGCCGGATACCGCTGTGCTTCACCGGTTCGGATCAGGCCGGGGTGTGCGTGCGTATGTGCGGTGACGAATTGCCCATCGCATCAGGCAGTCTGGATCTGATTTTACTGCCGCACATCCTCGAATTTTCCGAGCAACCTCATCAGATATTGCGAGAGGCGGAACGTGCGCTCAGGGCGGAAGGCAGTCTGATCATCAGCGGATTTAATCCGCACAGCCTTTGGGGCTTGCACAGAAATCTGGCCAGGCGTCGCGGCTATCCGTGGTGCGGTCATTTTATCGCCTTGCACAGGCTCAAAGACTGGCTGGCTTTGCTGGGTTTTGAAGTGGCTGAGGTGTTTTTTTCCGCCTATGCGCCGCCTTTTCAGCCGCAGCTCATGCTGGAAGGGGTCGGCAGACGCTGGTGGCCGGTGAGCGGCGGGGTGTATTTCGTGCATGCGATCAAACGGGTTCCGGGTATGCGTCTGTTAAAACCCAGCTGGAACGAGGGGTTCGTAAAAAACCTGCTGCCGGCAGCCCCAAAACTGAACAAACGACGTGAGTCATGACAGAGGATGAAGATGGACATTGTTGATATATATACCGACGGCGCCTGCAAGGGCAATCCCGGCGTGGGAGGCTGGGGCGCGCTGCTGCGCAGCAAGGGCCGCGAACGCGAACTGTTTGGCGGCGAGGCGCATACCACCAACAACCGCATGGAGCTGATGGGGGCAATCGCGGCGCTGGAAGCTCTGACCAGGCATTGCGAAGTCAGGCTGCATACCGACTCCAAATATGTGCATCAGGGTATCACCACCTGGCTTGCAGGCTGGAAACGCGCGGGCTGGAAAACTGCCAGCCGACAGCCTGTCAAGAA
>CAYPIG010000109.1:0-3437 GCA_964410705.1 uncultured Gallionella sp.
TTTTACCAAGAGGAATGTCGAAGGGGCGACGAAGAAAAGCTGGCGGTGGCAGACGGGAAGACCGATATCGGCCTGCGACACCAGATCCGCTCCTACGAGCTGGATCAGTCGCGCATCAAGGATCCTAGAACCAACTTCGAGGCCGGCAACACAGAGGCCGCGCTGGATGGCGAACTGGACGACTTCATCTCGGCAAGTTTAAAACAAGGCGTTTAAAGTCTGCTTTTCACCGGGCGATGGATTGGTGAGTTTCCCGCGGTGCGCCTGCTCCAGATAGAGGGGCGTCTGCATCTGGGCAAGACGGCTGGCTATGCGCTGAAATTCCTCCATCTTCCACCCGGGCTCATACAAAGTTTCCGGCGTAACCTCGAAGCTTGCCACCAGTTTGACGCCGTGGTCATACAGCACATCGATCAGCCAGGTGAAACGGCGGGCGCTGGCAGCATTGTCCGGCGTCATGCGCGGCACATCAGACAAAAAAACGGTTTGATAGCGACGAGCAATCGCCAGATAATCGGACTGATCGTGATTCCCCCCGCAAAGCTCGGCAAAACAAAACCAGACCGCATCGCGCCCCTCGCATCTTACCGGTATGCGCACAGAACCGACCTCGATGAAACTCGCGCCGGATGCCGCGCTCAGACGCCCGAACAAGGACTCCATCCGGGCGTCTGAGCCGCCAGCGGCCATAAAAACCGGATCGCGCGCCATGTTCAACATGCGGTAATCCCGATTCCCGTCAAAATGCAGCACCTTCAATTCGCTCTTGAGCAATTCGATAGCGGGCAGGAAATTCTGCCGCTGCAAACCGTTAGGATAAAGATCGTCCGGCGCATAATTTGAGGTGGTGAGCACCACCACGCCGCGCTTGAACAGGGCGCGCAGCAGTCGCCCCAAGATCATCGCATCGGCGATGTCGTCCACATGCAACTCATCAAGGCAAAGCAGTCGAGTCTGGCGTGCGATATTTTCGGCCAGCGCCATCAGTGGATCGGAAGAGGACGACAGCCTTTTCATCTGCTGGTGAACCTCGGCCATGAAATGGTGGAAATGCATGCGCCGTTTGCGCCGGTAAGGCAGGCAGCTATAAAAACCGTCCATCAGGAAGGTCTTGCCCCGCCCCACCCCGCCCCAGATATACAAGCCTTTGGGCACATCAGGACTCAACAGGCTGCGCCCCAAAAATCCCTCGCGTTTTTGCTTGAAATCGATCAGTTGCTGCCAGAGTATCTCCAGCTCTTCGATCGCCCGCGCCTGCGCCTCATCGCTGACAAAACCGGCCTGCTCGCAGGCGTTGCCGTACCAGGTTTTGGGATCCATGCTCAACTTGCCGCCATGAATTCCAGCGCATTGCCGTCCGGATCGCGGCAAAACAGCGCAGACCTTCCCGACTGACTCAGCGTATAGGATATTCCCGCCTCGCCCAGTTTTCTTATCAGGATGGACAGATCATTTACAGTCAGGGCCAGGTGGCGGTCTCGACCGCCATGCGCAGGCCTTAAAAGCCCGGCCTCGACATCGGGCAGCAACATCAGATGGATCTGCTGCTTTTCCGCCACGTCATACCATACCCCTTCGAAACTCATGCCGGGGCGGTTCTGGTCGGGTTTTAGGCCCAGCAGCCCCTCGTAAAAAGCGCGCGATCTGGCCAGATCAGAGCTCAAAAATGTCGCATGATGCAGGCCGGTAATCACAGCTTGACGGGGATCACGAGACTGGCGCAAAGTTTTGCGCGAACTCTGGCTTCATCGGTATCCATACCCGTTGCCAGCGCCACGCCCATGCGGCGTCGCAAATAGGCTTCGGGTTTGCCAAACAGTCGGATATCGCTGCCCGGCACCCGCAAAGCCTCCGCGACACCGGAAAAACCGATGGCTTTTTCGTCCATCTGGCCGTAGATCACGGCGGAAGCCCCTGGAGTTCTCAAGGTGACATCCACCGGCAGGCCGAGTATCGCGCGGGCGTGCAGCTCGAATTCATTTTGTACCTGAGTGCACATCGTTACCATGCCGGTATCGTGCGGGCGCGGGCTGACTTCTGAGAACCACACCTCATCGCCCCTGACAAACAGTTCGACGCCGAACAGCCCAAGACCGCCAAGATCCGCGGTCACTTTTTGCGCGATATCCCGGGCACGCTGCAAGGCTACACTCGACATGATCTGCGGCTGCCAGCTCTCGACATAGTCGCCCATCACCTGCACATGACCGATAGGATCGCAGTAATGCGTCTCGATATTGCCCGCCTTTCCCATCGCGCGCACGGTCAGCTGGGTGATTTCGTATTCGAAATCTATCATGCCCTCGACGATCACGCGGCCCTGATTCACGCGGCTGCCGCTGGCCGCATAGTTCCAGGCCGCCTCGGCCTGATCGGGGCTGTCCACTTTCGACTGCCCCTTGCCTGAAGAGGACATCACCGGCTTGACGATGCAGGGATAACCGATGGAGTCGGCCGCATTGCGCATTTGCTCCAGAGTGTCGGCAAAACGGTAAGGGGAAGTCGGCAGCCCCAGCGTTTCGGCGGCAAGACGGCGTATCCCCTCGCGGTTCATGGTGAGCCGGGTTGCGCGTGCGGTGGGTATGACGCAAGAGCCCCCTTCCGCTTCGATCAGCGCCAGCATGTCGGTGGCGATCGCCTCGATTTCCGGCACGATCAGATCGGGCTTTTCCAGTTCGATCAGCGCGCGCAGCGCCATCCCATCGGTCATGTCTATCACATGGGCGCGGTGCGCCAGCTGATGCCCCGGCGCATCGGCATAGCGATCCACCGCGATGGTCTCAATTCCCAGACGCTGCAGGGCGATGATGACTTCTCGGCCCAACTCTCCGCTGCCCAGCAGCATGACGCGTATGGCCGAAGGACTCAGCGGGGTACCGATAATTTGAGCTGACATAGATAAACCCGTAAAAATATATGTATCCGGATTATACGACAGCATCTGGCATGCACGGAACAAGCTGATCCAACCTCGGAATAAACCTAATCTTTTACATATAAATCAGCATGTTAATTTCAACAAAACCTGTGTAGCATATGCACCTCATCAGTCAAACAGGAGGCGGATCATGAACCATATCGTGCAATTGCTAAGCGACGAAGCGGAATATCTGTTGAATCACCGGTGCACAGGCATCCCCAAGGAGCAGCTTCATCTGCCGGGCCCGGACTATGTGGATCGCATCGTTTCCGTCAAGGACAGAAAGTGCGCCGTGCTGCGCAATTTGCAGGCCCTTTACGGTCACGGCAGGCTGGCTAACACCGGCTATCTTTCGCTGCTGCCGGTAGATCAGGGGGTGGAGCATTCGGGCGGCGCCTCCTTTGCCCCCAATCCTGCCTATTTCGATCCGGAAAACATCGTCCGGCTCGCCATAGAAGGCGGTTGCAACGGAGTGGCGTCCACGCTTGGCGTACTGGCATCAATCGCCCGCCGCTAC
>CAYPIG010000110.1:0-3402 GCA_964410705.1 uncultured Gallionella sp.
ACCCACGCAGCCACCAAGATTCCCGCCTCATACAACAGCCACAGCGGTATCGCCAGCATGAACTGCGATACCACATCCGGCGGGGTGAAGATCGCGCCGGCCACGAATGCGCCAACCACCACATAAGAGCGGACTTCGCGCAATTTCGCTACCGTGACCAGTCCCACGCGCACCAACAGCACCACCGCCACCGGCACCTGGAACGTGATGCCGAACGCCATGAACATCGCGAGCACAAAGCTGAGGTATTTGTCGATATCGGTCATCACCGCGACGCCCTGCGGCGCAGAAGCGGTGATGAAACCGAACACCACCGGAAACACCGCGAAATAAGCGAACGACATTCCGCAGAAAAACAATATCGTGCTGGCAACGATGAGCGGTATCACCAGACGCTTCTCGTGCGCATACAAACCTGGCGCGACGAAACGCCAGATTTGATACAGGATATATGGCAGCGCAATCAGGAACGCTGCCATCATCGCGACCTTGAGCGGCACGAAGAACGGCGTGGTGACATCGGTGGCGATCATCTGCCCGCCTTTGGGCAGCTTGGCCAGCAGAGGATGAGCCAGCAGCGCGTACAGATCGGATGCCCAGGGGAAAAGCACGATGAACACCAGCAGCAGGGCGATCAGCGAATTCATCAGCCTTTTGCGCAGTTCGATCAGATGCGCGATGAAACTCTCGCTGGTGCTCATTTTTCGAGCGGCTTATCCGCCAGCGCCTGATTGATCTGCTGAACCTGCACATTTGCCGCCTGTCCCGCCTGCTGCACCGATTGCTGCAAGGCAGCGGCCTCAGCCTGAACCTTTTGCTGCAACTGGCGATACTCGTCCATCGCCATGTCGCGGGATATGTCGGCCTTGACGCCATTGATGTAGCGTTGCGCCCGGCCATACAGATGGCCCAGCGTGCGCGCCACTTTCGGCAGGCGTTCCGGACCGATGACGACCAGCGCCACGACCATCACCACCATCAGCTCGGCAAAACTAAAGTCGAACATGGTTATATCAGACGTTGCTGTGCGTCTTGCTCTTGACTTCGCCTTCTATGGTCTGACCGTCTTCCCGTATCTGCTTGGCAGGCTCTTCCGTCGTTCCCATGCCTTCCTTGAAACCCTTCACCGCTCCGCCCAGATCGCTGCCGATATTGCGCAGTTTCTTGGTGCCGAACACCAGCATCACCACCACCAGTACTATCAACCAATGCCAAAGACTCATCGAACCCATCACACTCTCCTGAAATTAATTTCGTTTGACCATAGGCGGAATCACGCCGCCACCGATAACATGCACATGCAGATGAAATACTTCCTGACCGCCGCCGCGTCCGGTATTGATCACGGTGCGAAACCCCGCCTCCAGTCCCAACTCCTGCGCAAGCCTGGGTGCCAGCAGCAGCATACGGGCAAGCAGAGCGCCGTGACTCTCATCGGCCTTAGCCAAAGATTCCAGATGCAGCTTGGGAATGATCAGAAAATGCACCGGCGCTGCCGGATGTATGTCGTGAAACGCCAGCACTTCATCGTCTTCATAGACCTTGCGGCAGGGAATCTGGCCGGATGCAATCCTGCAAAAAAGGCAATCGCTCATTGCACCACCCTGCTGTTTTTTTCCGCGATGCCGGACAGTCCTTCGCGGCGCGCCAGTTCATTTAATACATCCTGAGCCGACAGACCGTGATGAGCGAGCATCACCATGCTGTGAAACCAAAGATCTGCCGTCTCATAGACGATGTGCGACTTATCGCCCTCTTTGCTCGCCAGTATCGTCTCGGTGGCTTCCTCGCCTATCTTTTTCAGAATAGCGTCTTCACCCTTGGCAAAAAGTTTTGCGACGTATGAGCTGTCGGGGGACGCCGTTTTGCGCGCTTCTATCGTCTGAGTCAGTGTTTCTAAAATTTCCATACGCATCCTCAAGCCACTAGCTTATTTTTTATAAATTTCATCCGGCGACTTGAGCACTTCGTCCACCGCGACCCAGTCCCCTTGTTCCAATCGGGTAAAAAAGCAGCTCTGGCGACCGGTGTGACAGGCGATACCTCCCTGTTGTTCGATTTGCAGCAGGATCACGTCCGCATCGCAGTCCAGCCGGATTTCCAGCACCTTCTGGATATGCCCGGACTCTTCGCCCTTGTGCCAGATCTTTTTACGCGAACGCGACCAGTATACCGCCTCCGACTTTTGCGAAGTCAAAAGCAGCGCCTCGCGGTTCATCCACGCCACCATCAGCACGCGACCGCTCACAGCATCCTGCGCGATGGCCGGAACCAGCCCGTCCTCCGACCAGTTAACCTTATCAAGCCAGGCTTCTGTTACAAATCCTGACTGCTGCATCCCGCATCCTGCGTTCACAGCCTGACCTCTATGCCCTGCGCGGCCATGTACTGCTTGGCCTGCTGCACGGTATATTCACCGAAGTGAAAGATGCTCGCCGCCAGCACCGCATCGGCGCCGCCCTGTGTCACCCCGTCGGCCAGATGCTGCAGGTTGCCCACGCCGCCGCTGGCGATCACCGGAATTTCCAGCGCATCGGTCACACGGCGGGTTAAGGCAAGATCGAAGCCGTTTTTCTGGCCGTCTCTATCCATGCTGGTGAGCAGGATTTCCCCCGCACCCAGAGTCTGCATTTTTTTTGCCCACTCGATCACATCCAGTCCGGTGGCTTTGCGCCCGCCGTGGGTGAAAACCTCCCAGCGATCCTGCGCCACCTGTTTCGCGTCTATCGCCACCACGATGCACTGGGAACCGTAACGGCTGGCGGCGTCGGCGACCAGCTGCGGATTAAGCACGGCGGAGGTGTTGATGCTGACCTTGTCGGCACCGGCATTGAGCAGGTTGCGCACATCCCCCACTTCGCGCACTCCGCCACCTACGGTGAGCGGAATAAAAACCTGAGAGGCTACCTGTTCGATGATGCGAAAGATGATGCCCCTGTCATCCGAACTTGCCGTGATATCCAGAAAGGTCAGCTCGTCCGCGCCCTGCTCGTCGTAGCGTTTTGCGATCTCCACCGGATCACCCGCATCGCGCAGCTCGACAAAACTCACCCCTTTGACCACACGGCCCGAGGTGACATCCAGGCAGGGAATAATGCGTTTGGCTAACATTACAGCAGCTTGGGAGACAACTCGTCCGCCAGGGCCTGTGCCACCGCAAAATCGAGCGTGCCTTCGTAGATTGCGCGTCCGGTGATCGCACCGGTGATGCCTTCGGTCTGCACGGCGCAGAGATTGCGCACATCGTCCAGATTGGTGATGCCGCCGCTGGCGATCACCGGCACCTGCAGAGGGCGAGCCAGATCGACCGTCGCTTCTATATTCACGCCGGTCAGCATGCCGTCGCGGCCGATGTCGGTGTAAATGATCGCTTCGACGCCGTAATCCTCGAAGCGCTTGGCC
>CAYPIG010000111.1:0-2825 GCA_964410705.1 uncultured Gallionella sp.
TGGCCGACTGGATAGAGCGCATAGGCTGGCCGCGTTTCTTCGAGAAGACCGGTCTGCCGTTTACCAAGTATCTGGTCGACGACTGGCGCGGTTCCCGTGCCAACCTGAATGCGTCTACCCATATTCGCTTCTAAAGGGAGTTGAAGATGAAGTTTGGAATAGTAGTCAACGAGGGGCCGTATCAGCGTCAGGCCAGCGATTCGGCTTATCAGTTTGCCGCCGCGGCGATCGCGGCGGGTCACGAAGTGTGGCGGATATTCTTCTACCACGACGGCGTGAACAATGCCTCTAAACTGACCGAGCCGCCGCAGGACGACCGCCACATCGTCAACCGCTGGAGCAAGCTTGCCGAAGAGCACAAGGTTGATCTGGTGGTATGCGTGGCTGCCGCGATGCGTCGCGGCATTCGTGAAGATAATCTGGCAGCAGGCTTCCGTATTTCCGGCCTGGGTCAGCTGGTTGAATGTGGCACCAAGTGTGATCGTCTGATCACCTTCGGCGATTGAGGAGAGGCACATGAGTGATGTGAAAAAGTTCATGTTCGTCAACCGTAAGGCACCCCACGGCACGATCTACGCGCTGGAGTCGCTGGAAGTGGTATTGATTACGGCGGCGTTTGATCAGGACGTCTCGCTGGTATTCATGGACGACGGCGTATACCAGATGAAGAAGGGTCAGCAGACCAAGGGCATAGGCATCAAGAATTTCTCGCCAGCCTATCGCGCACTCGATGGTTACGATGTCGAGAAGCTGTATGTGGACCGTGAATCGATGGAGGCGCGCGGTCTGACCGAAGACGATCTGCTGGTGGATGTGATCGTACTGAGCCGTGCCGAGATGGGTGCGCTGATGGATGAACAAGACGTAGTCTTGAGTTTCTAAGGAGAATTCTATGTTGCACATCATCAACCGTTCCCCGATGTCCGATGTCGCGCTGGAGAGCTGTATCGCAACGGCACCTGGCGGCGAGATACTGCTGATTGAAGACGCGGTTTACGCGGCAACGACCGGCAACGCCTTCGAGGCGAAGTTGCGCGCGGCCATGGGACGCTTCAGAATAAGCGTGCTGCAACCGGATCTGGAGGCCAGAGGAATGGCAGACCGCGTCATCGAAGGCCTGAACGCGGTCGATTATGCAGGTTTCGTGGAACTGGTCGCAGCCAACAAAAACTGCCAATCCTGGCTTTAATCGTCAAATATACAAAGGAGAAATACATGTCGAGCATAGAAGTGAATGGCAAAAGTTACGAAACCGATGAAGAAGGTTACCTGGTCGATCTGGCCGATTGGACTCCTGAAGTAGGTTCCTATCTGGCTCAGACCGAAAGCGTCGAGATGACCGAACAGCACTGGGAAGTGATCAATTTCCTGCGCGAATATTTTGAGGAATATCAGATTGCTCCGGCAGTTCGCGTACTGACCAAGGCTATCGGCAAGAAGCTGGGCGCCGACAAGGGCACCAGCGAATATCTGTATGGTCTGTTTCCGTATGGTCCGGGCAAGCAGGCGTGCAAGATCGCCGGTCTGCCTAAACCTACCGGTTGCGTTTAATCCCTGAAGGGGACGGATTCGGCGATGAACACACTATTTGCGATCTTTTTTTATCTTTCGACATTGGTGTTCGTCGTCGGGCTGGTACGGCGCATACGCAATTATGCCAGCACCCCGGCCCCGCTGAAGATCCCCACCACTCCGGCGCCCGTGACTCAGGGCGGCGTGGTGTTGCGCATGACTCGCGAAGTGGTATTTTTCGAGAGCCTGTTCAAGGGCAATTTGTGGATATGGGGTTTGGGCTGGCTGTTTCATGCCAGCATGGCGCTGGTGGTGCTGCGCCATCTGCGTTATTTCACAGAACCTGTGTGGGGCTGGGTGGCATTCATACAGCCATTTGGCATCTATGCGGGTCTGACCATGCTGCTGGGCCTGTCAGGGCTCTGGGCGCGGCGTATTTTCGTCGAGCGCATCCGCTACATCTCGACTCCTTCTGATCATCTGATGCTGGCGCTGCTCGCAGGTATTGCGGCGACGGGTCTGTTGATGAAATTTGCAGTCGGCACCGATGTCATCGCGGTGAAGACTTTCTTTATCGGACTGATGCATTTAGACATTCAGTCCCTGCCGTCGGATGCCCTGTTATATCTGCATCTGTCGCTGGTTTGTACACTCCTGGTGATCTTCCCCATCAGCAAACTATTGCACGCACCGGGAGTGTTTTTTTCACCCACACGCAATCAGACCGACAATCCCAGGGAAGTGCGTCACATCGCCGCCTGGGCGGCGGAATCGGAGAAATAGTATGGCAGCCCTGACCGCGCCAGCGTATCGCACCATTCCCATCATCCCCGCTTTGAAGCCCGGAGCGATGGAAGGTCCCGGACCCTTTGTCGCCAGTGACAAGATCAACGAAGCGATCGGTTTTCCCGGCCATCTGGTCGAAGACTGGCACGACAAGGCGATCGCCAAGATGGGCGAATTGCTGGAGAAATACCGTTCGCTCAAGGTGTTCATGGACGCTTGCGTGCACTGCGGTGCCTGTTCGGACAAATGCCATTATTTCATCGGCACCCAGGACCCCAAGAACATGCCGGTTGCGCGTCAGGATCTGATGCGCAGCGTATACCGCCGCTATTTCACGCCTGCCGGGAAGATGTTCCCGAGCCTCGTCGGCGCCCGCGACCTGACCCGCGAAGTACTCGACGAGTGGTACACCTATTTCTGGCAGTGCTCGGAGTGCCGACGCTGCTCCGTGTTCTGCCCCTACGGCATCGACACCGCCGAAGTCACCATGGCCGGGCGCGAGATCCTCGATTCCGTCGGCTACGGCC
>CAYPIG010000112.1:0-2692 GCA_964410705.1 uncultured Gallionella sp.
AAGGGTCTTCCCCGCACAACTAAGGGGCAAAGCCCCGAGTTGTTGCGTGAAGGATGCAGGATGCAGGATATGGATGGCATCGCCTACGGTTCTGGGCCAGGTTCATTCACCGGGGTGCGCATCGCCTGTGGCGCGGTGCAGGGTCTTGCGCTGGGCGCGAATCTGCCGGTCTTCGGCGTTTGCACCCTGCTGGCCGTTGCCCAAAGCACCGGAAAGTCTCGCGTGATTGCGGCGCTGGATGCGCGCATGGGGGAAATCTATTGTGCCGCCTATGAAAAGCGTGATGGCGGATGGATCACAGTTTCTGAGCCCTGTCTTTGCAAGCCTGAAAACGCACCGGAAATTCCGGGCGATAACTGGTTTGGCGCGGGCAGCGGATTCGCCGCCTTTTCGGATCTTTTGCAGTCTCGTTATGCGGGCCAGTTGACGGGTACGGATGGCGCGGCAATCCCGCAGGCTATGCATGTCGCCGCGCTGGCAGCAGCGCAGACAGGAGGCTGGATGGATGCGGCGCTCGCACAACCCTTCTACCTGCGCGACAAGGTGGCCTTGAAAACGGCAGAACGAGAAGCGATCGCCATCGAAAAAGAGCTCAACAGTAAACAGCAAACCGGAAACTGTTGATGAGACCGATGACGGTTTCGGATGTGGATGCCGTGCTGGCGATCGAGCAATCGGTGCAAGCCTATCCCTGGACGAGGGGGAATTTTGCCGATGCGATGAACAGCGGCAACCTTTGTTTTGTCGGTGAGATTTCGGGTGAAATTAGCGGCTTTGCGGTGCTGATGGCCGGTGTCGATGAGGGCGAACTGCTCAATATCGCTGTGGGAAAATCGCAGCAGCGCAAGGGGCAGGGGCGTTTGATGCTCTCGGAAGTTCTTTTTGTTGCAGCCGAGCATGGCTGGCAACGCGTGTTCCTCGAAGTGCGTGCGGGCAACAGCGGCGCGATTGCGCTTTACCGCAGCGCCGGATTTAATCAGGTGGGTTTAAGATGCGGCTATTACCGCAACGAGCAGGGCTGTGAGGATGCGATAGTGATGGCGTGTGATTTGACGGGCGGGATAAATGGACAGGAATGAGGCGGTACTGCGCGAGCTGAATCTGTACCCTTTGTGGGTGCGGCGCGAAATCCCGATGCGGGCTGAACAGCCAGATTCCGGGCACATCGTGCAACAAGTATCTCCTGGCGCGGATACGGAGAACGGTCCGGATGTTGCCGGTGAACTGCCGTTATTTGCAGCGCCGGTAGCACAAGCTGCGGGAGACAGTCTGCGCGAGTTGCAGTTAAAGATTGCGGCGGGTCCGCTGGCTGAGGTGGATTGGCCTGAACTCAAACAAAAGGTGACGGATTGCGAACTGTGCGCGTTGCACTCGGGCTGCAATCAGACGGTGTTCGGCACAGGCAAAGAAAATTCCGAATGGATGTTTATCGGCGAAGCGCCCGGAGAAGACGAGGACAGAACGGGCGAGCCGTTCACAGGGCACGCCGGACGTTTACTTGGCAACATGCTGCTGGCGATCGGGCTCAAACGGGAAAACGTCTATATCGCCAACGTGATCAAGTGCCGCCCGCCTGAAGACCGGCATCCCCATGTGGCGGAGGTTCACGCCTGCCTGCCGTATTTGAAACGCCAGATCGAACTGGTTAAACCAAAACTCATCGTGGCGCTGGGCAAGACTGCGGCTTCTGCTTTGCTCGATACGGATGCAACGATAGCTTCATTGCGAGGTGAGGTGCACGACTACAAAGGCATCCCGCTGATCGTCACCTTCCATCCTGCCTATCTGCTCAGAAGTCCGCTGGAAAAGGCCAAGGCCTGGCAGGATTTGTGCCTTGCCGTTAATACTCAGGGCGACTAGATTTTTCCGCTGTCCTGATCGTGGCCGTGACGCTTGTACAGCGCGGTCATGATGCCAGAGAGCATCAGGCCGAACACCGTGATGATGATGTAGATGGAAAACTCCAGTTTTTCCATCAGGGCATAGAGCGCCAGCATGGCGAAGATGCTCAGGTTTTCGTTGAAGTTCTGCACGGCGATGGAGCTTCCCGCCCCCATCAGCAGATGGCCGCGGTGCTGCAGCAGCGCGTTCATCGGTACTACGAAATAGCCGCCCATCGCGCCGATGACGATCAGCAGCAGGATGGCCAGCGTGCTGTTGGTGACAGGCAACATCAGCAGGACTACCAGTCCCATCGCGATGCCTATCGGCAGCACCCTGACCGAGTTTTCCAGCTTCACGTATCTGGCGGCCAGAACCGAGCCGATGGCGATGCCGATGGCAACCCAGGCGGTCAGTTTCGCGGCGCTGGCGATATCGTAGTGCAGGGCCACTGCAGCCCATCCCAGCACGATCAGACGCAGCGTGGCGCCGGTTCCCCAGAACAGCGTGGTGACGGCCAGCGACACGCGCCCCAGCGGGTCTTTCCACAGCAGTTTGAAGTTGTGCCAGAACTCCGAGAGTAAGAAAGCCGGGTTGCGGCTCAGCGGTTTGTGATCGAGCGCGACCCGCGGTATGTACAGATTGAAAAGGGCGGCGACAAAGTAGATCAGCACGATGATGGCGATGGCCAGTTCTGGCGAGGTGTCTATGCCGGTGTCAAAGTATGGAATATCCCACCATTGCAGCATAGGTCCGCCTATGGAAGGGCTGATCAGCACACCGCCGACCACCGCTCCCAGCACGATGGCGG
>CAYPIG010000113.1:0-2219 GCA_964410705.1 uncultured Gallionella sp.
ACCGCCGACATTCGCCTTGTAAGGGCGACGCTCTACCAGCTGAGCTAAGCACCCGTATTCATGTAATCTATGGCTTGGCCGTATCCATCGGCTTTTGCTTGATCTTTGCTTCTTTCTTTGCTCCGGCAATGTAAGCCTGAAACATCTCATCACCGGTCATCTGGCGCAGCTGTTGCGCATAGCGATTGTGTTTAACTTCATCCGCCTTTTCGCCGTTTTTAACGGCTTCAACCCGGACGATCACATAACCGTTTGCAGCTTCAGAACCGACGTACTGAGGCAACTTGGCACTGTCAGCCTGAAACAATTTTCTGACCGTTGCCGCATCCAGAACACCGTGTTTTCCGTGTGTCACCGCCTGCGCTGCCGACCAGTTCACTTCAGCTTTGTTGCCCTGCTGCATTTGACCGAGCAGCATTGTACCCTGTTTTACGGCCATGTCCAGTGCTTTTTTGCTGATTATTTTCTGTTTGATCGAATCGGACACCTCAGCCAGTGCGCGTACGCTGGCAGGCTTGTGTTCCAGCATGCGCGCCGCGACCAGCGTGCTGGCGGCAACTTCAACCGCGGCGGTATTGCGTTTGTTCTTGATCACATCGTCGGAAAATACGGCCTGCAACATCTTGGCGTTCCAGATCTCATCCGATACCGCTCCCTTGATCAGCCAGCCGCTTTGCTCGACCTTGACGCCTGCCAGTTCGGCGGCCGGTTTCAGAGTATCGCTCTGCTCGTAGACGGTGTTGCTGAATTTATCCGCCAATTCCGCGAAACGATCGGCAGCCTTCTGCTGGCGAAGACGAGCCTGAACACCGGCGCTGACTTCATCAAAAGGCGTCGGGCTGGATGCCTTGATCCCGGTCAATTTAATGATGTGATAACCGAAGTCGGATTTGACCAGCGAACTGATTTCACCCGCCTTAAGCGAAAATACCGCATCGTCGAAAGGCTTGACCATCATGCCGCGTCCAAACGAACCCAGCTCGCCGCCGTTGACCGCCGAACCCGGATCCTGCGAAATAGCCTTGGCAATTTCTGCGAACTTTGCAGGATTCTGTTTAACCTGAGCCAGCAGCTGCTCGGCTCTAGCCTTCACCGCATCCTGTTCCGCGCGGGATGCCGTGGCGGCAACCGTCAACAGGATATGGGATGCCTGACGCTGTTCGGGAACGGAAAACTCCGACAGATGCTCATCGTAATATTTGCGAACTTCTTCCGCCTTGACCTCGGCACGGGCCATCAGATCGTTCAGGGAAAACTTCACGTATTCAACCTTGATCTGTTCGGGAACCTGAAATTCCTTCTGATTCTGCTCAAAATACGACTTGATTTCAGCGTCATCGGCCTTGGCCTGTGCAGCGAAGGTCTGCGCTGAAATCTGCGCGATGCTCACGGTGCGCTGCTGCTCGTTGATGGCGATCACATTGTCGGTCAGGGTGCGGGATGCGTAACCGTTCTGCGTGTAGGCATCGCGCAGCTGCTGCCCGGTCAATTCCTCCTTGACCTTAGCCTCGAAGATCATCGGCGTCATATTCTGATTGGCCAGCGCGCTGGTATAACGAGCCTTGTCGAACTTGCCGCCTTCCTTGAAAGCGTCGATTCCGCCGATCACCTGAGCGATCTGCTCATCGGTCACGGTCAGCCCTGCGGCTTTTGCCCTGTCGATCAGCAGCCGCTGCGCCACCAGATTTTCCAGAATCGCCTGTTTCATCTCTGGTTTGTCGAACATGGCAGGATCGAAATTCGCACCCAACACCTGGCGCATCTTGTCCTGCTGCTGGCGCAGCGCCATTTCAAATTCCTGCCGGGTGATATCCACCCCGTTCACTGAGGCCGGTGCATCTGTGTCACCGGCATGACGATACGAATCCACACCAAAGAACGCAAAAGGCAAAATAATCAGCAGCAGGACTATTTGTACCAGTCTTCTTTTTTCATGAACAAAGTCAAACATAGCAACCTCAGAAGAATTTTATAAACGACAGATATGAAAAAAGGCGAACTTTCGTTCGCCTTAATTTGGCGGAGTGGACGGGACTCGAACCCGCGACCCCCGGCGTGACAGGCCGGTATTCTAACCAACTGAACTACCACTCCAAAACTTCTACTTCATGCTACAAGCTACCGGCTAGTTTCAACCAGCCTTGTCTGGTGGGTGCTGACGGGTTCGAACCGCCGACATTCGCCTTGTAAGGGCGACGCTCTACCAGCTGAGCTAAGCA
>CAYPIG010000114.1:0-1920 GCA_964410705.1 uncultured Gallionella sp.
TCAGTGTCAGCCAGGCATGGGTGGCGCAAGGAAAGCTGCCTTTCGAGATTGGCGTTTGGGCCGTGCACGTCGGCATGTTCCTGCTCTTGGTGGTTCTCTTCTATCGCCGGCAGAATCCTCTGGCCTGGGGCAAGCTTCGATGGCGTTAAAAATATATGAACGCCATCTGGCGCGTGAAATCTATGCAGCTACTGGTTTGGTACTGTTGGCCTTTCTGATGCTTTTTGCTTTCTTTGACTTGATCCATCAGCTTGAAAGCATCGGCAAGGGTGGCTACCAGATTCAGCATGCCTTGGGCTACGTGGCACTGACTCTGCCCGGACGGCTCTACGAACTTTTCCCGATCGGTGTGCTGATCGGTACGCTGTATGCCCTGACAGTCCTTGCACGGCATTCCGAGATCACGGTGCTTCGTGCAGCAGGACTGTCTACGGGTGATCTGCTGCTCACTCTGACCAAGATCGGCGCGGTGTTCGTCGTTCTGACGCTGCTGATGGGTGAACTGGTCGCGCCGCCCGCCGAACGTGCCGCCCAGCAGCTCAGACTCAGGGCCATGGGATCGATGGTGGCACAGGAGTTTCGCTCCGGACTGTGGGTCAAGGATGAGCGTTCGTTCGTAAATGTGCGCGAGGTACTTCCTGACGCGTCATTGCAGAATGTTCGTATTTTTGAATTCGACGACCGATTTCAACTGCTTTCGATCAGTCAGGCCGAACGGGGCAGCTACATCAGGGATGGAAACTGGTTGCTGGATGGAGTTGTCCGCACGGTATTTTCCGGGGAGGCAGCCCATGTCGAAAGATTCCGCGAGCTGAACTGGAAGTCGGGGCTGAGTCCGGATCTGTTGGCCGTGCTCATGGTCGTTCCGGAGCGTATGTCGCTGGTCAATCTGTATCTTTTTGTGCGTCATCTGAGCGGAAATCAGCAAAAGACCGACCGCTACGATATCGCGATGTGGAAAAAACTGGTCTATCCGCTGGCTGCGCTGGTGATGATGGCGCTGGCGCTGCCTTTTGCATATATGCAGGATCGGATGGGAGCGGTCAGCATTCGGGTATTCGCCGGGATCATGCTCGGGATTGGTTTCCACATGCTGAACGGACTGTTTTCCAGTCTCGGCGTAATCAACAGCTGGCCGCCGTTCTTTTCTGCGATAACACCAAGCGTGCTATTTCTGGTCACTGCCGCCGGTATGCTCTGGTGGGTCGAGCGACGCTGACTGGAACTAGTTTTGTTTGAATATCAATCGCGTACCGGCCAGCCGGTCATGCAGGAACTGGCGATCCGGGTCGATGAGTGCCCAGAGTACTCCGACACCCATGAAGACTAGACCGGGCCATGAAAGCGCGTAGCGCAGGATCAGTTGTGCCAGGGAAGGTTTCGCTCCACTTGGCGTTGAGACCTTGATTTTCCAGGTCTGCATCGCCAGGGTTTGTCCGCCATGCTGCCAGTACCAGACAAAATAGCAGCCAAGCAGGATGAACACATGGATGATCAACATCCAACCGGGCAATGCGATGCCGAAGCCGATGCCCAGGATAACGTGCGGCAATAGAAAGAATACCGAAAGCACGCCAAGCAGCAGCAGGCTCTCGTAGGCCATGCTGGCGATCCGACGACCGAGGTTCGGCATTTGAATCCCGGGAGTTGCCATTCTGCGGATCAGCGAACTGCGGCTGGATTCCCTGGAGCTGCCGGCAGCAGGGTATTCGCGGGAGGGGGCGGCTTCGGTGCGGTGGCGGCCTTGGACGGCGCGGGACGTGGCGTTGGCTTTCTGGCGGCCTCGGCCTTGAGGCGGTCCTTTTCGCTCTCGGGAAGAACCTTGTACTCCTCCCATTTCTGTTTGACAGCTTCCTTCTTTTCCGGTGGGGCTTTCTGCAGGGACTTGTAGCGGTCGCGCGCACTTTTGCGCTCATCCGG
>CAYPIG010000115.1:0-1919 GCA_964410705.1 uncultured Gallionella sp.
CAGCGGCTGTAAACGACATCGCAGCTGCCGGATGCGACCGGCAACCGCAATCAATGCTGCTGAGTTCGATCGCACAAGATGCCTGCATCTTCTCCCACCATCAGAAGCACCTGCTCGGGCGTCATGCGCAACAGCACGGCGATCTCCTTGTAGTCGTCCGGCAAAGCCGCATCGTCCCATCCGTTGGCAGAATGGCGGGCAAGATTGACCGCCAGCATGACATTGCGCACCCGAGGCTGCTGAGAGTGCGCATCGTTTACCAGATTCAGCAGCAACTGCGGCAAACCCCACTGCGTGATCAACTCCTTTTGCAGTTCGGCCAGGGTAAAACCCAGCACTTGTATCTGCGCATCCTTGCTGCGCAAGGCCTTGTCGTTCCGCTGCTTGTCTCGGATTTCCAGCATCAGAGTTGGTGCGAAACACCACATCAGTATTTCGGCGATGTCGTGCAACAGCGCCGCAATCCGCACCTCCTCAAAATGAAGATCGTGCAGCAGCACCGCCCAGTCGAAAGCATACTCGGAGGCGCGATGGGCACGGTGCACCACGCGCAGCACAGGCGGCAGCGCCACCTGATGGGTCTTGAGCATATCCTCGATCAGAGGCTGAGGAGCGACATGCTTGAAAAACGATTCCAGACCGAGCATCAGCAGAGCCTGCTCGACCTGCACCAGTTCGGTGGTCTGCGCCTTGTGCTTGTGACTCTGCAAATAGCGCAGCAATTTGACCGTCATGATGGGGTCAGGCGCGATAACGGTAGCAATGGCGTGAGCAGAAAGGCGGTTCTCGTCTGCCTGCAATGCAGCCAAATCCCGCGCGGTATGCTTCAACACCGGCAATTCGCTCTGGGTGAGCCTGTTGACCCAGTCGTTCAAGGCCTTGTTATCTTCCATCATGACACCTCGCTTTTGTATGTTGTCGGCATGACGCAATAAAACTTTAGCAATCAGCTCGGTTCGCCCTGAATGGCAAAAAGACCGATACGCCCTTCAACCTCCCCCATCACCACTTCATGACGCGGCAAGGCTTCCGCCTCCAGCCCCTGCAGATACTGCATCATGGACACAAGCTCATAGCCCTGCTTCTGCCAGCCCTGCAATAACTGTTCGAAGACCGGCATCCACTTCCCCCCTTCGAGCTCGGCGTGCAGCGTAAAAACATGACCTGTGACAGGCGCATCCGCGGTCAGGGCCAGCACATGCTGGGCGATATTATCCAGCGTAATCCCGTCGCGGTTGATCAGTTCATCAAGCGTCGGCAAAGTGGTAGGCAGTTGCGGACATGAAACAATCTCAGCCTGCCAGGTCGGAATAAAGGGGTGAGTCCCTCGGGTATCGGAACTGTAATCGAAACCCGAACGCTGCATCAGACGCAGCGCATCCCGATTCATCTGCCATCCGGCTGCCGCATGAGCATGAGCCGGTTCACCGAATATGTCGGCATAGCGATCAATAGCCCGCTGCAATTCACGCCGGGTCCAGACGGCATCCTTGTCCGCCACCTGATCCTGCCAGCGTATATGGTCGTAGCAGTGTATGCCCACCTCAAAACCGGCATCGCGCACCCCCCTCATGATGTCGGCACACTTCTTGCCGATGTCGGGGGCCGGCAGCAGCGTGCCGTACAACAAGGTCTTGATGCCGTAGT
This sequence comes from uncultured Gallionella sp., assembly GCA_964410705.1. Taxonomy (GTDB): domain Bacteria; phylum Pseudomonadota; class Gammaproteobacteria; order Burkholderiales; family Gallionellaceae; genus Gallionella. The sequence continues at coordinate 1,648 of CAYPIG010000115.1, forward strand.
GTTCGACGACCGACATGCGCGAGACCTTTTTCATGTAGCCCTTGCGAAATACGCGTTTGATCGCGCGCCCCATGTGATCGGGGCCCAAGGTGAAGAAAAAAGTCGCCTGAGCGTTATAGCGCTGCAACACATCGACCAGACGCGGCACCCCCTCGCGCGTTCCGCGATAGGTGTCCACATCGATCTTGAGTGCCAGCTGCTTCATGTCAGGAATCAGGAATCAGGAGTCAGGAGTCAGGAGTCAGGAGTCAGGTTTTAGCTGAATCCTGCAT
>CAYPIG010000116.1:0-1912 GCA_964410705.1 uncultured Gallionella sp.
GCACCGGCGATGGCACGGCTGCGCATTGCGGCTGCACGCGCTGCCCTGCGCGCAACCTGGCCAGCAGCAGCTTGGGATTGACGGGCTTGATCAGATAATCGTCCGCACCGGCTTCAAACGCCTGCACCAGACTGTCCATCCCCTCCTGGGCCGTCATGATGAATACGTAAATATTGCGCCACTGAACATTCCGCCTGAGCGCCCGGCAAAACTCTATGCCGGACATTTCCGGCATAGACCAGTCGGTGATGATCAGCTGCGGCCTGAATTCATCAATCCGGGCCAGACCTTCTATGCCGTTGCCTGCGGTGACGACAATATGCCCCGCCCTCTCAAGCAGGGTTTTCACCAGCACCAGTATGAGCTTATCGTCATCCACCAGCAAAATGCGCAGCCGGTAGCTGCCATCTGCCGGTCGTGCCATTTCATTCATCTGAAAACCTCACTTCAATCAGCGGCAGATTCATATCGACAGGAGTCTATATCTCGCTGCCATATCCTCAACCTACAGTTTGATCTGCACTCATTCATAAGCGCTACCCGTTTCATTATAGAGAACAAAGCTTCATTTTGTACTGGAGTCTGTATATGATTCGTCCCTTTTGCAGCGGATTTTTTAAAAACCTGCACATCCAGGCGGTAACGTAATGACCCAAACTGAAAAACACACCCCTATGATGCAGCAGTTTTTGCGCATCAAGGCCGAACACCCCGATGGGCTGCTGTTCTATCGCATGGGCGATTTTTATGAACTGTTCTTCGAAGACGCCGAACGCGCCGCCAAACTGCTCGACATCACCCTCACCCACCGAGGCTCCTCGAACGGCGTGCCGATCAAGATGTGCGGCGTCCCTTATCATTCTGCCGAGCAATATCTGGCGCGCCTGGTCAAACTGGGCATGTCGGTGGCGATCTGCGAACAGATAGGCGATCCTGCCACCAGCAAGGGTCCTGTAGAGCGCAAGGTGATGCGCATCGTGACTCCTGGCACCATCACCGACTCGGCCCTGCTCGAAGAAAAGCGCGACAATCTGCTGCTTTGCATCCATCAACATCAGGGCAAGCTGGGACTTGCCTGGATGAACATGGCATCGGGGCAGTTTTTCGTCTTTGAAACTGCGCCTGACAATCTGAGTTCCGAAATCGAGCGCTTGCAGCCTTCGGAAATACTGCATGCGGAAGGAGCCTCGCTGCACATCAGCGGCAGCTGCAAACCGCTGCCCGCTTGGCATTTCGAACTCGACACCGCACGCCGCTCGCTATGTCAGCAATTTGCCACGCTGGATCTGGCAGGCTACGGTTGCGACGATTACACCACGGGTCTGGAAGCGGCGGGCGCACTGCTGGGTTATGCCAGACTCACTCAGGGGCAGACGATCGGCCACATACGCAGTTTGCAGGTCTACAGCGCAGATCGCTACGTGCGCATGGATGCTGCGACCCGCCGCAACCTGGAAATTACACAGACGTTAAGGGGAGAAGCTTCCCCCACCCTGCTCTCGCTGCTCGACACTTGCGCGACCAACATGGGCAGCCGTCTTTTGTCATCCTGGCTGCACCACCCGCTGCGCGACCGGCAAACACTGCAGCTGCGCCACGACGCGGTGGAAAAACTCGATGCACTCTACAGCCAATTGCAGGCTCGACTCAAACCCTGCGTGGACGTCGAACGCATCACCGCGCGCATCGCTTTGAAATCAGCCAGACCGCGCGATCTGTCCGGGCTGCGCAACACCCTGAAGGCGCTGCCCGAATTACACGAATTGCTCGAATGCGACTCCCCTCTGATCAAGCTGCTGAAAGACGCCCTGATAGCGGATGAAAAGCTCTTTGCATTGCTGAGCCGTGCGCTGCGCGAAGAGCCTTCCAGCGTGCTGCGCGAAGGCGGCGTAATTGCGGATGGATATGACGC